>NZ_VJZE01000210.1 GCF_009377205.1 Streptomyces phyllanthi
AGAGACAGGGGTAGGGGCGGCGGGGGCGAACTCCTCAGGGAGCCAGTGCGTCCAGCTGGGACAGGAACCACCGTGTCGGCGGCAGCGCCGTCGCCGCCGCGGCCAGCCGCTTCGTGCGCTCGGCCCGCTCCCCGAGCGGCATCTCCAGCGCCTCGTGCAGAGCGACCGCCGTCCCCCCGACGTCGTACGGGTTCACCACCACCGAGTCCTCACCCAGCTCCTCGTACGCCCCCGCCTCCCGCGACAGCACCAGTACACACCCCTCGTCGGAGACGACCGGCACCTCCTTGGCGACCAGGTTCATCCCGTCCCGGATGGGGTTCACCAACGCCACGTCCGCCAGCCGGTACGCCGCCAGCGAGCGCGCGAAGTCGTCCTTCACATGCAGCACCACCGGAGTCCAGCCGGGCGTCCCGTACCGCGAGTTGATCTCGTCCGCCAGCCGCCGTACCTCCGCCGTGTAGTCGCGGTACACGGCGAGGTCCTGCCGCGACGGGTACGCGAACGCCACGTGAACCACGCGCTCGCGCCACTCCGGCCGGTCCTCCAGCAACTGCCGGTACGCCAGCAGCCCCCGCACGATGTTCTTCGACAGCTCGGTCCGGTCGACCCGTACGATCGTCCGCCGCGGAGTCCCGTCCGGCGCCGTACCGATCTGCTCCCGCAACGCCGCCATCCGCTCGCCGACATCCGGCTCGTGCGAGCGCTCGCGCAGGAAGTCCGCGTCGGCCCCCAGCCCGTGCACCCCGATCCGGGTGCCCGACGGGATCCCGGGCCCCAGGACCGCGTGACAGCACTCCGTGAACGCGTCCGCCCACCGCTGCGTCAGGAACGCCGCCCGGTCCGCGCCGAGGATGCCGCGCAGCACCTTCGCCGCGATGTCGTCGGGCAGCAGCCGGAAGTACTCCACCGGCGCCCACGGGGTGTGCGAGAAGTGGCCGATTCGCAGGTCGGGGCGCAGCTCGCGCAGCATCCTCGGCACCAGGACCAGGTGGTAGTCCTGGACCAGGACCGCCGCGTCCTGCGCCGCCTCCTCGGCCAGCGCCAGGGCGAACGCCCGGTTGTACGCCTCGTAGGACGCCCACTGGCGCCGGAACTCGCCGTCGAAGACCGGCTCCAGCGGAGTCTGGTACAGCATGTGGTGCACGAACCACAGCACGGAGTTGGCGACGCCGTTGTACGCGTCCGCGTGCGTCGCGGCATCGATGTCGAGCATCCGTACGCCGGGCTCGCTCACACCCCGCCGTACGGCTTCCCGGTCGCCGTCGCCCAGCGCCGAGCACACCCACACCGCGCCGGCCTCCGGCCCGATCGCCGACAGCCCCGATACCAGGCCGCCTCCGCCGCGCTTCGCCGTGAGCTCGCCCTTCTCGTCCAGGGTGTACGAGACCGGGCCGCGGTTGGACGCGACGAGGATGGGGGCGCCGTTGGGGGGAGCGGAAGCCATGTTCGTGTTCCTAGCCCTTGCCGCATCCGCTCAAACGTGCGGTTGCGCTGGGTGGGCGTGGGCGCCTATGAGCTCGGGGGGAGCTGTTGTGGCGCGTGTGCCGGTCGTATCCGGCTGGTCGCGCAGTTCCCCGCGCCCCTGGGCAGGGGCCTGCGGCCCCTTGCGATCACGCCGCCTTGCGTTCCATGTACTCCTCGATCTCCACCATCGGCGGCCTCTCCTCCGTGTCCACCGAGTACGTGCGCGGTTCGAAGCCCTCCTTTCCCCGTTCGAACTGCGTCAGTGACGGGCGGATCAGGTGGCCGCGGGCCAGGCGGAGCTGGGCCGTGCGGTAGATGGCGGCGGACATACGGCCGAGGGCCTGGCCGTCCTGGTGGCGGTGTTTGCGGACGCCGACGTCGACCTGGGCCAGCGCGTCGAGCCCCACCAGGTGCAGGGCGTCGACGAGCATGCCCAGCTCCACCCCGTACCCGACCGGGAACGGGAGCCGTTCCAGGAGCGAGCGGCGGGCCGCGTACTCGCCTCCCAGCGGCTGGACGAAGCCCGCGAGCTGCGGCCAGTGCATGTTCAGCAGGGGGCGCGCCATCAGTTCGGTGACCCGGCCGCCCTGGCCCGCGGCTCCGCCCAGCGGGCGGTCGTACATCGCCTTGACCAGGTCGACGCCCGGGTCGGTGAGCAGCGGGCCCACGATCCCGGAGACGAAGTCGGACGAGAACTCCCTGAGGTCCGCGTCGACGAAGCAGACGATGTCGCCGCGGGTGGCCAGGAGGGAGCGCCACAGCACCTCGCCCTTGCCGGGGACGGTGGGGATGCGCGGGAGGATCGCGTCCCGGTGCACCACCGTCGCGCCCGCGGCGGCGGCGACCTCCGACGTACGGTCCGTCGATCCCGAGTCGACGACGACGAGCTCGTCGACGAGCGGAACCTGTTGCATGAGGTCGTGACGGATCACGGCGACGATCTCTCCGACCGTCTCCTCCTCGTCGAGCGCGGGCAGCACGACACTGACCGACTGGCCCGAGGAACGTTTGGCGGCCAGGATCCGGTGGAGCGGGCGATCGGTCACGGACCAGGAGCGGGTGCTCAGCCAGCGCTCAGCTTCTTCCAGCACGGTCTGTGGCTCCTCACTGTTCGACCAGGCGACCACATGGACTCCCATGTGATCCATCTCGCGGTTCGGACGGCTATCTCAACTGTCCTGGCCTTCGGTTACAGTCTTGAACAACGCGGATGACCATCGCATTGCGGGGTCACCGCTGCGTTCCACGATCAACAACCACATACCGCTCATCCAGAGGGGCAGAGGGACACGGCCCGATGAAGCCCCGGCAACCCTCCAGCCGGTTCTCGTACCGATCAGCGTCGATCGTTCCACGATCACCGTCGATCGCCTTGCGAGGCTCCCGGCTAGGGAAGGTGCCAAATCCGTCTCACGGCGAGATGCGTCGTGAGGAAGATGAGGAGAAAGGGCCTCGCCTCCATGGCTGTGCAGACCGCTGCGAACACCACGAACTCCCCCGCCACGACCAGTGTCGACCTCGGCCCCGCCACCGCGCTGTCCTGTCGCGAGTGCGGCCACCGCGTCCCGCTCGGCCCGGTCTTCGCCTGCGAGGAGTGTTTCGGCCCGCTGGAGATCGCGTACGACTTCTCGGCCTACGAGACGGAAGAGCTGCGCAAGCGCATCGAGTCCGGCCCCGCGAACATCTGGCGGTACGCGCCCCTGCTGCCCGTCCCCGCCGATGTGGCCGGCAAGCCGAACCTCAACCCCGGCTGGACCGCGCTGGTCAAGGCCGACAACCTGGCGCGCGAGCTCGGCGTGACCGGCGGTCTGTATGTGAAGGACGACTCCGGTAACCCGACGCACTCCTTCAAGGACCGGGTCGTCGCCCAGGCCCTGGAGGCCGCGCGCGCCTTCGGCTTCACCACCCTCTCCTGTTCCTCCACGGGCAACCTGGCCGGCGCCGTGGGTGCCGCGGCCGCCCGGGCGGGCTTCCGCTCCTGCGTGTTCATCCCGCACGACCTGGAGCAGGGCAAGGTCGTCATGGCCGCGGTCTACGGCGGCGAGCTCGTCGGCATCGACGGCAACTACGACGACGTGAACCGCTTCTGCTCCGAGCTGATCGGCGACCCGGCCGGCGAGGGCTGGGGCTTCGTCAACGTCAACCTGCGGCCGTACTACGCCGAGGGCTCCAAGACGCTCGCGTACGAGATCTGCGAGCAGCTGGGGTGGCAGCTCCCCGACCAGATCGTCGTCCCGATCGCCTCCGGCTCCCAGCTCACGAAGATCGACAAGGGGCTGCAGGAGCTGATCAAGCTCGGGCTCGTCGAGGACAAGCCGTACAAGATCTTCGGTGCCCAGGCCGAGGGCTGCTCGCCGGTGTCGGTCGCCTACAAGGCCGGCCACGACGTCGTGCGCCCGCAGAAGCCGAACACCATCGCCAAGTCGCTCGCGATCGGCAACCCCGCCGACGGCCCCTACGTCCTCGACATCGCCCGGCGGACGGGCGGGGCCGTGGAGGACGTGACGGACGAGCAGGTCGTGGACGCGATCAGGCTGCTGGCGCGGACCGAGGGGATCTTCGCGGAGACCGCCGGTGGTGTGACGGTCGGCGTCACGAAGAAGCTGATCGAGACCGGCGTGCTCGACCCGGCCCTGACCACGGTCGTCCTCAACACCGGCGACGGCCTCAAGACGCTGGACGCGGTGGCGGGTACGGGGCTGTCGGCGACGATTCGTCCCAACCTGGAGTCGTTCCGTGAGGCCGGCCTCGCCTAGTCGCTTCGCCCGGAGCACCGTAAGACTGCGGTCCGTTCTACGCTGCGGGTCCGTCGTGGCTGGTCGCTCCCCCAAGTTTCTCGGCTTCGCTCGAACAGGGGGGACCCCCATCGCGGCGGAGCCGCACATCGATGGAGCCCCGCGCCCCTGATGGGGGCGCTGCCCCTCATCGACCACGAGCAGTACCCGACCGGAGGTCCCACCCCATGAGCGTCACCGTCCGCATCCCGACCATCCTGCGCACCTACACCGGCGGTCAGGCCGAGGTGAGCGCCGAGGGCGCGACCCTCGCCGAGGTCATCGCCGACCTGGAGAAGAACCACACGGGTATCGCGGCCCGCGTCCTGGACGACCAGGGCCAGCTGCGCCGGTTCGTGAACGTCTACGTGAACGACGACGACGTCCGCTTCGAGCAGGGCCTGGAGACGGCGACCCCGGACGGCGCGGGTGTGTCCATCATTCCGGCCGTCGCCGGAGGCTGAGCCCCACGGGACCCAGCTGGACCCGGCTGGACCCCGCTGGGCCCCTCTGGACCACGGTGGCCTGTTACCTTCGGTAATCGCGGTCACTCTGAGTTCACCGAATGGCCTCCTCCGTGAGAGAAGCGGAGGGGGCCATTCTGTATGGTTGAGCGCGGTACAGTTGGGGAACCCGGTTCGTTTCTCCCCTCGATTTCATGCCGGGTGCATATGAGTTCCTGCCGCGCGCCCTATATGAAGTAGCCAAAGTGTGCGTGGCTTTTGCGGCTTATGCTCCTTTTATGGGGCCCGACTTGCCCCGAATTCGGGCGAATTCTCCGTACATTCCGGACCGGTCGTGTCCAGATTTCTCGTCCGATTGACCTGTTGCAGACGGCAGTTGGACAGATACATTCAGCCGCGGTCGACGCGTTCCGGCGCACGCCCCCAACCGTTGGGGGGTGAGGTCTGACCCGGATCCGCGAAGTGTGGATCTGTGCAAGGGCCAGTAATAGGGGAGTTAGGCATGGCTCAGGGCACCGTCAAGTGGTTCAACGCGGAGAAGGGGTACGGCTTCATCGCGGTCGACGGTGGTGCGGATGTATTCGTCCACTACAGCGCGATCCAGATGGACGGTTACCGCACTCTGGAAGAGGGTCAGCGGGTCGAGTTCGAGATCTCGCAGGGACAGAAGGGGCCGCAGGCGGACATGGTCCGGCTGGCCGGCTGAAGCACGCGCCGACTGTACAAGCAGCGACGTTCTTCGTACTTCTTTCGAAGGGCTCGTATCCCACGGGGAGTTGTCCCACGGGGATACGGGCCCTTCGGTCTGTCCTGGCGGGGGTCCGGATGAGTGGGATGTGCGCGGGCGCACGGGTGCGTTCATCTGCGGATCATCGGTAGCCGCTTGCGCCCGCCCGTCACCCGACCACCACCCCTCAACGAGCCCGCTGCGCGGGCGCGCCTTGCACTCTCGGGGGGCGAGTGCTAATCATTGGCGTTAGCACTCTGAAGGTGAGAGTGACAACGAGGACCGGGTCGGTGAGGCCCGTCCGCCGGGTGGGGCAAGGAACCACAGGCGGGCGAGCCGTCCGTCGCGGGCGCCAGCGCGGTCCGGAGCAATCCACCCCAGTCCGGGAGGACCACTTCACATGGCCAAGATCATCGCGTTCGACGAGGAGGCCCGGCGCGGTCTCGAGCGCGGGATGAACCAGCTCGCCGACGCCGTCAAGGTGACCCTCGGCCCCAAGGGCCGCAACGTCGTCCTTGAGAAGAAGTGGGGTGCCCCCACGATCACCAACGACGGTGTCTCGATCGCCAAGGAGATCGAGCTGGAGGACCCGTACGAGAAGATCGGCGCCGAGCTGGTCAAGGAAGTCGCCAAGAAGACGGACGACGTCGCCGGTGACGGTACGACCACCGCGACCGTCCTCGCCCAGGCCCTGGTGAAGGAAGGCCTGCGCAACGTGGCCGCCGGCGCCAACCCCATGGCCCTGAAGCGCGGTATCGAGAAGGCCGTCGAGGCCGTCTCCGGCGCCCTGCTCGAGCAGGCGAAGGATGTCGAGACCAAGGAGCAGATCGCTTCCACGGCCTCCATCTCCGCCGCCGACACCCAGATCGGTGAGCTCATCGCCGAGGCCATGGACAAGGTCGGCAAGGAAGGCGTCATCACCGTCGAGGAGTCCCAGACCTTCGGTCTGGAGCTGGAGCTCACCGAGGGTATGCGCTTCGACAAGGGCTACATCTCGGCGTACTTCGCCACCGACATGGAGCGTATGGAGGCGTCGCTCGACGACCCGTACATCCTGATCGCCAACTCCAAGATCGGCTCCGTCAAGGACCTGCTCCCGCTCCTGGAGAAGGTCATGCAGTCGGGCAAGCCGCTGCTGATCATCGCCGAGGACGTCGAGGGCGAGGCCCTGTCGACCCTGGTCGTCAACAAGATCCGCGGCACCTTCAAGTCCGTCGCCGTCAAGGCCCCGGGCTTCGGCGACCGCCGCAAGGCCATGCTCGGTGACATCGCCATCCTCACGGGCGGCGAGGTCATCTCCGAGGAGGTCGGCCTCAAGCTGGAGAACGCGACCCTGGACCTCCTGGGCCGCGCCCGCAAGGTCGTCATCACCAAGGACGAGACCACCATCGTCGACGGCGCCGGCTCCACCGACCAGGTCGCGGGCCGTGTGAACCAGATCCGCGCCGAGATCGAGAACAGCGACTCCGACTACGACCGCGAGAAGCTCCAGGAGCGCCTGGCCAAGCTCGCGGGCGGCGTGGCCGTCATCAAGGCCGGTGCCGCCACCGAGGTCGAGCTCAAGGAGCGCAAGCACCGCATCGAGGACGCCGTGCGCAACGCCAAGGCGGCCGTCGAAGAGGGCATCGTCGCCGGTGGTGGCGTGGCCCTGCTCCAGGCCTCCCAGGTGTTCGAGAAGCTGGAGCTCGAGGGTGACGAGGCGACCGGCGCCAACGCCGTGAAGCTCGCCCTGGAGGCCCCGCTCAAGCAGATCGCCGTCAACGGTGGTCTCGAGGGTGGCGTCGTCGTGGAGAAGGTCCGCAACCTCCAGGTCGGCCACGGCCTGAACGCCGCGACCGGTGAGTACGTCGACATGATCGCCGAGGGCATCATCGACCCGGCCAAGGTGACGCGCTCCGCGCTGCAGAACGCCGCGTCGATCGCCGCGCTGTTCCTCACCACCGAGGCCGTCATCGCCGACAAGCCGGAGAAGGCCGCCGCGCCCGCCGGTGGCGGTATGCCGGGCGGTGACATGGACTTCTGATCCGTCGCGCACAGCGAGGATCGGGCTCGTCCCTGCCGAGGGCGGCACCCCCACTTCGGGGGTGCCGCCCTCGGGCGTGTTCCAGTGTGCTCGGGCGTGGTCCGGTGTGCTCGGGCATGTTCTGGTGTGCTCGGGCGTGGGAGTGTGCCGGATCACAGCGGCTCCCGCCGGAATGCCGGAATGCGGTCGTGGGTGGGGCAGTTGACGCCCGTGAAGATCAATGCATGTGCACATACTGCCTGGTACCACCTTTCTGCGAGGAGCCCCCGCGTGACCGTCACCGTTGCCACCTCCCGAGCGGCCCAGATCCTCTCCCGTCCCCTCGCCCTGAACGGGCTCA
Organism: Streptomyces phyllanthi; assembly: GCF_009377205.1. Taxonomy (GTDB): domain Bacteria; phylum Actinomycetota; class Actinomycetes; order Streptomycetales; family Streptomycetaceae; genus Streptomyces; species Streptomyces phyllanthi. The sequence continues at coordinate 7,796 of NZ_VJZE01000210.1, forward strand.
CCGTCCCGAACCGGATCGTGATGGCGCCCATGACCCGGCAGTTCTCCCCCGGAGGCATCCCCGGCGAGAACGTGGCGTCGTACTACGGGCGCCGCGCCGCCGCGGGCGTCGGACTGATCGTCACCGAGGGCACCTACGTGGGCCACGAGTCGGCCGGGCAGAGCGACGGCATCCCCCGCTTCCACGGCGAGGAGCAGCTCGCGGGCTGGGCGAAGGTCGCGGAGGCGGTGCACGCGGCGGGCGGCACGATCGTCCCCCAGCTCTGGCACATCGGCATGGTGCGCAAGGCGGGCGAGCCGCCGTTCCCGGACGCCCCGGCGATGGGCCCGTCCGGCCTTCGCACGGACGGCACGCCCGGCACCGGCAAGGAGATGACGCAGCAGGACATCGACGACGTCATCGCGGCCTTCGCGGAAGCCGCCGCCGCGGCCGAGCGCATCGGCTTCGACGGCGTCGAACTCCACGGCGCGCACGGCTACCTGATCGACCAGTTCCTCTGGTCCGGCACCAACCGCCGTACGGACGCGTACGGCGGCGACCTCGTCTCCCGTACGAGGTTCGCGGCGGAGATCGCGGCGGCCGTACGGGACTCGGTGTCCCCGGACTTCCCCATCCTCTTCCGCTACTCGCAGTGGAAGCAGGACGGGTACGACGCGAAGCTCGCCGAGACCCCGGAGGAGTTGGAGGCGCTGCTGACCCCGCTGGCGGAGGCCGGAGTCGACGCCTTCCACGCCTCCACGCGCCGTTACTGGCTCCCGGAGTTCGAGGGCTCGGACCTCAACCTCGCGGGCTGGACGAAGAAGCTCACCGGCAAGCCCGTCGTCACCGTCGGCTCGGTCGGCCTGGACGGCGACTTCATCCGCGCGTTCGCCGGGGAGGGCTCGACGGTCAGGGGCATCGACGACCTTCTGGACCGCCTGGAGGCCGAGGAGTTCGACCTGGTGGCCATCGGCCGCGCCCTGCTCCAGGACCCGGAGTGGGCGGCGAAGGTGCTGTCGGGCCGCTTCGACGAGCTGGCGGAGTACGACCCGGCGTCGCTGGGCTCGCTGAGCTGAGATGAGCTGAGCTGCGCCGAGCCGGTCGTACGTGACGGCGGTGACGGTGGTGACGGTGATGACGGTGGTGATGGCGTGTCGGTGGCCGGGCGGCGCCCTGGCTGGGCCGGTCGACTCCGGTTAGCGTTCGGAGGATGCGGATTCTGCATCTGTCGGACACGCACCTCGAACGTACCGATACGCCGAACCGGCACGGCGTCAACGCGACCGACTCCCTGCGCCTGATGCTCGGTGAACTGCGGCACCAGCGAGGTGTCGACGCGATCGTCGTCACCGGTGACATCGCCAACGACGGGGCGGTGGAGGCGTATACGACCGCACGCGAGCTGCTGCGCGAGTTCGCCCGCCCGCTGAACGCGCCGGTGTTCTACACCACCGGCAACCACGACGAGCGCGGAGCCTTCGCCAAGGTGCTGGGCAGCGGGCATGTGGAGGCGGACGGCACCGAGCGTGCCGAGGCGGTGCCGGCGTCCGCCGACTCCGAGCGGGCGGCCGTGAGCACGGTCGCCGGCCACCGCTTCGTCACGCTCGACTCGCTGGTGCCCGGCAAGGTCCACGGACACCTGGGCCGCACCCAGCTGGACTGGCTGCGCGAGGTGCTGCGCACACCGGCGCCGCACGGGACCGTGCTCGCCTTCCACCACCCGCCGATCACCCTCGACGTCGAGACGCAGCGGGTCTTCGGTCTGCGGAACCCGGCGGAGCTGGCCGACGCGATCCGCGGCACGGACGTCCGGGTCATCCTCTGCGGCCACTTTCACCTGCAGATCTCCGGGTTCCTGGAGACGACGCCGGTGTGGGTCACCCCCGGTGTCGTGAACCGCATCGACCTCACGACCGCCCCCGGCACCGAACGGGCCGTGCGCGGTGCGTCCGCCTCCCTGGTCGAACTCGGCGGCGCGTACGGCCCGTTGTTCCACACCTTCCACGCCCGCGATCCCCGGGCCCACGAGACCGTGTACGAACTGGGGGAGGAGGAGGTCCGCTCGTTCATCGGGCGGCTCGGGCCGTAGCGGGCCTCGGGAGCCCTCAGGGCGTCATGTCTGCTTCTGTCGCTGGATGTACTCCTTGGCCAGTCGGATCTCCTCCTCCGCCTCGGCGGTCAGGGGGCGCCTGAGAAGCGGTTCCGCCAGCCACCGCAGCGGGGGCCGGAACCGGAAGTTCAACGTCCGTACGAGCTCGGTCCCGCCCTCGACCGGCGTGCAGACGAAGCTGGCGTCGAAGTCGGACGCCAGCCTCGTCAGCCGGTTCGCGGGCGGCGGGGCCAGCGCGACATCGATACGGCGACCGGGGGTCAGCCGCACCCGGGCCACCGTCCCCGGCCCGGGGATGCCCGCCAGCCTGGGCCGGAACGCGAACTCGAGGAGATCCCCGTCGCGCCGGGCCCACCGAACGGGGCGGATTCTGCGGTCGACCAGCGCGTACCGCTCGACGTCCATCACGAAGTCGAGCAACTCGTCCGGTGTGCACGGAAACGTCTCGGTGACTACGACCGTGAGCATGCCATCACGCTAGTGGGCTTCGGCGCCGTGGTGAACGGCTGTCGACGGTCCCTTTCACTCCGGCCTGATTCGATCGCCGGGGACGGCCTTGAAGCCGGGTGGGCCGGTGGCTCAGCCCATGCTCTTGGCGCCGTCCAGGGACTCACGGACGATGTCGGCGTGGCCGGCGTGCTGAGCGGTCTCGGCGATCAGGTGCAGCAGCACCCGGCGGGCCGACCACCGAGCCCCGGGCTCGAACCAGGGGGCCTTGGGCAGCGGATGGCCGGCGTCCAGGTCGGGCAGGGCGGCGATCAGCTCATCGGTCCGGTCGGCCACCTCGGCGTAGTCCGCCAGCACACCGGCCAGCGTCTCGCCGGGCAGCATGCGGAACTCGTCGGCCCGCCGGGCCCAGTCGGCCTCGGTCATCGCGGTGAAGTCGCCCATCGCCGACGGGCCGTTCAGGATGAAGTCCACCCAGTGCCGTTCCACCGACGTGACGTGCTTGATCAGGCCGCCCAGACACAGTTCGCTGACGGTGGTCCGCCGCCCGGCCTGCTCGTCGGTGAGGTCGCGGGTGGTGAAGAGCAGGAAGTGCCGGTGCTTGGCCAGCGTTTCCAGGAGGTCGGCGGCCTCGGTGCTCCTGGTGCTCCTTGTGCGCATGGCGTGCTCGGTCTCTTCGGTGTGCTCGGTGTGCTCGGTGTGCTTGGGCTGCTCGGCAATGGTGGCGTGGTCGTTCATGGCTTTGGCCCTCCGTGGGTTCCTGTTCCATCGGTCTGGGCGACACGCTAGGACCCATTGAGGTCAGATCCTGACCTAGTGCGCCACGGGATCGCGAGTGCCTGAGAAGTGGCGGCCGGCGTGTTGCCGCGGTCGGTGGAGCCGGGTAACGTACAACTCAATGGTTGTACGTCAAGAGTCCGCCGACCGTGCCGATCGCCTCTTCCAGGCCCTGGGCGATGCGACGCGGCGCGAGATCGTGGCCCTCACCCTCACCGGTGACCACTCCGTCTCCGAGCTCGCCGGGAGGTTCCCGATGAGTTTCGCGGCCGTCCAGAAGCATGTGGCGGTGCTGGAGCGCGCGGGGCTGGTGACCAAGCAGCGGCAGGGCCGGGAGCAGCGGGTACGGGGCAACGCGGACGCCCTGCGCGAGGTTCACCGGCTCCTGGACCAGCTGACCGAGGTGTGGCGAGGGCGCATCGACAGGATCGGCGAGATCCTCTCGGATCCGGGCCCGGAAGCTGATCCGGATCCCGGTCCGGAAACCGATTCGGATCCCGGTCCGGAAACCGATTCGGATCCCGGCCCGGAAGCCGAACCCCACCCGGAAGACGGCAAGGAGCACGCGCATGACCGTGATCGACGTCCGGAAGGACCCTGAAGCTCTCACGCTGACGCTCACCGCGCGGTTCGACGCGCCACCGGAGCAGGTGTGGCAGGTCTGGCAGGACCCCCGCAAGCTCGAACAGTGGTGGGGCCCGCCGACCTACCCCGCGACCGTCGTCGACCATGACCTGGCGCCCGGCGGCGCGGTCACGTACTTCATGACCGGGCCGGAGGGCGACAAGCACCACGGCTGGTGGCGCGTACGGTCCGTCGAGGCCCCGCACGGGCTGGAGTTCGAGGACGGCTTCGCCGACGACTCCGGTCACCCGAACCCCGCCATGCCCACCATGACCGTCCGTGTGCGGCTCACCGCAGACGACGAGACGGGCACGGTGATGACGGTCGAGAGCACGCTCCCCACCGCCGAGGCGATGGAGCAGCTGGTGTCCATGGGCATGGTCGAGGGAATCTCCGCGGCCATGGGCCAGATCGACGCGCTGCTGACCGCCGGATCCGCGGCCTGAGCACGGCCTGCGGTCCGACGTGGAAGAGGCGTGGCTCGTCACCACGGGGGAAGCGACGGGCCACGCCTCGGTCAAGCCACGGGCCACGCCTCGGTCAAGCGACGGGCCACGCCTCGGTCAACCGGGGGTGGCCCTGGTTCCGGGCTGCACGTGGCCTTGGGTTTCGGGCTGCGAGAGGCGGTCAAAAAGTGGGCTCGCTGTCCACCCGTACCGGCTCGCCCCAGATCCGCAGCACCTCGTAGTCCGTGAATTCGTGGACCAGGCGGTACGCGATCGCCGGGCGGGGGCCGCGGCGCTGGGCGGTGAGATACAGCTCGGCCTCGCGGCGGTCGCGGCGCGGGGTGCCGCAGAGCTGCCACGCCTGGCCGTTCCACGCTTCCGGGAGCCAGCGCTGCTGGGGCTGGGGGCGGTCGGCCCGCATGCCGTAGCGTGACGGGACCGGGTCGGTGGGCTGCGTGGGCCGGGGCGGGGCGTAGGCGCCGTTGACCTGGGCGCGGTGGGCCGCGCGGCGGCGGGTCTCGCAGAGCAGGCAGAGGTCGGGGGCGTCCTCGTCGACCGGGCCGTTCGGATGCTCGGCGCAGCGCGTGGTCGGTGCCGTGGTGGAGACCGCGTCGTCCAGCAGGTCCAGGGCGCGCTTCAGGTCGGCCTTGACCTCGTGCAGCTTCGCGTCGGGGGTGCCGGTCGTCAGCGCCTCGCCGTGCTCACCGACGAGACGCAGGGCGCGGCCCAGGGCGGTCAGTTGTGCGTGGTTCACCGTGGTCGTTCCCTCCTCGGCCGTGTGCTCCTGCCCCAGAAGCGTCCCACGTACCACTGACAGTCCGGCAGCCCGGCTATGCGTCCTCGTGGGTCAGCCCGTCGAGCCGGGCTCGCTGCGCCGGGGTCAGGTGGACGGCGGCGGCCGCGAGGTTCTCCTCCAGGTGGTCGGCGCGCGTGGTGCTGGGGATGGGGAGGACGACCGGCGAGCGGTCGAGGAGCCAGGCGAGGGCGACCTGGGTGGCGGTCACGCCCAGCTCGGCCGCCACGGCGGCGACCTCGGCCCGCGTGCCCGAGCTTCCGTGCGCGACGGGTCGCCACGGCAGGAACGCGATGTCCGCCGCCGTACAGGCTTCGAGCACCGCGTCGTGCTCGCGGTCGAGCAGGTTGTAGCGGTTCTGCACGCTCGCGATGTCGACGATCTCCCGCGCCCGGTCGAGTTCGGCGACGGTGACCTCGGACAGTCCGATCCGGCCCACCTTGCCCTCGGTCCGGAGTTCTCGCAGTGTGCCCAGCTGGTCGGCGAGCGGTGTCTCCGGGTCGATGCGGTGCAGCTGGAGCAGCTCGACGCGGTCGACACGCAGCCGCCGGAGTGCCTCGTCGACCTGGGCGCGCAGCACGTCGGGGCGTCCGTCCAGCCCCCACTCGCCCGACGGTGACCGTGAGACACCGACCTTCGTGGCGACGAGCAGGTCCTTCGGGTAGGGGTGCAGAGCTTCGGCCAGGAGCTCCTCATTGGCTCCCCCGCCGTACATGTGTGCGGTGTCGATCAGCGTGACGCCCAGCTCCACGGCCCGCCGGGCGAGCGCGAGGGACGCCTCGCGCGCGTCGGAGGGTTCGGTCGCCAGGTGCATGGCGCCGAGTCCGAGCCGCCGTACCTCCAGGTCTCCGCCGATACGGAACGTGGCCGATGTCATCCGCGATCTCCCCCTCGCTCAAGCGTGATGCGCCAAAGAGCCACGCTAACAAGGGACTTGGGGTATGGCAGTCGCCTCTCGCCTCTCGCCACTCGACCGGCCCTTGCTCAACGTCACCTCGCGTGACGTCTTGTGATTTGGCTGGGCGCTTCTCGTGGGCTTCATCAGCGCTGTACGGGCGCTTACCGGCCTCTCGCGACAGTGGGATCACCCGCTCCACCTGGGAGAACGAGCCAGGAGGCAGCTACCTGACGAAGCGTCAGGTAGGCGACCCGCACGCGACCGGAAGGGAAGAGAGACATGGGCAGTGCTCGGCAACCGCAGCGCAGGGCCGTACTCACCGGAGGGCTGCTGGCCACCGCGGCCCTGGTGACCGGCTGTTCGTCGAAGTCGGACGGCACCGGTACGGCACAGGCGACGCCCGCGGCGGCGGCGAAGACCCCCTCTCCTTCCGCGGGCCCGCGGCCGGACTCGCCCTCGACGGCGTTCGCGAGACTGATGGAGGGCAACGAGCGCTGGGTCGGCGGGGCCCTTCAGCACCCCGACCAGGATGTCCGCCGGCGTGAGGCCGTCGCCGAGGAGCAGAAGCCCTTCGGTGTGATCGTGTCGTGCATCGACTCCCGGGTGCCGCCGGAGCTCGTCTTCGACACCGGGATCGGCGACCTGTTCGTGATACGCACCGGCGGGCACGTGATCCAGCCGGTGGTCACCGGTTCCGTGGAGTACGGGCCCGTGACGTCCGGGACGCCGCTGATCGTCGTACTCGGGCATCAGCGCTGTGGCGCGATCAAGGCGGCGTACGAAGCGATGCGCGACGGCAAGAAGCTGCCCGGCAATCTCCAGGCGATCGTCCGGACCCTGCGGCCCGCGTACGAGGCCGCCGTCGCCCAGAAGGCCGCCGACCCGGTCGACGCCATGATCCGCGCGCACATCCGGCAGACCTCCGCGGAGCTGCGGTCCAACACGAGCCTCGCCCCACTCGTGAAGAAGGGCGACCTGGCCGTGGTCAGCGCCTACTACTCGCTGGACTCCGGCGAGGTCGAGGTCATCGCGGGCGCGCCGGCTGCCTGACGGG
>NZ_VJZE01000211.1 GCF_009377205.1 Streptomyces phyllanthi
GGCTGGGACCGGGGCTGCTGCTCTGCTGTGTCTCCGGGTCCTTCCCGGGGGAGGCCGCCCCGTCGTTTCCTTCGCCGCCGGACAGGGCGACCCAGATCACTCCGCCCGCCAGCACGGCACCGGCCGCGACGGAGGCGGCCACGACGCGGAGCGGGCGCCTCCGCCCAGGGGCCCCCTGCCCGCGGGCCCCTGGCCCGAAGACGGCGGGCGTCGCCGGCTGCGGGACAGGGACGGGTCTGGCTACGGGGACGGCGTCCTGCGGCGGTGCCAGCGGGTAGGACGTCGGCTCGGGATCCTCGCCCGCCTCCGCCACGGTGGCCAGCATCCGGTCGACGGCCTCCGCGTCCGGGCGCGCGGCGGGGTCCCGTACGAGCACCTGCTCCAGTACGGGAGTCAGGGCCCCGGCTCGCACGGGCGGCGGTACGTCCTCGCGGAGTACGGCGGCCAGCGTGGCCAGCGTCGTTCCCCTCCGCAGCGGATGGTGGCCCTCGACGGCCACGTACAGCATCATCGCCAGCGACCACAGATCGGCCGAGGGCCCGCCGGATTCGCCCGAGACGCGTTCCGGGGCCATGTAGTCGGGCGTGCCGATGATCGACCCGGTGGCGGTCAGGGCGGTGGCCTCACGGATCGCGGCGATGCCGAAGTCCGTGAGCACGGGCCGGCCGTCGGTGCGGAGCAGGACGTTGGCGGGTTTCACGTCCCGGTGCTGAACGCCTGCGGCGTGGGCGGCGCACAGGGCGTCGAGCACGCCTCGCCCGATGCGGGCGGCTTCGGCGGGGGCCAACGGCCCCCGGGCCAGCCGGTCGGCCAGCGAACCGCCGTCGACCAGTTCCATGACGAGCCACGGGTACGTTCCCTCGCCGCCGTCGACGATGTGATGGATCGTCACGACGTTCGGGTGCTGGACCCTGGCGAGGGACCGGGCCTCGCGCAGGACCCGCTCGCGGAGCATCCGTGCCGTACCGGGGTCGTACTCGGCGAGGTCCGGGTCCGTCGGCCGGACCTCCTTGACGGCCACGCTGCGGTGCAGCAGCAGATCGCGGGCGCGCCACACCGTACCCATGCCGCCGCCACCGAGCCTGGCCTCCAGCTCGAAGCGCCCGTCGACGACGCGTCTGTCGCTGTCCCCCTCGTTCATGGCGAGGAGCATAGGTGACGTGGTGAGGGAGGGGACGCCGAGGGCGGCAGTGACTCAAGTGAACGACTCTGCTGGACCGGGAACCGCTGAAGATGGTCCTGGCCGTCGCCCTGGTCCGCGGCCGCGTCACCGGCCGCCGCGGCTCCCCGAAGGCGGACGCCTCCCCGTAGTCGCGGACCCGCGGGGACCCAACGGCCCGATCACTGAGCAGTACGGGGCGGCCTGCCGAGTCTCCGCCGGGCGGGCCATCACGGCAGAGCAGGACCACTTGAACACTTACGTACTTCCAGCGACCCGTGCCGCGCACCGGCAGGACCGTCAAGGGCCGCCTGCCGCGGACCGCGGAAGCGCGGCGTCAGGCGATGGAAGCCGAAATGACGGCGGAGACGGCGAGGTTGCAGGACGCCGTCACCCAGACCGCAGGGTGAGGTTCCGGCTCGACCAGTGTCGCGCCCAGGCGGCCCGGCGTGATCAGGTCCACGACCAGGAAGGCCACGGCCATCATCACCAGCCCCAGCAGCCCGAATGCCGCGGTCGACACCAGTCCCTTGCCGAAGTCCTCGTACGTCGTCCAGATGGAGGTGAAGACGATGCCACCGATCCCGAGCAGCGAGGAGCTGAGCACCACGGCAGCGTTGCGGTTGCGCTCTTCCCAGATCTGCCGGCCGAGCTTTCCGGGGGTCAGCACGTCGACCAGGACGATACCGAGGACCAGCAGGACCAGGCCGAGGCCGCCGTAAGCGGTGGCCCGGCCGAGTCCGTTGACGATGTCGCTCATGGCGTTGCCGACTCCAATAGCGTGAGAGGTCGCGAGTGATCGCGGTCAAGGAGAGGCAAAATGTAGCGCACGTGTTCGGTCCGCTGACCGGCAGGCCCGGTAACCGATGTCGCAGCGCGGCCAGTGCGTTTGAGGGGCCCTCAGGAGCGCTCAGGCCCCAGGACACCCCCGGCTCCGGGGGCGTGGTCCTGCACCCCGGAGGGGGCTACGGGTGTCGGCGGCTACGCGGGCCGTACGGCGCTGTGGACGGCCGCCTCCCCGGTGGCGAACACCGGCTCCTCGCGGATGACAGCTCCGGGGGCGGGCGCGTGGACCATCATCCCGTCACCGGTGAACAGGCCGACGTGACGAGCATCGGCGTGGAAGAAGACCAGGTCACCTGGCTGGAGGTTGGTGAGCGACACCGGTGTTCCGGCACGCGCCTGGTCCTGTGCGGTGCGCGGAAGGTCGACGCCTGCGGCTCTCCACGCCGCCCGGATGAGGCTGGAGCTGTCGTAGGAGTCCGGACCGGTCGCCCCCCAGACGCACGGCTTGCCGGTCTGTGCCCGGGCGAAGGTGACCGCTGCCAGGCCTCTGCCGCCGACGGCGGGGACGGGCTCCGGGTCCGGGGCCACGGCCCACATGTTCTCGGCCATGGGTGCGTTGACGGTTGTGGTCGCGGCCCAGGGTGTCGTCTGCTGTGGCAGCGATTCGGTCGGCGGTGTGGCCTGGGGGGTCATCGGTGCGGCCCAGGGTGTCGTCTGCTGTGGCAGTGACTCGGTCGGCGGTGTGGCCTGGGGGGTCATCGGTGCGGCCCAGGGTGTCGGTTGCTGCGGCAGCGACTCGGTCGGCGGGGGAGGAAGGAGCTGCGGTTCCTCGGGCGGCGCACCCACCGTCGCTGCCGGAAGCGCCGGCGGTACTGCGACCAGTGCCGGCTCGAGGGCGAGAGCCGGTCCCGCGGTGGCCGCCGCAGGGGCGATGGCGGGCCGGGGCCCGGGTATGGCCCGCAACTCCGGCGTGGGTTGGGGGGACTCCAACTGCCTGCGAGGAGCCGCGGCACCGGTCTGCCGACCCTCCGTGGGCCGTGCGGAAGGGGCCGCGGCCGGCCGGGGTGCCATCCGGTCGGGCGGCAGCATGGCCGGAACGGTCGGTCCCAGGAACGCGCGGGCGGCACTGAACCACCGCCGGGTGATGGCGTCGACGCCGGCGTCGGAATCCCTGCGGGTCGGGACGGTACGGTCGCGTGACCTGGCGCGGGTCGCGTTGAAGGTCCCGCCGGCGGACTCGGCGCGGTCATAGAGGGTGTTGACCAGCTCCCTGACCTCGTCAGGGCTGGGCTCGCTGCCCGCCAGCCCCATGTTCTGCTCCGGCGCCATCGAACGTTCTCCTCCGCATCCCACTGTGGGTGCTGCCGCGGCCGCGGTCGAGCAGGTGTGCATCGACCTGGCCGAATTGTGGTTGGAGTGTGAAAGTTTAATGGAGTTGCGGCTGGAGTCCGCCCGGAGGTGCGCGAGCGGAGTCGCCCTACGGGGTCACGGTCAACGCGGTCGCACCCGGCGTCGTGCGGACGGTCTGCTCGACACCTGTGTGACGCGCGTCTTCGGCCTCGAAAGCGGCACCGATCAGTGAGCGTTCTCACACGGGCGGAGGGCGAGCCCTCTCACGACGAGATCGACTGTCCCTTCAGCCGGTCCCGCAGTTCCCCGACATCGGTCAGGAACCACGTCTGCCGCCCGCGGTTGCACTCACGGACGAAGTCCCGCAGCGCCGAACTGGCCGCCGTGTGACGGGAGATGTCGCCGAGGACGACGAGACCCATGCGGTAGTTGACGAACTTCTGGACGATCTCGCCGGCGACACGCGTATGCAGCTGGAAGAACTCCTCGCCCAGCCGCCCGACCGGGACGACCACCCACTGGGCGCCCTGATACGAGGCATTGCCCACGAGATCCAGGACATCGCGCTCGGCGAGGATCGTCTCGCCCTCGGAGGCGCACATCAGGACGGGCACGTCATGGATCGTCTGCAGGGTGCTCATGGAGGGTGAGGCTAGTTCCCGATGCGGACACGGTCGATGTGATTACCAGGCAGTGCCCTGTCGGCCGGACTGGGCGCCGGAGCGCGGCCGCATGCCGGCCATCCACTGTCAGTGTCAGTGTCTGCCGTGTCGGGCTTGTACGAGGGCGGCCCGTACGAGGGCGTCGAAGAGGCCCTGCTGGGCCGGGTCCTCGTGGGCGGTGTCCTCGGGATGCCACTGGACGGCGGTGAACCATCCGTGGACGCCGGGGAGTTCCAGTCCCTCCACGGTGCCGTCGGCGGCCCGCGCGGTGACCGTGAGTCCCACGCCGACGCGGTCCACCCGCTGGTGGTGGTAGCAGGACGCCTCGACCTTCTGCGCGCCGGTGGCCTGCTCCAGCAGGGTGCCGCGCTGGATCGCCACCGGGTGCACGACGTGCCGGTGCTCGCGCTCCGGGCCACCCATGTCCTGTTCCAGGGTGCCGCCGAGGGCGACGTTGACGACCTGGAGGCCACGGCAGACGGCGAGCAGAGGCGAGCCCGAGTGCAGTGCGGTACGGGCGACTTCGAGATCGAAGGCGTCCTGCGTCTCGTCCACGTCGTACACGTCGGCGTGGGTGTGGGCGGCGCCGTAACGGCGCGGGGCCAGGTCACCGCCGCCGGGGAGCAGGACTCCGTCGAAGCGGGCGAGACGGGCGGCGGTCTCGGAGCCCGAGGAGTCCGGGGAGCCCGAGGAGTCCGGGGAGCCCGAGGAGTCCGCGGGGTGGATGCTCACCGGCTCGCCGCCCGCTCGCCACACGGCCTCGATCAGAGCGCGGGCGTTGACCTCGGCGGCGTACCGCAGCGCGGAGGTCGTCGCGGAGAAGCGGGCGGGGACGGCGATCAGGGGGCGTGTCACAGCTGGATCCACGTGGTCTTGAGTTCCGTGTACTTCTCGATGGCGTGCGCGGACTTGTCGCGGCCGTTGCCCGACTGCTTCATGCCGCCGAACGGGACGGTCAGATCGCCCTCCTCGTAGCAGTTGACCCAGACCGTCCCCGCCCTGAGCGCGCGCGAGACCCGGTGGGCGGTGGACAGGTCGGAGGTCCACAGGCCGGCGGCGAGTCCGTACTCGGTGGCGTTGGCCAGCCGGACCGCCTCGTCGAGATCGTCGAAGGTGAGGACGGAGAGCACCGGGCCGAAGATCTCCTCGCGGGCCAGCCGCATGCCCGGGTCCACCCCGTCGAAGACGGTGGGCCGGAGATAGCTGCCGCCGGTCTCCGCCTGCGCGCGCCCGCCGCCGGCCCGCAGCCGCGCGCCCTCGTCCAGTCCGGTGCCGATGTGGTCGAGGACGCGCTCCAGATGGGCCTCGCCCACCATCGCGCCCATCTCGGTCGCCGGGTCCAGCGGATCACCGACCCGCAGTTCCCCGGCCCGGGCCACGACCGCCTCGGTGACGCGTTCGGCGACGGAGGAGTGCACCAGCAGCCGGGACGGGGCGGTGCACATCTCGCCCTGGTTGAAGAAGATGCCCCAGGCGGCGGTGGCGGCGGCCTTCTCCAGGTCGGGGGCGTCGGGAAGGATGATGTTCGGTGACTTGCCGCCGAGCTCCAGCCAGACGCGCTTGAGGTTGGAGTCGGCGGAGTAGCGCAGGAAGTGGCGGCCGACCGCCGTGGAGCCGGTGAACGCCAGGACGTCCACATCGGGGTGCAGTCCGAGCGCCCGGCCGGCCACCGGCCCGTCACCCGTCACGACGTTGAGCACGCCCGGCGGCAGTCCGGCCTCGGTGGCGATCCGCCCGAGGAGCAGGGCGGACAGCGGCGAGTTCTCCGACGGCTTCAGGACGACCGTGCACCCCGCGGCCAGTGCCGGGGCGACCTTCCAACTCGCCAGCGTCAGGGGGAAGTTCCACGGCACTACGGCACCTACGACACCCACCGGCTCCCGGGTGATCAGCGCCAGGGCGTCCGGGGAGGTGTGGGGCGACTCGTCGGTGAGTTTGTCCGCCAGCTGCCCGTACCAGCGGAACGTGTTGATCGCGGCACGCAGCTCGATGTCGTGCGCGTCCGTGATCGGCTTGCCCATCTCCAGGCTGATGGTCAACGCGAGCAACTCCCGTCGCTCTTCGAGTAGTTCGGCGACGCGCAGCAGGATCCGGCCGCGGTCGGCGGGCGCGAGCCGTGGCCAGGGGCCGGAGTCGAAGGCCCGGCGCGCGGCGGCCACGGCCAGGTCGACCTCGGCGGGCGCCGCGTCGGCGACCTCGCCGAGCACCTGTCCGTCGCGGGGTGAGACGACCGCGAACGTGGTGCCCCCGCCCGGTTCGTCGACTCCGTCGATGTGGTGCTGGGCGGGGAGGTGCAGCTCCTTGGCGCGACGCAGCAGGTCGGCGTGGGCGAGGGCCGGCATCAGCTCTCCTCTTCCTGATGGTTCTTCTGATGGCCTGATGGTTCTTCTGACGGTTCGAATCGGTGCGCGTGGGCCACACGCGCCGCGGGCCGACGGCGGCACCGGGGGAGCGGTGCCGCCGTCAGCCGCAGGGGGACGTCGAGGTCAGTCCGTGACGGTGCGCCCGGGCCGAGCCGGCCGCGCCACGACAAGCCCCAGGACCAGCACCGCCGGGACGGTGAGCTGGAGCCAGACCGCGGTGGTCCGGTCGCCGCCGATGAGCGTGGTGAAGTTCTCGATGATCAGCCAGATCGCTCCGGCGATGCCGAGCGCGCCCAGAACCGGCGCGATCAGTGTGTTCCAGGGCCGGGTGTCGACGCGTGAACGGCGGAAGAAGACGACCACGGACACGGAGGTCAGGAAGTAGAGGAGCATCATCGCCAGTACGGCGACTCCGCTGAACCAGGAGAACAGCGTCAGCACCGGGTCCTTGCCCAGGAGCGCGAACGGCATGACCAGTGCCACCGCGATCACGCTCTGGACGGTACCGGCCACCCAGGGGGAGTGGCGCCGGTTGAGCGCGGTCAGTCCGTGGGGCAGCAGCCCTTCACGGCCGAGGGAGAACAGGTAGCGGTTGGCGGAGTTGTGGAAGGCCAGGATGCCGGCGAAGAGCGAGGTGGCCAGCAGGATGGGCAGCACGTCGCCGGTCCACGCGCCGAACTGAGCGGTGATGGGTCCGAAGACCCAGGCCGTGGCATCGCCCGACTCCAGCGCCTTGCCCGCCTCCGCCGTCGCCCTGGAAGCGCCGTGCGCGGAGACCAGCATCCACGAGGTGAAGGCGAAGAAGCAGGTGACCACCGCGACCGACAGGTAGGTGGCGCGCGGCACGGTCTTCTTCGGCTCCCGGGCCTCCTCGCCGTAGATGGCGGTGGCCTCGAAGCCGAACATCGACGCCACGGCGAACATCAGCGCCACGCCGGGGGCGCCCTGGAGCGCCGCGGCCGGCGAGAAGCTGTCGCCGAGACCGAGGCCCTCCGGGCCGCCGCCCTTGAAGAGGGTCACGAGGGCGAAGACGATCAGGATGCTGAACTCCGCCAGAACGAACACGGCCAGGACCTTGGCACCCATCTCGATCCCCGCGGCTCCGAGGACCTGGACGACGACCACGGTGACCAGCGCCCAGACCCACCACGCGATCTGTACGCCGGTGTAGTGCCCGACCAGGCCGCTCACCGTCGCGCCGTAGAGCCCGTACATGGCGGCCTGGATGGCGCAGTACGCGAAGAGCGCGACACCGGCGCTGCCGGAGCCCGTCGCGCGGCCCAGCCCCTTGCCGATGTACGTGTAGAAGGCGCCGGCGTCCACGACGTGGCGGCCCATGGCGACGAAGCCGATGGAGAACAGCAGGATCACGACGCCGGCCGCGAGGTACGCGGCGGGGGTGCCGGCCCCGTTGCCGATGGCGACGGCGATGGGGACGGCTCCGGCGATACCGGTCAGCGGTGCCTGGGCGGAGAGGACGAAGAAGAGGATGCCCAGGACGCCGAGGGAATCGGGCTTGAGCCTGCCTGCCGTGGAGGAATCTTGCGCGTTGTGCGGGGCGACCGCCGTCTGACTGTCCACTCGGATCACCTGTCGGGGACGGGGAGGGATGGAGTTCGTTTCGATCCAAACGAGTTGCCCTATCGTGGGCCTGAACTATCCGTTTGGCAAGGGTCGGGTGCGGGGGATTTCCGTCCGGGCGTCGATTCCTCACGGAGCTGTGATCCGGGGGCCGAGTGGTCGGTCCCTTCACGGCGCGTGGCCGGTCGAGCCCGGTGGAGACCCCGCACCGCGAGCGCCGTACTGCGCCGCGCCCTCCGGTGGTCCGGCAGCCGTCGGTGGCATGCCGGGACCCGACTACCGCGCCGAACGCCCCCGGCCTCGAAGCGCGCGGGTCAGGGGTTGTTCCCAGGACGCGCGGGTGTCAGTCGCCGTCGCCGTCGGCATCGAGCAGCCTCAGCAGCGAGCGCAGCTGCTCCAGGGCGGCGTCCGTGACCTCGGGCTCGCCGAGGACGAGCTGGTGCAGCACCAGACCGTCGAGTGCGGCGAAGACCAACCGGGTCAGCGCCTTGTCCGCGTCGGCCGGCAGCATCCGGCTCAGCTCCCGCTGGGTGGCGTCGAAGTACTCGTCGTACAGCGCGCGGATCTGCGGCAGCAGCTCCGGGCGGCGGCGCGACTCCAGCAGCAGCTCGTACTGGAACGCCTGCGTACCCGGATCCGCGGTGACCATCTCGGACAGCCCCGTCGAGAAGTCCGCGACCTTGCCGGTGCCCGGCTCGAGCGCGCTGATGCTCAACGAGGTGCGGATCGTATGGGCGAGTGCCTCCTCGATCAGCGCGTCACGGGAACCGAAGTGGTGCACGACGAGGCCATGGGTGACCCCGGCCTCCTCCGCGACGGCCCGATAGGTGAGCTTGCGCAGTCCGCCCCGCGCCACCACACGTACGGCGGCGTTCAGCAGCGCCTCGCGCCCCTCGCCGTAGTGCAGGCGCTTGCGCGGCTGCCGGCTCTTGGGGGCGTCCGCGGAGTCGGTCATGCCGGTGACCTTACCGGTACGGGTTCGAGCACCTTCTCCGAGTCCGGGGGGCCTGCGCGCGACGCACCGGGCGCCTCGGTCGGCGGCCCGGTGCGGCACATTCCCGCGCGGCACCAGCGCGTGCGCGGCACCGGCGCGTGCGCGACATCGACACCAGGATGGCGTCAGCGCCTGGGCGGGCGGATGCCGCGGAACTCCCAGTCGCCGCCGAGCGCGGTGGACAGCACCTCCTCGGACTCGGTGGGCTGCGCGCCGACGTCGGTACGGATCGCGGTCGGTCCGGTCACGATGTGGTTGGTGAGCCGGCCGAGGCCCTCCACCTCCACCTCGACGACGTCACCGGGCTGTACGGGCCGGGAGTTGGCCGGGGTGCCCGACAGCAGAACGTCGCCGGGGTGGAGGGTGATGGTGCGGGCGATGTCGGCGACGAGATAGTGCATGTCCCACTTCATCTCGTCGGTCGAACCGTCCTGCACCACCTGGCCGTTGACGTACGTCCGCAGGCTCTTGCCGTGGAAGTCCCAGTCGGTGACCAGACCGGGGCCGAGCGGGCAGAGGGTGTCGGAACCCTTGACGCGGAGCATGGAACCGGCGTCCGTGTCGCGGAAGTCGTGCAGGCCGTAGTCGTTGGCGACGGTGTAGCCCGCGATGTACTCGCCCGCCTCGGCCGGGGAGATGTTCCGCGCGGTCCTCCCGATGACGATGGCGACCTCGCCCTCGTAGTTGAGCCACTTGCAGCCCTCGGGGCGGACGACCGCGCCCTTGTGGGAGTTGAGGGCAGAGGTCGGTTTGTGGAAGTACGTGGGCGTGTCGGGGAGGTCGATCCGGAACTCGTCCACGCGGCTGCGGTGGTTGAGATGGACGGCGATCACCTTCGACGGCACCACCGGCGGCAGGTGCTGCGCCTCCTCGGTCTTGACGCGGCGGCCGTCCCCGGCGACGAGTTCGTCCCCGTCGACGGTGACCTGGACGGCGGCGCCGTCGAGGAGGATACGGCGGTATTCGGGCATGAGGGCTCCTCGTTATGGCTGGGGCGCGGTAGTGGGCAGTCCGGTGCCGGTCCAGCCGTCGGCGGGCCGGTCGAACCAGAGGTGGACCTGGCCGGTGCCGACCGAGTTCTCGTACTCCCCGTACTGACGGGCCTTGGCGACACAGGCCTGTTCGCCGAGGGCGCCGGCCATCATCAGGTAGTGGAAGAACTTCGCCTCGGGCTTGTACTTCCAGAACTCGTCCATGGTGTCGAGGACCTTGTCGTGGCGGCCCTCCTTGAACCAGGCGATGCGCTCGTGATCGGCCTCGCGGGCCTCGGGCGTGAAGATGTGCACCGGATCGCTGGCCTCGTGGTCGCGCAGCTCGCGCAGCGGCCAGAAGGTGTGGGAGAGGGCACCGGAGGCGATCAGCAGGACGCGGCGCCCCGGAGTGGCGGCGATACCGTCGGCGAGCGCCCGGCCGAGCCGCAGATGGTCCTCCATGTCACCGGTCTGGCAGACGCCGACGGTCACCCACCGCTTGTCGGGCAGCCCCTCGCCGAGGAACTTCCACAGGTTGAGGGTGGCGTAGTAGATCGGCAGGTACTCGTCGTCGATCGCGGTGATCCAGGTGCCGTGCCGGTCGGCGAACTTCTCGATGTTGTAAGCCAGTTCGGGGTCGCCGGGAAAGTCGTACGGCATCCGGCACATACCGCGCGGCAGCTCCTCGGAGGTGAACAGACCGGCGCGGCGCCCCTGTGCGGTCACGACGAACTCGACCGTGGTGGCCCAGTGGGAGTCGAGGACGACGACGGTGTCGTAGTCGTCGGCGGCATCGCGCTCGAAGACGTCCTTACGGAGCTGGTGAAGGCCGGTGACGAGGGTGATCTCCTTGCCCTCGTTGAGCTCCAGCCGGTCCGCCTCCGGGAGCACGATGGTGGGGACGTGGGCGAGGAGTCCCGCCCCGACGATCTCACCCATGGTTCTTCCATCCGTTCGGCGCGGTGACGGTGTTCTTGACGTCGCAGTAGAAGTCGAAGCTCCAGGTGCCGCCCTCGCGGCCGACACCGGAGTGCCGGGAGCCGCCGAAGGGCGCCTGGAGGTCGCGTACGAAGAAGCAGTTGACCCAGACCGTGCCGGCCACCAGTCGCGCGGTGACGCGTTCGGCACGCTCCCGGTCACCGGTGGCTAGGGTGGCGGCCAGTCCGAAGCGGGTGTCGTTGGCCAGGCGGACGGCCTCTTCCTCGGTGCTGAAGGTCTGGAGGGTCAGGACCGGTCCGAAGACCTCCTCCTGGACGATCTCCGAGTCCTGGGCGACATCGGTGAGCAGGGTCGGGGCGTAGTACTGCCCGCCCTTGCGATGGCCGCCGATCACCGCGCGCGCTCCGGCCGCGAGCGCCCGCCGCACGAAGCCGTCGATCTTCTCCAGCTGGCGCGGGTGGATGGTGGGCCCGATGTCGGTGGCCTCGTCGCGCGGGTCGCCCTGCGTGAGCCGCCCGGCCTTCTCCACGAACCGCCGCGTGAACTCCTCGGCGACCGACTCCTCGACCAGGAAGCGCGTGGCGGCGAGGCAGACCTGCCCGGCGTTGTCGTACTGCTCCACCGCGAGGTCGACGGCGAGGTCGAGGTCGGCGTCGGCGAAGACCAGCAGCGGTGACTTGCCGCCGAGTTCGAGGCTGAGCGGGGTGAGGTTGCCGGAGGCCGACTCCGCGATCCGCCGGGCCGTCGGGACCGAGCCCGTGAAGCTGATCCGGCGCACGTCCGGGTGCGAGGTGAGGGCGTCGCCGATCTCGGAGCCGTAGCCCTGGACGACGTTCAGCACCCCGGCGGGCAGCCCGGCCTCGGCGGCGATGTCGGCGAGCAGGGAGGCGGTCAGGGGGGACCACTCGGCGGGCTTGAGAACCACGGTGTTGCCCGCCGCCAGCGCCGGGGCGACCTTCCAGGTCGCCAGCATCAGGGGCGCGTTCCACGGGGTGATCAGCACGCAGGGGCCCGCCGGATCCCACGAGACGTGGTTGGTGTGACCGCGCGTCTCGAAGTCCTCGTGCTCCAGCGTCAGCAGCCAGTCCGCGAAGAAGCGGAAGTTGTGCGCGACGCGCGGCATCACGCCCCGGCGGTGCGAACGCAGCAGGGCGCCGTTGTCGGTGGTCTCGACGATCGCGAGCTCTTCGAGCCGCTTCTCCACGCCGTCGGCGACGGCGTGCAGGACGCGGGCGCGCTCGGCCCGTGAGGTGGCCGCCCAGGCGGGGAAGGCGGCCTTCGCGGCGGCCACCGCTGCCGCGGCCTCCAGCGCCGTACCGCGGGAGATCTCACCCAGGACGCCGCCGTCGATGGGGGAGTGGTCGGTGAAGGTGTCGACGGAGGCGACGCGTTCGCCCCCGATCCAGTGCCGGGTGTCGACGGCGACACTGCCTACGGTGATCTTTTCAGTCATGAGAAAGGGCTCCAGTCGAAACGAGGGTGAGGTGAGATGCCCGGGGGCGCGGAGCTGCATCGTCATGCGGCTTGGCCGCATGGGCGCGACCAGCCACGACGAAGCCGGCAGCCGGCCACGAACCTCACCCGGCGGACGCTTCCGACGTCCCGGACTCCAGCAGCCGCCCGCCGTCCCAGACCACCCCCACCTGCCGGTAGTACGCGGCGATGGGCTCGCGGATCTCCAACCGGGCCAACTCCTCCGTGGGCGCCTCGAACAGCTCCAGCTCGGCCTCACCGACCCACGGCCGCCCACCCTCGAAGGAGGCGGCTCCCGACTCGATCAGCTCGTCCAGCGCCAGCCCCTTGCCCTTCTCGATCGAGGGCAGCCACCGGTGATGGGCCATGGGATGCCCGTTGACGAACCCGTTGGTCTCCGAGGGCTCCCGCAGGGTCACCACGGCCTGGGCCAGCCGCCGGTCCGCCGCGGCGAGGGTCGCCCCGAACCGTGCCCCCGCCTCGATCCGCGGAGCGGGCCCGTACGGATGCGGACGCGTCTGGTGGATGGACCCGAGCTTCTTCGGATACCCCTGGTGCAGGCCACGGGCGATGGCGAAGTCCTTGTCGACCCAGATGTAGACGCAGCGCGTGTAGGTCTGCCCCTTGTACATGCAGCGGACGACCGCGAAGGCCTCCTTGTACTGGGACAGCACGGGATCGAGCAATTCCGCCCCCGACTCCGAGCACGACTGCCAGTCGGCCCAGATCAACGCGACCGCGCCCGGGTCCTCGTCGGACAACTCCAGCGGCTCGGGCAGCAGTTCACGCACCCGCGCCGGATCGGTCCGGTACTCGACGGTGAGCAGGTCACCGGAGTAGCGCCACGGCGGCGAGGGGATCAGCGACGAGGCACCACTCGCCGTCTTGGGATGGAAGTAACCACGAACTGAAGACATGACGGGGTCCTTACACAGTGAGGGTGGGCTGCTTCAGCAGCTGGGCGCGGTAACGGGCGGCACCCATGGCGGCGCTGTGGCCACCGAGCGCCACGACGCCGACCAGCCGGTCGTCGGCGTGGTAGCCCACCAGGACGTCGCCGTCCGGGTCGCCGTCCAGGACGCGTACGTCATCGAGGCCGAGGCCCGGCGCACCGAACGACTGCACCCTGAAGTCGTGCTGGTCGCTCCAGAAGGTGGGCAGCGGCGCGAAGGGCGCGGGCTCGCAGTCAGCACCCGCCAGATGAGCGGCCAGCGTCCTCGCGGCGTGCTTGGCGGTGTCCGTGGGGATCGACCAGTGCTCGACGCGGCGGGGTACGCCGTCGTAGCGGGCGTTGGGGAAGCGGGCCACATCGCCGACCGCGACGACCTCAGGGCGTCCGCCGACCCGCAGCTGCGCGTCGGTGAGCACGCCGTCGGAGAGGTCGAGGCCGTTGCCCTCCAGCCACTCGACGTTGGCGACCGAGCCGACCGACTCGACCACCACGTCGGCGGGCAGCACGGTGCCGTCGCTCAGGACGACCCCCGTCACGCGCTCGTCGCCCTCGAACCCGGAGACCCCCGTGCCGAGTGCGAAGCGCACCCCGCGCTCCTCGTGCCGCTTCAGCAGAGCACGGCCGAGCAGCTCTCCGAGCGGTCCGGCCATGGGCAGGGGCAGCGGGTCGACCACGGTCACCTCGCGCACGCCGAGTCCTACGGCGGTGGCGGCGACCTCGCAGCCGATGAATCCGGCGCCGACCACGACCACCCGCGCATCCGGACGGGTCAGTCCGTCCCGGAGGCCCTGGGCATCGGCCGGCGTGCGGACCGTGTGACGGCCGGCGAGCGGGCCGGTGCAGCGCAGACGCCGGGGCCGCATTCCGGTGGCGACGACGAGTCCGTCGTACGAGAGCGCCGAGCCGTCGTCGAGTGCGACGGTCCGCTCGGGCAGGCGTGCGGCGACGACCTTCGTGCCGAGCCGCCACTCCACGTCCGCGACGGCCGCCTTCGGTACGAAGGCCAGGGATTCGAAGGGAGCCTTGCCGGCCAGGACCTCCTTGGACAGCGGAGGCCGGTTGTAGGGCATGTGGGGCTCGTCGCCGACGACGGTGATCGCCCCGGTCCAGCCCGCCGCGCGCAGCTGCTCGGCGGCGCGCAGGCCGCCCATCGAACCGCCCGCGACGACCACGCGTCCGGTCATGGACGCGGTCATGGATGCGGTCATGGAGCTCAGCCCTCGATCCGGATGGCCTGGAGCGGACACACGTCCGCGGCCTCCTCGACCTCGTCGCGCAGCGCGTCGTCCGGGTCGGAGACGTACACCAGGTGCCCGTCGTCGTCCATCGAGAAGACATCGGGGGCCGCGAAGACGCACTGGCCGTGGTCCTGGCACTTGTTCGTGTCGACGACGACCTTCATGGCGGTCCTCCTGAGGGGTGAGGCGTCGGAGCAGAGGGGAAAGCCGTTCGTTTGGCTTCAAACAACATAGGAAGCCGTTCGGTCCTGGTCAATACCTGTCCATGTGGATAAGTTCTTCGAGCCACCCCCTTGCGGGGCGGGACTCTTCTCCATACCGTTCGGGTTCAAACGAATAGTTCAGGGGGTTCGCCCTCCCTCCCCC
>NZ_VJZE01000212.1 GCF_009377205.1 Streptomyces phyllanthi
CTCCCGCAGAGCCCAGCCGCGGCTCACCTCTTGGACTTGGCCGCCTTCGGCGTCACCAGACGGCTGCCGCTCCAGTCCTTGCCGACGCTGACGCTCTTCGACGCGGAGAGTCCCGCCGTCGTCGCGGCTTCGGAGATGTCGCTCGGCTCCACATAGCCGTCACGCCCCGTCTTCGGCGTGAGCAGCAGGATCGAACCACCCTCCTCGATGTACGTGGTGGCATCCACCAGCGCATCCGTCAGGTCGCCGTCCTCGTCGCGGAACCACAGCACCACGGCATCGGCCACATCGTCGTAGTCCTCGTCGACGAGCTCGCTGCCGACAAATTCCTCAATGGCCTCGCGGAGCTCCTGGTCGACGTCGTCGTCGTAGCCGATCTCCTGGACCACCTGCTCGGGCTGGAACCCCAGCCTCGCGGCAGGGTTCGTCCGCTCCTCCGCGTGGTCCGCGGTCGCGCTCACGGGTTGCCTCCTGATCATGTTCGGGTGGGGGTCGCCCCCAGGGAAGTTCAGCCACGCGCGTACGCGAAGCATTGGCCGTAGTCCACACGGGCGGGGCGGATCGCGCAAGTACCCAGCCATCGAGACCGCCGAAACGGTGACGATCCTGGCCGTGTCGCCGCAACTCCAGGCATGGAATCACAGCCGGAGGTGACACGCGCCACGGCGTTCTGCCCCGTTTGCGTATTCCATAACCATATGAGGGTACGGGACTCGAACGTCTTTACGGAACTCGTCACGGACCGGGCGTATCGTTGCGTTTTCGTCGGGCCCGCCCCCAAGCGCCCCTGTGAACGTCAGGGTTACCCCACGGTAGAGATGACGTTTGCGTTCCCGAGGTACACGATGGGGAACGGTGCAGGCACATAGAAGAGTGGCCCTCTGACAGCGAAGGAACAGCGTGGCTTCCGGATCCGATCGCAACCCGATCATCATTGGCGGCCTTCCGAGTCAGGTCCCTGACTTCGATCCCGAGGAGACCCAGGAGTGGCTCGACTCGCTCGACGCCGCCGTGGACGAGCGCGGCCGTGAGCGGGCGCGCTACCTGATGCTCCGGCTGATCGAGCGGGCCCGCGAGAAGCGCGTGGCCGTGCCCGAGATGCGCAGCACGGACTACGTCAACACCATCCCCACCAGGGCCGAGCCGTTCTTCCCGGGCAACGAGGAGATCGAGCGGAAGATCCTCAACGCGACACGGTGGAACGCCGCCGTGATGGTGTCCAGGGCCCAGCGCCCGGGCATCGGCGTCGGTGGCCACATCGCCACCTTCGCCTCCTCCGCCTCGCTCTACGACGTGGGCTTCAACCACTTCTTCCGCGGCAAGGACCGGGGCGACGGCGGCGACCAGATCTTCTTCCAGGGGCACGCCTCCCCCGGTATCTACGCCCGCGCGTTCCTCCTGGACCGGCTGGGCGAGCAGCACCTCGACGCCTTCCGGCAGGAGAAGTCCAGGACTCCGTACGGGCTGTCCAGCTATCCGCACCCGCGTCTGATGCCCGAGTTCTGGGAGTTCCCGACCGTGTCGATGGGTCTCGGCCCGATCGGCGCGATCTACCAGGCGCGGATGAACCGGTATCTGCACGCGCGCGGCATCGCGGACACCTCCGAGTCCCATGTGTGGGCGTTCCTGGGCGACGGCGAGATGGACGAGCCGGAGTCGCTCGGACAGCTGTCCCTGGCCGCCCGCGAGGGGCTCGACAACCTCACCTTCGTCGTCAACTGCAACCTCCAGCGCCTCGACGGCCCGGTCCGCGGCAACGGCAAGATCATCCAGGAGCTGGAGTCGGTCTTCCGGGGCGCCGGCTGGAACGTGATCAAGCTGGTCTGGGACCGCACCTGGGACCCGCTGCTCGCACAGGACCGCGACGGTGTGCTGGTCAACAGGATGAACACCACGCCGGACGGTCAGTTCCAGACGTACGCCACCGAGACGGGCGCGTACATCCGCGACCACTTCTTCGGCGACGACCACCGGCTGCGCGCGATGGTCTCGCACATGACCGACGACCAGATCCTGCACCTGGGCCGCGGCGGTCACGACCACCGGAAGATCTACGCGGCGTACGCGGCGGCCCGCGCCCACAAGGGCCAGCCGACGGTCATCCTGGCCAAGACGGTCAAGGGCTGGACCCTCGGCCCGAACTTCGAGGGCCGCAACGCCACGCACCAGATGAAGAAGCTGACGGTCGCCGACCTCAAGGGCTTCCGCGACCGGCTGCACCTGCCGATCTCCGACAAGGAGCTGGAGAGCGGGCTCCCGCCGTACTACCACCCGGGGCGGGACTCCGAGGAGATCCAGTACATGCACGACCGTCGCAAGGGGCTCGGCGGGTACGTCCCGACCCGGGTCGTGCGGTCGAAGCCGCTGGAGCTGCCGGGCGACAAGACGTACGCGAGTGTGAAGAAGGGCTCCGGCCAGCAGTCGATCGCCACGACCATGGCGTTTGTCCGGCTGCTGAAGGACCTCATGCGGGACAAGGAGATCGGCAAGCGGTTCGTGCTGATCGCGCCCGACGAGTACCGCACCTTCGGCATGGACTCGTTCTTCCCGAGCGCGAAGATCTACAACCCGCTCGGCCAGCAGTACGAGGCCGTGGACCGGGAGCTGCTCCTCGCGTACAAGGAGTCGCCGAACGGCCAGATGCTGCACGACGGCATCTCGGAGGCGGGCTGCACGGCTTCGCTGATCGCCGCCGGTTCGTCGTATGCCACGCATGGCGAGCCGCTGATCCCGGTGTACGTCTTCTACTCGATGTTCGGTTTCCAGCGGACCGGCGACCAGTTCTGGCAGATGGGCGACCAGCTGGCACGCGGTTTCGTACTGGGCGCGACCGCCGGCCGTACGACGCTGACCGGTGAGGGTCTCCAGCACGCCGACGGCCACTCGCAGCTGCTCGCCTCGACCAACCCGGCCTGTGTCGCGTACGACCCGGCGTACGGGTACGAGATCGCACACATCGTGCAGGACGGTCTGCGCCGGATGTACGGCTCCTCGGAGGAGCACCCGCACGGCGAGGACGTCTTCTACTACCTGACCGTCTACAACGAGCCGATCCAGCACCCGGCCGAGCCGGCGAGCGTGGACGTCGAGGGCATCCTCAAGGGCATCCACCGCCTGAGCGAGGGCACGTCGGGCTCGATCCCCGCGCAGATCATCGCCTCCGGTGTCGCCGTGCCGTGGGCGGTCGAGGCGCAGGCGATGCTCGCCGCCGAGTGGAACGTGAAGGCGGACGTCTGGTCGGCCACCTCCTGGAACGAGCTGCGGCGCGAGGCCGTCGAGGCGGAGCGGCACAATCTGCTCCACCCCGAGGAGGAGCAGCGCGTTCCGTATGTGACGCGGAAGCTGAATGGTGCCGAGGGTCCGTTCGTGGCCGTCTCCGACTGGATGCGGAGCGTTCCGGACCAGATCGCGCGGTGGGTGCCGGGCACGTACCAGTCGCTGGGCGCGGACGGCTTCGGCTTCGCCGACACCCGGGGTGCGGCGCGCCGCTTCTTCCACATCGACGCGCAGTCGATCGTGGTCGCGGTGCTGACGGAGCTGGCGCGCGAGGGCAAGGTGGACCGGTCGGTGCTGAAGCAGGCGATCGACCGCTACCAGCTGCTGGACGTCTCGGCCGCCGATCCGGGAGCCGCGGGCGGCGACGCGTGACGTAGCGGTCGCGTACGGGTCCCTGTACCGACCCCTGTACCGGTCTCTGTGGAGAGGTGGTGGACTCCCGGGTCCACCACCTCTCCATGTTTTCTACGATGCCGCCATGAAGGAACGACCGGCACGAGTCCGCTGGGAGCAGCGCACACAGCGTCCGCTGTTCGTCTTGGCCTTCGCGTTCGCGGTGGCCTATGCCGTCCCGATCGTGTGGCCCGACGCGAGCCGGGACGTGGAGCGGCTGTGCACGACGGTGGAGTGGACGGTGTGGGGCGCGTTCGCGCTCGACTACGTCATACGGCTGCTGCTGGCCGAGCGGCCCGCGGAGTTCGTACGGACGCACTGGCTCGACCTGTGCGCGGTGCTGCTGCCGCTGATCCAGCCACTGCGGCTGCTGCGGCTGGTGTCCACGTTGCTGCTGGTCGGGCAGCGGGCGCGGGTGGCCTCGCAGATACGGCTCACGACGTATGTCGGCGGCTCGGTGGTCGGACTGCTGATGTTCGGCTCGCTGGCGGTGCTCTCGGTGGAACGGAACTCGCCGAACGGGAACATCAAGACGCTGGGCGACGCGGTGTGGTGGTCGTTCACGACGATGACGACGGTCGGGTACGGGGACCACGCACCGACGACCGGCCTGGGGCGGATGCTGGCGGTGGGGCTGATGCTCTCCGGGATCGCGCTGCTCGGTGTGGTGACGGCGAACATCGCCGCGTGGTTCATCGCGCGGTTCGAGAAGGACGACGTGGAGGAGCGGCGGCAGACGGCCGCGATCGCGGAGTTGACGCGAGAGGTCCGGGCACTGCGGGCGGAAGTCGCAGCGCTGTCACCTCCGGTGCGGGACGAGGTGGAAGAGCAACGCCACTGACCGCTTCTGGGATCGGTGCGTACGCGACTGCGGGTGCGTCGTGGTTTCTCGCGCAGTTCCCCGCGCCCCTGAATGGGCGTCAGCACGTCCGAACGCTGCGGACGCACTGTGGCTGGTCGCACCCACTCGGCGGAGCCCCCACCGTGCGTACGCGACAGCCGGTGCGTCGTGGCTTGTCGCGCAGTTCCCCGCGCCCCTGAATGACGTCGGCGCATCCGAATGCCGGCCCAGACACGATGTGTGCGGCTGCAGAGGCTGCCAACGGCCCGTACCGATCCAGTTCGAACTGCCGGAAGGCTGGCGCGCCGCGCCGCCGGATGCAGTCGGCGCACCGCAGGCCGCGTTCGTCGCGCGGCACCCGCAACCGGATGCCGGATTCACCGCGAACATCACGATCGACGGCGAGTACCGCCCGGACGCGGCGACGCTGTCCGAGATCGCCCACCAGTCCGTGGAGCGTCTGAGCCAGGCCGCCACATCGGTCGAAGTCACCGGCCACCGCGAGATCGGCTCAGCGGATGCGCCAGGCTTCACGCAGACGCTGGCCGTCTCGGCCGTCGTCGGCGGCGTGGCCCGCGATCTCATCCAGTCTCAGGTGTACCTGTCCATGCTGGACGTCACCGATCCGCACAAGCGGTCGGTGATCCGACTCGTCCTGACAGCTACCGTGTCCCAACACCCCGACGTCCTGAGCGACTTCCAGGACTTCCTGCGAACGGTCCGCCCGGATACCGACGCGGCTTCGTAACGCCTCCCGCGCAGCGGCAAATCTTGCAGCTGCAACCCGGCCCCTCATAGGTTGATGCTTCATGGGACTCTTCGACAAACTGACCGGGACCAAGCACCCCGACGACGGTGTGGCGCCGCGCCCGGCCGAGGAGGTACGGGCAGCCCTGCTCGGCCTCAACCGGCCCGATGTCCCGTACGTCATCCGCAACGGCGCCGCGGAGGGCGCCGACCTGGTGGCGGAGTGGCGGATGAGGGAGCCCGCCTGGCAGACGGTCTTCATCGAGTCCCAGCTGACGCGCCACGTCCGGATCCGGATGCGCCTGGTCAAGGAGGACCACGAGGTGCGCGCCCTCGAGGAAGGGTGGGAGGTCACCCGGGTCGGGAACCCACCGAGGCTCGAGATCTCCAAGCAGTACACACGCGGGCCGGACAGGACGGTCTCGCGCCACTACACGGTCAACCGCGGGGAGAGCGGCCGCCTCGAAGCGACGGAGACGTTCCGCTTCGACGGCGCGGAACTGAGAAACCCCCTGCAGGACGCCGTCCTCACGTCGGGGTGGACCTGGCGCGGAGTGATCTTCGGCAAGCCATAGGACTGGCGGAACCCTGACTCGCCGCCTTGGGGCCTGGGTGATGTCGTGAAGTGTGCAGGCAACTCACCGACGAACAGGAGAAGTTCATCCGGGGATGAACGGCGCGCGGAGGGCGCCGCCTGATCGCCGGGGCTGCCCGCCAGAGGGTGAGAGACCTTTCCCTGGTCAGCGTGGGCTCCACCGCCTCCCCCGCCCGCCACGAGGCCGCTGGGATGCACATCTGCAAGAACGTCATGGGCGGCCACCTGCAGTCCCTCACGTGATCGGCGTAGCGGCTCTGGCCGGCCCCATACGTCGGCCCGCGGATCGGGCAGGCTTGTGGAGTGCCCGTTTGGCTTCACGGCCCTGCCCCCACAGGACGGGTCCCCCAGGCTTTGCCCGGGGGACCCGTCCTGTGCCCGGCTTCCGCCTCCCCAGGCTTTCCCCTGCCGGGTTTCCCTCACTGCCCGCGGATCAGAAGAGGATTCCGTTCGCGGGGGTCGTGGTTCCGGCGAGCAGGATGATCGCCAGGAGGGTGTCGATGGCGCCCAACACCACGGCGATGAGCGCTGGGACGGGGCGGGCGCCGGTCCACGTGCGGTTCATGCCGAGCCAGCCGCAGACGATCGCGGCGGGACCGAGGACGATCCCAAGGGCGAAGAAACCCGCGATCGCGCAGATGAGCCCGGTGATCCCCAGAGTCGCGCGATCCGGCCCGGTCCGTGACCACGTCCGGCCACGTGAGCGGGGGTACCTGCGCGTGCCGTGCCCGAAGCCCGCCATCGTCATCCACTCCCTGAACTCGCTGAATCTCGCTGTCAGTTCGGGTTCGATGCGGCGAGTACCCCGATTTCATACCTTGAACCTGTCCGCGCTGCCCCCCTCCGGCAGCGCGCCACAGGACCGGTCCGTCCCCTGCCGTACGACCGTGCCATGCGGAGGACTTGACTTACTGTGACCTGCGACGCGCGTGCCGGGCGAGGGGTCCTGAGCGCTGTCACCCTGATAGGCGAAACCGGGCCCGACGTGGGCCCGGTCCGGTCCGGATGTGTACGGCCTGAGAGGGCGGCCTGGATGAGGGCAGCTCAGATGTGTCCGACTCCCGCGCCCGCCTCCGCGTTCTCGCCGCGCTTGGTCAGGAGGGCCACCAGGATGGCGACCCCGGCGACGCCCGCGGCGACGAGGCTGGCGAGGCTCATACCGGAGATGAACGTGTCGTGCGCGACGTCGGTGATCTTCGCGGCGATCTGCTCCGGTGTGCCCGGCGGTACCGGGGCCGCGCCCTGCTGGACCGCCTGCTCGGCCTGCCCGAGCTGAGTGTCCGTCAGCGGCGGGAGGCCCGCCTCGGTCCAGTTGCCCGGGAGGTCGCTGTCGACCTTGGAGGCCATGACGGCGCCCAGGACCGCCGTACCGAGGCTGCCGCCGATCTGCATCGCGGCCTGCTGGAGACCGCCGGCGACACCGGAGAGCTCCATCGGCGCGTTGCCCACGATGACCTCGGTGGCGCCCACCATGACCGGGGCGAGGCCGAGGCCGAGGAGTGCGAACCAGAGCGACATCACGGCGCTGCCGGTGTCCGTCTCCAGCGTGGACATGCCGTACATGGCGATGGCGGTCGCCGCCATGCCGCCGGCGAGCGGGACCCGCGGGCCCAGCTTGGTGATCATCGCGCCCGCGAGCGGGGAGCCGACGATCATCATGCCGGTGAGGGGCAGCAGGTGGAGACCCGCGTCGATGGGGCTCATGCCGTGCACGTTCTGGAGGTAGAACGTGACGAAGAACAGGCCGCCCATGAAGGCGATGGCCATGAGCACCATGAGGACCACGCCCGCCGAGAGCGGGATCGAGCGGAACAGCGCCAGCGGGATCAGAGGCTCCCTCACCTTCGTCTCCCAGAAGGCGAAGAGCGCGAAGCCCAGCACGGAGGCGCCGATGAACGCCCAGGTCATCCCGTCGCCCCAGCCCCACTCCGGGGCCTTGATGAGCGCCCAGACCAGGCAGAACATCGCACCGGAGAGCAGGGCGATGCCCGGGATGTCGAAGGAGCGCGGCGCGTTCTCCGCGCGGTGGTCGAGCAGCATCCAGACGCCGAGGACCACGGCGATGATGCCGACCGGGACGTTGATGAAGAAGACCGACTGCCAGTTGACGTGCTCGACCAGCACACCGCCGAGGATCGGGCCGCCCGCGGTGGAGGCGCCGATGACCATGCCCCAGATGCCGATCGCCATGTTCAGCTTCTCGGCCGGGAAGGTGGCCCGCAGCAGACCGAGCGCGGCCGGCATCAGCAGCGCGCCGAAGAGGCCCTGGAAGACACGGAAGGTGACGACCATGGCGATGGAGCTGGACAGGCCGATGACCCCGGAGGCGAGCGCGAAGCCGACCACGCCGATGAGAAACGTCTGACGGTGACCGAAGCGGTCGCCGAGCTTGCCCGCGGTGATCAGGGTGACCGCGAGGGCGAGGAAGTAGGCGTTCGTGATCCACTGGACGTCGGCGAAGCTGGCGCCGAGATCCTTGGCGATCGCCGGGTTGGCGATGGCCACGATGGTGCCGTCGAGGGCCACCATCATGACCCCCACGGCCACGGTTATGAGAGTGAACCAGGGGTGTCCGCGCAGACCCGTGGTGGGCCGCTGATCCGACGGGGCGACCGGAATCTTGTCCCCCGGTCCCGTCGTGTCGATGGTGGTCTGACTAGTCATGCGCAGAGGCTAATGACAGTCACTGACAATTGACAAACCAATTCACAAGTCGGTAACTGTCACGTCCCTCGCGGATACGCCCCGTTTCGGCGAACGTCATTCGAGCCGGGGGAGCCGTCTCGTCGGAGAGACTGGCGGACCCGCCGGAGGAACGGGCGGACCTGAAGGAGGAAGGAGAAAGAGGGCTCATGGACACGGCGACCCCGCCGGGACTGCGCGAGCGCAAGAAGCAGCGCACCAGGGACGCACTGCTGCGAGCCGCCCTGGAACTGTTCACCACCCGGGGATACGACAACACGACCGTCGACGAGATCGCCGAGGCGGTCGACGTCTCGCAGCGCACCTTCTTCCGCTACTTCGCGGGCAAGGAGGACGTGGCGTTCGCCGCCCAGGACATCGCGCACACCCACTTCGTGGAGGCGGTGCGCCAACGCCCACCCCACGAGGCCCCGTTGGAGGCACTGCGCAACGCGGTCCTGGAGAGCTGGGACACCATCGAGGAGGCCATCGAACAGGTCGTGCCGCTGGAGCTGTACCTGCGCATGTGCCGGCTGACGGAGTCGACTCCCGCGCTGCTCGCCTCGCATCTGCGCCGTACCGATGAGGTGTTCGAGGAGACCGCGCGGATCATCGCCGAGCGCGAGGGACTCGACGTCGACACGGACCCGCGTCCGCGTGTCGCCGTGGCGGTCTTCGGCGGCGTGATCCGCGTCACGGAACGACGCTGGGGCACCGACGGGGACCTCAGCGTGACGGCGATCCGGGCACTGACGGCCTCTTATCTCGACGCCGTGGGGCCCCTGTTGACGGAGAAGTGGCGTACGGGCTGAGAAAGGATACGATCACGAATCCGGACACAGATGAACGAAAGGGATATGTGAAACGCCTGCGAGTGAAACGTGATCCCCCTCACTCGGTTAACGCGAGACCCTTCCGTTCTCCTAGTGTGTCCTTTCAGTGACTTCCTTCGACTCCTCTCCCCAACTCAACGTCTGGCGCGCACTGCTCGCGCTCGCCGTTGTGTTCGTGATGCTGGCGACCACCGGCTGGACCGCGATCCGCAGCCATCGCGGGGCCTCACCGCTGCAGGCCTCGCTCTCCTCCTGGTCCCACGGACACATCGACGGACGCGCCCTGCCGGACGCCGACTCCTCCCCAGGTCGGCTCGCCCACTTCTTCTCCTCGCTCACCGAGAAGCAGCGCACCCGCCTCGCCCACCGCTACCCGCTCGCGGTCGGCAACATGAACGGCGCGCCCGTGGAGCTGCGCTACAGAGCGAACCGTGTCGCTCTGAAGAAGCAGCGCAAGATCGAGCTCGAACGTATGCACGACAAACGGCTCTCCTCCGAAGGGCAGTACGACTCCGGCCGCCGGATGAACCGCTTCGAGGACCTGATGCAGCCGGGACGCCAGATCCTGGCCTTCGACCCCGAGGGCTCGGGCCGGGTCGCCGAGGTGTTCGGCGACCTCACCGAGGCCGAGCGGGTCTCGGTGATCGTGCCCGGCGTCGACACCGACGTGCTCACCTTCCAGCGCTCGAACCGCAAGTACTCGGCACCCGTCGGCATGGCGAGCGCCCTGTACTCGGCCGAACAGGTGGCCGACCCCTCGACACGTACAGCGGTGATCGCCTGGGCCGACTACACCTCGCCCGACGGACTCGGCATGGAGGCGGCCACGGCGCTGCGCGCCGAGCAGGGCGCGTACCGGCTGAACGCGCTGGTGCGCGCGCTGCCCGGTGACTCGCCCGTCGCGCTGTACTGCCACAGTTACGGCTCGGTGCTGTGCGGAGTCGCCGCCCGCGATCTGCCGGCCCGGGTCTCCGACATCGCGGTGGCGGGCAGCCCCGGTATGCGTGCCGAGACGGCCGCCCAGCTGCACACCTCGGCCCGGGTGTGGGCGACCCGGGACGCCGACGACTGGATCCAGGACGTGCCGTATCTGGAGGTCGGCGGGCTCGGCCACGGCGCCGACCCGGTCTCCGACGCGTTCGGGGCACGGGTGCTGGCGTCGCACGGCGCGAAGGGCCACGGGGGCTACTTCCAGCCCGGCACCGAGAGCCTGCGCAACTTCGCCGAGATCGGTGTTGGCGCGTATGACGCGGTGCACTGCGCACACCGCGAGAACGAGAACGACGCGTGCCAGGAGGCTTTGTCCGCCGCAGTGGCGGCCTGACGCGCGTAGAGGATGAAGGATTCACCGCCTGCCGGAGGAGGGGACGAAGACGAGCCTCACGCATACGATGAGCCGCATGGGTGACGTACTGGCCGGATTTCATGCCGCCTGGGAGTTCGAGTCCGACTCTGTGCTCATCCGCTTCGAACGGGGACTGAGGACGCCGAAGCTGTTCCAGGCGCTCGGCGAACGCCGTGTCCCCCTGGAGGCGATCGCGGCGGTCACACTGACACCGGGCAAGCGTGGGACGGTCGTCCTGCACGCGGTCCCACGACCAGGCGCCGATCCACTGATGGAGGCGGCCGCGGGCCAGCTCAAGGACGCCTGCGACCCGTACCGCCTGGTCCTGCCCGCCGAGCGGGAGACCCTCGCCGAGTACTACGCGGACGAGCTGCGCGCGCGGCTCACCGAGCACGAGGGCCCGGCCGAGCGGTATCTCGTGGCCGCGCCCGAGGCGCCGCTGCAGTTCAAGGCGTACGACGCGAAGGCGTCCTTCGACGGGCGGTCCGTCTCGTTCCGCTGGTTCTGGACGGGCGCCTCGTCGGCGAAGTGGAAGGCGGGCGACCAGAGTTTCCCGGTCGCCGGACTGAGCGGGGTCGAGTGGCGCTCGCCGGAGGTCTTCGAGGGGCATCTGCGGCTGCTGCGGCATGACTCCGCGTCAGCGCCCGCGCAGGCGGACCAGGATCCGGCGTCGGTGGTGTTCGGGCTCGGCTACGGGCCGGTGCACGAGTCGCTGCCGTTCGCCGCCGCCGTTCTCGCCGCCGTGCGGGCCAGCGGGCCTCCGGCCGCCTCGGTGGAGTCCGCGTCCTCCCGGCGCGACCCGGCCGACATCGCGGACCGGATCCGGCATCTCGGTGAGCTGCACGAGGCGGGGTTGGTCACGGACGAGGAGTTCAGCGCGAAGAAGGCCGAGTTGCTGGCCGAGCTCTAGGGCCCTTCTGATGGATCTCCGTGGAAGAAGGAGCGGCGTCCGGTGCGTGCTCTCGGCGTGCCGCGGGGAAGACCTCGTAGCGGAGCTACGTGGGCTTTCGCGCGGTGCGGCGAGAGTGCGTGCTGGGCGTCGCGACGCCGCGGAGAGCCGTCAGAAGGGCCCTAGTGGCGAGTGCCCCGGCAGACATTGCCTGCCGGGGCACTCGCTCCCGTGGGCTTACTCCCGGCCCGCCGACGTGAACCTCATGTCGGCGTAGCGGTCGCCCGCCACCTTCGCCGCGATCGGCTCCAGAAGCGCCAGCTCGTCGTCGGTGAGGACGATGCGGGTCGCCGCCACGTTCTCCTCGACGCGGGTGCGCCTGCGGGTGCCCGGGATGGGGACGACCGGCAGGTCGTGCACCCGCGCCTGCTGCTGGACCCAGGCCAGGGCCACCTGGCCTGGGGAGGCGCCGTGGGCCTCGGCGACCTGGCGTACCGGCTCGAGCAGCGCGGCGTTCGCGGCCGCGTTGTCGCCGGTGAAACGGGGTTGCTGACGGCGGAAGTCGTCGGCCGTGAGGTCCTTGGCCGCGTCCGTGAAGGAGCCGGTGAGGAATCCGCGGCCGAGCGGGGAGTACGGCACGAGGGCCACGCCCAGCTCACGGGCGGCCGGTACGACGCCCGCCTCGATGTCCCGGCTGAACAGCGACCACTCCGACTGCACGGCCGCGATCGGGTGCACGGCCTGCGCGGCCCGCAGCTCGCCGCCGGTGACCTCGCTCAGCCCGAGGTGCTTCACCTTGCCCTCGCGGACCAGCTCGGCCATGGTGCCGACGCTCTCCTCGATCGGCACGTTCTCGTCCCGCCGGTGCATGTAGTAGAGGTCGATCGCCTCGACGTCCAGGCGCTTCAGGCTCGCCTCGACGCACTGGCGGATGTACGGCGCGTCATTGCGGATGACCCGCCGTGTGGGGTCGTCCGCCGGGATCGAGAGGGCGAACTTGGTGGCGATGACGACCTCGTCCCGGTGCGCCTTGAAGAACGGGGCCAGGAACTTCTCGTTCTCGCCCGAGCCGTACGCGTCCGCCGTGTCGTAGAGGGTGACGCCGAGCTCCAGCGCCCGCTCCAGGGTCGCCCGCGACTCCTCGGCGTCCGAAGGGCCGTACGCGAAGCTCATCCCCATACAGCCGAGGCCCTGCACGCCGACCTCGGGTCCCCCGTCGCCCAGCCGCACGGCCGCCGTCGTGGCGTCCGCCGTGCCGCTCGTGTTGCCGTCCGTCTTGCCGTCGGTCATCAGGACCTCTCCGACGCCAGGGCCTGCCCGGCGTCCGCGTAGAAGGTGATCTTCCGGTCGAGCACCGCGAGCGTGTCCTGGAGCTCGGCGATCCGGGCCCGTACGTCCTCCCGGGTCGCCTTCAGCAGCTCGAAGCGCTCTCCGTACGTGTGGTCGCCCTCGCGCACCAGCTCCGCGTACCGCACCATGTCCGCGACCGGCATACCGGTGAGCCGGAGCTTGCCGACGAGGCCGAGCCAGTCGAGATCGCGGTTGCTGTAGCGGCGCTGCCCGGTGTGCGAGCGGTCGATGTGCGGCATCAGCCCGATGCGCTCGTACCAGCGCAGGGTGTGCGCCGTCAGGCCGGTGAAGGCGACGACCTCGCTGATGGTGTACCTGTCCTGGCCGTCCGGGCGCCGGTCCGTGCCCCACGACGGGCCGGCGCAGCTGTCGGCCCTGGTGCCTGTTGTCTCCATCACCGTCATGGCCACAACGCTAAAACCCTGGAGTGCACTCCAAGCAAGCGGAAACAGATGAAATTCCGACGACGGGCGGCGACTTGGCTGACTACCGTACCGATCATGAGTCTTGCACGCCGTGCCGTCGCCGGGGACGCGGAGGAAGTGCTGCGTCTGCGGCAGGTGATGATCGATTCCGTCTTCGCGGTGGGCTCCTCCACCGACTGGCACGCGGAGTCCCTGCCTACTGTACGAGCCAGACTCGCCGACGCCGAGGGGGACTTCGCGGCGTTCGTCGTCGACCATCCCGACCGGCCGGGCGCGCTCGCGGCGCTCGTCGCCGGAACCGTCGAGTACCGGATCGGGCGGGCGGACAATCCGCACGGGTGTGTGGGCTACGTCTTCAGCGTGGCCACCGACCCGGACGCGAGGCGCCGCGGATACGCGCGTGCCTGCATGGAGACCCTCCTCGACTGGTTCCGTGAGAGGGGCACCGCCCAGGTCGACCTGAACGCCTCCGCCGAGGCCGAGCCGCTGTACGCGTCGATGGGCTTCGTGCGCAAGCCGGACCCCTCGATGCGGCTGACCTTCTGAGCCGCATAGGCTCATACGCATGTCCGTTCAAAGTCTGGCGTTGATCGAGAACTGGCCGGTGGCCACCGCCGCCGCGGCCGTCGTGCGGGCGGACGGCACCGTACTCGGGTCGTACGGCCCGACCGGGCACCGCTTCCCGCTGGCCTCGGTCACCAAGCCGCTCGCCGCGTACGCGGTGCTGGTCGCGTACGAGGAGGGGGCCGTCGAACTGGACGAGCCGGCGGGGCCGCCCGGCTCCACGGTCCGCCATCTCCTCGCGCACACCTCCGGGCTGGCGTTCGACGAGCAGCGGGTGATGTCCGCGGCCGGGGAGCGGCGGCTGTACTCCAACGCCGGGTTCGAGGTGCTCGGGGATCATGTGGCGAAGGCGACGGACATCTCGTTCGGCGAGTATCTGCGGGAGGCGGTGCTGGAGCCGCTGGGGATGACGTCGACCACGCTCGACGGGTCGCCGGCGAAGGACGCCGTGTCGACGGTGGACGACCTCGTGCGGTTCGCGAGCGAGGTGCAGGCGCCGCGGCTGCTCGACCCCCGGACGGTGGCGGAGGCGACGAGCGTGCACTTCCCGGGGACGAAGGGCGTCCTGCCGGGGTACGGCCATCAGAACCCCAACGACTGGGGGCTCGGCTTCGAGATCCGCGCGTCCAAGTCGCCGCACTGGACGGGTACGTCGTCCTCGCCGCGGACATTCGGTCACTTCGGCCAGTCGGGTACGTTCCTGTGGATCGATCCGGGGGCGGGCGCGGCGTGCGTGGCCCTGACGGACCGTGCGTTCGGGCCGTGGGCGGTTGAGGCGTGGCCGGTTCTCACTGATGCGGTCCTGCGGGAAGTGCGGGGTTGATTCGCCCCCGCCGCCCCTCCCCGTC
>NZ_VJZE01000213.1 GCF_009377205.1 Streptomyces phyllanthi
CCTTTTCCTGGGGCCGTGGGGCTTTCGGGCAGGGGGATCGCGGCACGGCACCCCGTGAGGAGGGCGCCCGCGCCGTGAGACGTACGGGGTACGGGAACCGAGGAGGCGTCAGCCGAGTACGGCCAGGGCGTCGATCTCGATGAGGAGGCCCGCGGGGAGGCCGACGTACACGGTGGTCCGGGCGGCGGGCGGCCGGGTGAGGCCCTGCTCCTCGAAGTACGTGTTGTAGATGCCGTTCATCTCGGCGAAGTGGTCCACGTCCGTGAGGTAGACGCGGATCATCATCACGTCGTCCCAGCCGGCGCCGCCCTCTTCGAGGATCGCCTTGACGTTGTCGAGGGTCTGGAGGGTCTGCTCGCGCAGGGTGGGTCCGGCGGGCGTGGGGGGCATGCCCTCCTCGGCGGGCAGGAAACCGACCTGGCCGGCGACCTGGAGGATGTTCCCCTTCCTCACACCGTGCGAGAACTTCGCGGGCGGGGTGGTGTGGGTCTTCGGGGTGAGCGCGATCTTCTCCGTCATACGGCGTCCCTTACCTTCTCGGTCATACGGCATCCCTGTGCCTTCTCGGTTTCACACGGGGTCCTTCGCCGGGGTCCTACCCGAGTACTCGCGGCTGATGGCCTCGGCCGTGCGGCGCACCAGCGGGAGCAGGGTGAGGAGTTCGTCGGCGGTGACGACGACGTTCGGGGCCGAGACCGACATCGCGGCGACGACCCGGCCGTCGGTGCCGCGGATGGGGGCTCCAACGCAGTTGATGGACTCCTCGTGGCCGCCGAGGTCGGTGGCCCAGCCCTGTTCGCGCACCCGCTCCAGCTCCTTGAGGAAGGCGGGGGCGTTGGGGGTCGAACGGGCCGTGTAGAGGGGGTAGTCGAGCTTCTCGGCGAGGACGCGGCGCTCGGTCTCGGGGAGGTCGGCGAGGAGGAGCTTGGCCACGGCGGCCACGGTGATGGCGACGGGCTTGCCGATACGGGAGTACATGCGCACCGGGTAGCGGCTCTCCACCTTGTCGATGTAGAGCACCTCGTTCTCCTCGTAGACCGCGAGGTGGACGGTGTGGCCGCACTCCTCGTTGAGGCGTACGAGATGGGGGTGGGCGATCTCCCGGACGTCGAGGTTCTCCACGGCCTCCTGGGCGAGCGCGAAGAGGCGGGCGCCGAGCCGGTAGCGCTGGTCGGACTGGCGGTAGACGAGGCCGTGCTCGTGGAGGGTGCGCAGGAGGCGCAGGGCGGTGGACTTGTGGACACCGAGACGGTCGGCGACCCGGCCCAGGTCGGCGGGGCCCTCCGCCAGCAGCGGCAGGATGCTGAGGGCGCGGTCGACGGTCTGGCTCATGGCTGGTGTACCTCCTCCTCGGCCCGCAGGGCGGCTGTGGTCCAGCCGGGGCCGAGACGCAGTGTCCCCCAGGTCTCGTCGTCCGACGCGGCCAGGCGGTCGGCGTGGTCGCGGGCGGGGGCCGGGCCGAGGTCGCCGGGGACCGTGAGCGCGGCGGCGGCCATGAGGTGGCCGTGGCGGAGGCGGTCCCGCGCGGGGAGTTCGCGCAGTGTCGCCGACAGGAAGCCCGCGGCGAAGGCGTCGCCAGCGCCCACGGGGGCGACGACGTCCACGTGGAGGGAGGGGACGAAGGTGATCGTGTCGTCCGTGAGCGCGCCGTCGGTGTTCGCGGGCGCGTCGGTGGCGCCCCGGAAAGGGGCGCGGGGCAGTGGCATATGCGGCTCCGCCGCGTGGGCGCGACCCGCCACGACGGACCGGTGGTCGGCCACCGCCTTCGACCGGGCGGACGAGCCCTGGGGCCGCTCGAACAGGGTCGCTCCCTTCGCGCCGTGCTTCACCACCAGCACACGGGGCTGGGGGAGGGCGGCCCGGACGGCCTGCGAGCCGCCCTCGATGCCCCAGGCGGCGGCCGCCTCGTCGGCTCCGACGAACACGATGTCGGCGCGGCGGGCGAGGTCGAGCAGCACCCGGGGGCCGTCGGCGTCACGCCACAGGCTGGGGCGGAAGTTGACGTCGAAGGAGACGAGCGGCCGGTTTGGCCCCGGTGCGGTCAGTTCCCACAGCAGGCCGAGGCACGTGTCGGACAGCGCCGCCGTGATCCCGGAGAGGTGCAGGACGCGGCCCGCCCGTACCGCCGCGAGGTCGACGTTCCCCACCGCCATCGCGGACGCCGCCGAGCCCGCCCGGTAGTACGCCACCTCGTGCGCGTCGCCGGCCCGGTCGCCCGCCGTACGGAAGTACACGCCCGTGGGACGCGCCGGATCGCGTCGTGCGGCCGAGACGTCGACGCCGTACCCGCCGATCACCTCGATCAGATGGTCGCCGAACCCGTCGGCCCCCACCCCGCTCACCCACCGGACCGTGTGCCCGGCGGCGGCGAGCGCGCACGCCACGTTGGACTCGGCTCCCCCGATGGCCCGCTCGAAGGACGGGACGTCGGCGAGGCGGCCCGGCCGCGAGGGAAGGAAGGTGACCATGGACTCGCCGAGCGCGACCACGTCGACGGCGGCGGGTCGGTCGGTGGTCACACGGGCTCCTTGTCCGGCGAGGTGGGCTGCCGGGTCGGCGGCTCCGTTGACCCGGTGTTGGCTGGGATGTTAGACAGCTGGCAGCGACATACGCAATGACCGTTGCACATATCGCAATTGACCTGATCAGGGAGGCTCCATGGGCAGGGAAGCCAGTACCGATGTACCGGATGCGCCGGATGTCCGGACCGAGGCCCTCGCCCGTCTGGCCACCGAGCGCGTCGGCCACCGTTTCAAGGGCCTTCCCCCGGACGCCGCCGGACTGACCGTCGCCGAGCTCGCGGCCGAGCGGCGCAACCTCTTCACCGGCGGCTTCACCACCCCGGTGCTCGCCCTCTCCGCCGAGCGTCTGGAGCACAACCTCGCGCTCATGGAGGCGTACGCGGCCCGCCACGGCCTCGCGTTCGCGCCGCACGGCAAGACGTCCATGGCCCCGCAGCTGTTCCGGCAGCAGATCGACCGGGGCGCGTGGGGCATCACGCTGGCGGTGCCCCATCAGGTGCGGGTGGCACGGGAGTTCGGGATCGGGCGGATCTTCCTCGCGAACGAGGTGGTCGACGCGGCGGCGCTGCGCTGGATCGCCGCGGAGCTGGACGCCGACCCCTCCTTCCGGCTGGTCTGCTACGTCGACTCCGTACGCGGGGTCGAGCTGATGGACGCGGCGCTGCGGGGCCTCGCGTCCCGGCCCCTGGACGTGGTCGTCGAGCTGGCCGCGGGCGAGGGGGCGCGCACGGGGGTGCGTACGGAGGCGGAGTGCGCGGCGGTGGCGGACGCGGTGGCGGCCGTACCGACGCTGCGGCTGGTGGGCGTGGCGGGGTACGAGGGCGAGGTGCCCCGGGCGGACCCGGAGCGGGTGCGGGCCTGGCTGCGGCGGCTGACCGCGCTGGCGGTGGACTTCGACAAGGCGGGGCGGTTCGCGGGGCTGGACGAGATCGTGGTGAGCGCGGGCGGCAGCGCCTGGTTCGACGCGGTGGCGGACGTCTTCGCGGAGCTTCCCGAACTCTCGCTGCCCGTCCTGAAGTTGCTGCGGTCGGGGGCGTACGTCTCGCACGACGTGGGCCACTACCGCCGGGTGACCCCGTTCAACCGCGTGCCCGAGGAGGGCGCCCTCCGCTCCGCCTTCCGCCTGTGGGCCCAGGTGGTCTCCCGCCCCTCCCCCGAGCAGGCCTTCGCCAACGCGGGCAAGCGGGACGCGGCGTACGACCTGGACCTTCCCACCGTCGAGGTGGTCCGCCGCGACGGCGCCGAGCACCCCGCGACCGGCATCACGGTCACCTCCCTCTCCGACCAGCACGCCTGGATCGGTACGACCCCGGAGGCGGACCTCCGGGTGGGCGACTGGCTGGGTCTCGGCCTCTCCCACCCCTGCACGTCCTTCGACAAGTGGCAGCTCGTCCCGGTGGTGGAAGCGGACGGCACGGTCGTGGACTACGTCCGGACGTTCTTCTAGGAGGCCTCGTGGATCTCGTCATCCGTGACGCGGACGTCGTCGACGGCAGTGGTGGCCTCGCGTACCGGGCCGATGTGGCGGTCGAGGGCGGCCGGATCGTCTCGATCGTGAAGGAGGCGTGGGCGGCGGGCTGCCAGCGGCCGACCGCGCGCCGGGTGCTGGACGCCGAGGGGCTCGTCCTGGCCCCCGGGTTCGTCGACATGCACGCCCACAGCGACCTCGCCCTGCTGCGGGACCCCGAGCACACGGCGAAGGCCGCGCAGGGGGTCACGCTCGAAGTGATCGGCCAGGACGGGCTGTCGTACGCTCCGGTCGACGACCGGACCCTCGCCGAGGTCCGCAGAACCATCACCGGGTGGAACGGCCACGGCGACGACATCGACTTCACCTGGCGGTCCGTCGGCGAGTACCTGGACCGGCTCGACCACGGCTTCGACGGCGAGGGCATCGCGGTCAACGCGGCGTACCTGGTCCCGCAGGGCACCGTCCGCATGCTCGCCATGGGCTGGGAGGACCGCGAGCCGACGCCCGAAGAGCTGGACCGGATGCGGCGGTTGGTGGCCGACGGGATGCGCGAGGGAGCCGTCGGCATGTCGTCCGGGCTGACGTACACGCCCGGCATGTACGCGAAGGACGCCGAACTCACCGAGCTGTGCCGGGTGGTGGGCAAGCACGGCGGCTACTACTGCCCGCACCACCGGTCGTACGGGGCGGGGGCGCTTCAGGCGTACGAGGAGATGGTCGCCCTGACGCGGGAGGCGGGCTGCCCCCTCCATCTCGCGCACGCCACCATGAACTTCGGTGTGAACAAGGGCCGGGCACCCGAGTTGCTGTCCCTGCTCGACGAGGCGCTCGACGACGGCGCCGACATCACGCTCGACACCTACCCGTACACCCCGGGCTGCACGACGCTCGTGGCCATGCTGCCGAGCTGGGCGAGCGAGGGCGGGCCCGAGGCCGTCCTCGCCCGGCTGGAGGACGGGGACACCGCCGAGCGGATCCGGCACCACATGGAGGTCGTGGGGGCGGACGGCTGCCACGGCGTGCCCATCGAGTGGGACACCATCGAGATATCGGGGGTGAGCGACCCGGCTCTCACGCCCTACGTCGGCAGAACCGTCCAGCGGTCCGCCGACGAGCGCGGCGAGACCCCCTGGACCACCGCCCGCCGTCTCCTCCTCGCCGACCGGCTCGGCTCGACGATCCTCCAGCACGTGGGCCACGAGGAGAACGTCCGTACGATCATGCGGCACCGGGTGCACACGGGCGGCTCCGACGGCATCCTGCAGGGCGCCAAGCCGCATCCGCGCGCGTACGGGACGTTCCCGCAGTATCTCGGGCGGTACGTACGGGAGTTGGGCGTGCTGTCGCTGGAGGAGTGCGTGGCCCATCTGACCTCGCGCCCCGCCGCCCGGCTCGGACTGTCCGACCGGGGGCTGGTGCGCGAGGGGTACCGCGCCGACCTGGTTCTCTTCGATCCTCAGGCCGTGGCGGCCGGTTCGACGTTCGAGGCTCCGCGCACGCTGCCGGTGGGCATCCCGTACGTCCTCGTCGACGGCCGGTTCGTGATCGAGGACGGCCGTCGTACGGACGTGCTGGCGGGGCAGGCGGTCCGCCGAACGACGTGACCGCCCGCCCCGCCCGGGGTCACGGCTTGGGCAGCACGCAACCGCTGCGGCTCAGGTCGAGCTTGTTGTCGAGCCCGAAGCAGGCGGGGATCTGGTAGGTCTCCTGGGCGTAGTTGATGCCCTGGCGGACCGTCACGTTGCCGCTCTCGTCGACCTCGCACGGGTTGTTGACCGTGCAGCGCTCGCCGTCCTCGTTGCCCGTGTTGTTCACGGCGACGACCTTGCCGGTGGCGTCGTCGACGACCGGGGAGCCGGAGGTCCCGCCGATGGTGTTGCAGGCGGAGGTGTAGCGGAGCGAGTCCTTCCAGGTCCAGTCGCCCTCCTTGAGGCGGTACGCGAACCCGTCGACGTTGCAGCTGTAGATCCGCTTCCAGTAGCCGGAGACGACCTTGATGGCGGTCCCGGCGGTGGGGTGCGTGTCGTTGAGGGTCAGCGCGCTGATGCCGTAGGAGCTCTTGATCTGCGCGTACGTGGTGGTGAGCTGGTACAGCGCGACGTCCGAGTCGGTCATCGTGCCGTACGCGATCTTGCTGGCGCGCAGGGTGGCGACACGGGTGCCGGCGGAGTTGAGCAGACCGAAGGTGCGGCTGGAGGCCTGGTCGACGACGACCTCACCGGGCTCCGGGAAGCCGGACTCCAGACAGTGGCCGTTGGTCATCACGAGCGCCGGGTCGTCGTCCTCGGAGGCGGGCATGCGCACGACCGAGCCGGAGCAGTTGCTGAGCGAGACGGTGCCGGCGAAGTCGACGGCCTGGGCCGACGGCGCGGTGACCCGTCCCACGGTCGCCGAGGTGGACGTGACCACGTCCCTGACGGTGGACGTGAGTGTGTCCGTGTCCACGCTCTTGCCCGGGGCGGCCTTGCCCGGTGCGGTGGCCGCGGGCGCGTCCGCGGCGAGCGCGGGTGCCGCGCCCGCTCCGGCCATCACCAGAGCGCAGGCGGCGGCGACGAGAGGTTTTCTCATGTGGGGGTCCCCTCTTGCGACGTGGGTGACGGAGAGGTTTCCGATCACCACAGTTTTGTCATGCGCATTGTGAGGGGCGCGAGAGGGGTGAGCAAGGAGAGTATTCGGACGGACGATCTCCGGCCATGGGGGGTCGGCTCGGGCAACGGAACGCCGTAAGCCGGGAGTTGGAGGGCCCACTCTCCTCCACCCCCGAATCCCCGGAGGTCCTCCGTTACCGAACCTCCCGACGATCTCCCTTACTTGGGCCCTTTGGTCGCACCTTGGCCACGGCCCTGGCCGTTGCCGGGGTTGCCCCTGTCCGGGTCGGCCGTGGTGGCGGAGGCGGCGGGGGCCGAGGACTCCTCCCCGCCGGAGGTGGAGCCGGTCTTCTCCGATCCGGAGGCGTCCGCGTCAGGGGAGGAACTCCTCGACGCGCCGTCCGAGGAGCCGGGCGACGCCTTCGAGGACGCGCCGGACGAACGGTCCGCCGCCTCGCCGGGCGAGCCGGTCTCCTCCGGGCGCCCGGAGGCCGGAACGGACTCCTGCGTCCCCGGGGCCTCCCGGTCCTCCTGGCCCGAGGAGCCGGACGCGAAGAGCCCGACTCCCACGGCGACGAGA
Organism: Streptomyces phyllanthi; assembly: GCF_009377205.1. Lineage (GTDB taxonomy): Bacteria > Actinomycetota > Actinomycetes > Streptomycetales > Streptomycetaceae > Streptomyces > Streptomyces phyllanthi. The sequence goes on from NZ_VJZE01000213.1 coordinate 7,162, forward strand.
GCGGCCACGGCGGCGGCACCGGCCCCGCCGGCGACCAGAACCCGGCGCCGCCCGTCCCGCCGCCTCCGGTGCCCGCTCCGGCCGGCGGGGGCCGCGCCGTGATCGACGGGACCGCCGTGATCGACGGGACCGCCGTGGTCGGCGGAACCGCCGTGGTCGGCGGAACCGCCGTCCTCGACGGGGCCGCCGCCCGCGTAGCCGTCCGCGTATCCGTCCACGGAGCCGCCCGCGTAGCCGTCTACGTGGCCGTCCGTGTCGGAGCCGGCCGCGACGGCCTCCATCTGCACCGTCTCGTCGTACGCGTTCTGCCAGCCGTGCGCGGCCGCCGGGTCCGTGTAGCCGTCGTACGCGGGAGCCGGCCGGGCGTCGCCGTACGGGTGGTACACGTTCGGTGGACCGTGGAGCTCCCCGCTCTCCCGGTACGCGCCGTTCGCGCCGCTGGTTTCGTTCATCCCGGTCGCCGGATTCACGTGCTGTATCCCGTTGTCGTACTGAGGGCGGCTGGACATGACGGCGCATTGTAGGGACCAATGAGGTCAGTGCGACAGTGGAGGCGCATATGGACCCATAGCGGTCTCCCCACGTGGCGGAAAACACGCCACGTGACGCGATACCGGGCCGTAAGCTCACGGACATGCAGGTGATCCAGTCGACGAAGCTCGCCAACGTCTGTTACGAGATCCGGGGCCCGGTGCTCGAGGAGGCGATGCGGCTCGAGGCGGCGGGGCACCGCATCCTCAAGCTCAACACCGGCAATCCGGCGGCGTTCGGCTTCGAGTGCCCGCAGGAGATCCTCGAGGACATCCTCCGGAACGTGTCGTCGGCCCACGGGTACGGCGACGCGAAGGGCCTGCTGGCCGCGCGCCGGGCGGTCGTCATGCACAACCAGACGCTCGGCATAGAGACGGACGTCGAGCACGTCTTCATCGGCAACGGCGTGTCCGAGCTCATCGTCATGGCGATGCAGGGCCTGCTCGACGACGGCGACGAGGTCCTTGTGCCGTCGCCGGACTATCCACTGTGGACGGCGGCGGTCTCGCTGTCGGGCGGTACGGCGGTGCACTACCACTGCGACGAGCAGTCCGACTGGATGCCCGACCTCGCCGACATCGAGCGGAAGGTCACCGACCGCACCAAGGCCATCGTCATCATCAACCCGAACAACCCCACGGGCGCGGTATACGACGAGGCGGTGGTGCGCGGAATGACGGACATCGCGCGCCGCCACAACCTGCTGGTCTGCTCGGACGAGATCTACGACAAGATCCTGTACGACGGCGCCACGCACCGCCCCACGGCCTCGATCGCCCCCGATCTGCTGACACTCACCTTCAACGGCATGTCGAAGGCCTACCGGGTCGCGGGATACCGGGTCGGCTGGATGTCGATCTCCGGCCCGCGGGCGCACGCCGACTCCTACATCGAGGGCCTGACGATCCTCGCGAACATGCGGCTGTGCGCGAACATGCCGGGACAGCACGGCGTGGTCGCCGCCCTGAGCGGGCGCCAGACGATCAACGACCTGGTCCTGCCGGGCGGGCGCCTGAAGGAGCAGCGGGACGTGGCGCACGAACTGCTGACCCGGATCCCGGGCGTGAGCTGCGTGAAGCCGAAGGGCGCGCTCTACCTCTTCCCGCGTCTGGACCCGCAGGTCTTCAAGATCAAGGACGACCGCCGGATGGTCCTGGACCTGCTGCGCCGCGAGAAGATCATGGTCGTCCAGGGCACGGGCTTCAACTGGCCCGCACCCGACCACTTCCGTGTGGTGACGCTGCCGACGGTGGCGGACCTGACGTCGGCGATCACCCGGATCGGGAACTTCCTGGACGGCTACAGCCAGCCGTAGCGCCGCCACGGCCGCACCGCCGCCAACACTTTCGGACTCCACTCAACTTTAGACGAGTTCTAAGGTAGGCTGGACGGACGACAGCTTGGAGGCCATCCCATGTACGAGCCGATCCGCACCAAGTCGGTCCACACGATGGCCGGCACCACCCCCGACTTCCCCCACCGCTCGCGCGAGGAGGAGCTGGACATCCAGCTCGCGGGCCATCTCGCGGCCCTGCTGGCCGTGACGGACGAGTTGCGCGGGCTGGCGCCGTCCGACGACCTCGACGCGGCCGCGGAGCGGCTGTCCCAGCAGGTGGCCCGGCTGCGGGGAGGCCGACCGCCCGTACGGTCGTCGGTGCCCGCCGCCCACGATCCGCACACCCCGGCACTCCACCGGCGCGCGCACACCCTCGCGGGCCGCGCCCTGGTCGTCGCCGCCTCCCGCGCCGACACGGCGGCCGCGATCCTCTCCGCCGAACGCATGGACGCGCACGCCGCGGCACTGGCCGATCAGCGCGAGCTGAGCACCACCGGCTGACGCCCCCCACACACCGGCCCGCTGTCGGCCGGGCTCCCGTGATCGGCCCCGGTCCGCGTGCACCCGCAGCGACGCGCGGACCGGGCGCCACGGCAGCACCGCGTTCGCCGTACGGTCCCGAACCGACGTTCGCCGTACGGTCCCGAACCGACGTTCGCCGTACGGTCCCGGACCGTACGGCCCGCACACGGCGGGACGCCGGGGCCCGTCACAACCCCGGCGCCCCACGTCGGGCCGCGTCGCCGTCGTCGCGACACGGCGTCGCCCTGAGCTGTCGCCCCCTGAGCGGCTCAGCCCAGCAGAACCATCAGGACGACGAAAACGGCCAGAAGCAGGAGAACCACGAGCCAGAGCGGCCATACGCCACCCTGACGGGGCTCCTCGGGGCGGTCGCGTGGGGAGAAATCGCCGCCGGCCATGGGGCTCACCCCTTCCGTCGCGAACCTTCGTCCGTACGCGAACCTTCGTCCGTAAGTCCTCGTTCGTGAGTCTTCGTCCGTAAGCCTTCGTCCGTACGAGCCGACCGGGTACCCGCCCGACACATCCGCAATCAGCGATCGACGACCGATGGAGCGGGATATTCCGGTTTCATACCGGGATCGGCTCGTCACCGCCCGTTCACCGCATCACGCCGGGAACTTCGCCTTCCGGGAGCACGCTCCGCGGTGTGAGACGTATCGCAGGAATCGTCCTGGCGGTCCTGTTGCTCGGCGGCGTGGTGGCGGCCGTCGTGGCGGGACGCGAAGAGCAGGACACGAGCACGGCAACGAAGACCGTGCGAGGAGTGATCGGGTCGGAGAAGGCGGAGTTCTTCGCCGACCCGGAGGTGGTGAAGGCCCTCGCTGCCAAGGGCTACACCGTGAAGACGGAGACGTCCGGGTCCTGGGCCATGGAGGGACTGGACCTCAAGGGCTACGACTTCGCCTTCCCGTCCAGTCAGGCGCCCGCCGAGGAGCTCGCCGCCAAGTACCGCGCCCGCAAGCCCCTGCCCAGGCCCTTCTACTCGCCCCTCGTCGTCGTGGCCCACCGCGGTGCCGCCGAGGTGCTGCGGCAGAACGGGCTGGCCGAGCTGAAGGGAAGCAGCGGCACCCTCGACATGGGCGCCTATCTGAAGGCCGCCGAGGACGACCGCACCTGGCAGCAGCTCAAGGGCGCCGCCAAGTACGGGGAGCTGACCGGCACCCTCTACATCGCCACCACCGACCCGGCCGCCTCCAACTCGGGCGCGCTGTACCTCGCCGCGGCCTCGTACGTCGCCGACGGCGGACGCGTGGCCTCGGACACCGCCGCCGTGGAGCGGACCGCGCCCCTGATGCGCAAGCTGATCCAGGTGCAGGGGGCCCAGCAGCCGAGCTCGGACGCGGCGTTCCGGGACTTCGTCAGCGGGGCAGGCAACCCGCTGGTGCTGGTGTACGAGTCGCAGGTCGCCGCGCTGCTCGCCCAGGGACAGGAGGTCGGCGACCTGGTCGTCCTCTACCCGGACACCACGGCCAACAGCGACCACACCGTCGTCCCCCTCACTAAGGAGGGCCGTGCGCTGGGCGAACTCCTCAGCGAGGATCCCGCGCTGCGCAAGCTCGCCGTACGGCACGGATTCCGTCCGCAGGGCGGGGGCACGGAGTTCGCGGCGGCCACGACCGGGCGCACCACCTATCTCAAGCAGCAACTGACCGGTGTCCGGCAGGCGCCCGTGCCCACCTCCGAGGTGCTGCACGAGATGACGCGCCGGGCGCGCGGATGAACGGGGGAACCACCACCATGACCAGCGAAGACAGCAGCAACACCTTCACGCTCACCCCGCCGGAGCCCGTCGCGCCGGTGCCGCGTGAGAAGGCCGCCGGGCTCGTGCCCGTGGAGGAGTCCGTACGGGCCGACATGACGCGGAAGGCCTCCGAGTACGTTCGGGGGCTCGCCTCGCTCGACGCCCGCTCGCCCGAGTTCGCCGGCCGGGTCGGGGAGATCACCGGGCTCGGCTCCGGCGAGATGCGGACCGCGGCCGCGCAGTCCAACCGCATGCTGGAGCGCACCGTCCGCAGCCTGCCGTCCAAGGGCGGGGACGCCCAGTCCCAGGTGGCGGGCTCGCTCGTCGAACTCCGGCGGGTGGTCGAGGACCTGGACCCGCGCGACCTGCCCGCGAGCCGGGGGCGGAAGTTCCTGTCCCGGCTGCCGGGCGGCAACAAGCTGCGCGACCACGTCGCCAGGTACGCCTCCGCGCAGGGCACCCTGAACCGGATCGTGGGCTCCCTGCGGGGCGGTCAGGACGAGCTGCGGCGCGACAACGCGGCGCTGCAGACCGAGCGTGTCCGGCTCTGGGAGACGATGGGCAAGCTCCAGGAGTACGTCGTACTGACCCAGGCCCTGGACGACGCGGTCGAGCAGCACATCGCGGACGTGGGGGCCACGGATCCCGCCCAGGCCGACACCCTGCGCGCGGACGTCCTGTTCCCCGTCCGCCAGAAGCACCAGGACCTGCTCACCCAGCTCGCCGTCTGCGCCCAGGGCTATCTGGCCATGGACGTCGTCCGGCGCAACAACGACGAGCTGATCAAGGGCGTCGACCGGGCCGCCACGACCACCGTGTCCGCCCTGCGGATCTCCGTGATGCTCGCTTCGGCGCTCGACAACCAGCGCAAGGTCGTCGACCAGGTGAACGCCCTGCGCGGCACCACGGAGGACCTGATCCGCGGCAACGCCGAGATGCTCGCCACGCAGAGCGGTGAGATCCAGCGCATCGCCGCCGACCCGGCCGTCGGCGCGGAGACCCTCAGGTCGGCGTTCCAGCAGATCTACCGCACGCTCGACGCCATCGACACCTACAAGGTCCAGGCCACCGAGACGATGGCCGCCACTGTCGAGTCGCTCACCTCCGAACTCCAGCACGCCACCGCGTACCTGGAGCGCAGCCGGTCGCAGGGCGCGCTGGAAGGAGGACTCGGATGAGACGTACGACAAGCACGGGACGGCGTACGACGGCACTCGTCGGCGCCCTCGCGGCGGCGGCCGCCCTGCTGACCGCCTGCACGCCCGAGGAGCGGACGCCGGGCGAGTCCCACGAGCCCGTCCCCGGCACCCTGCGCGTCCTCGCCTCCAGCGAACTCGCCGACATGACACCGGTGTGGCAGCGGGTGGAGAAGGACACCGGCATCAGGATCCGCCCGACCTACATGGGCACCCTCGACGCGGTCGCCCTGCTCGCCGGGGGCCGCGCCAAGGGCAGGTACGACGCCGTCTGGCTCTCCTCCAACGACTATCTGCGCCTGCGGCCCGAGGCCGCCCGGCAGATCGTGTCCGAGACACCGGTGATGTCTAGCCCGGTCGCGATCGGCGTGAAGCCGGACACCGTACGGAAGCTGGGCTGGAAGCCGGAGGACGTCACCTGGCCGGACATCCACGAGGCCGTGGCGGACGGCAGGCTGACGTACGGCATGACCGACCCCTCACGCTCCAACTCCGGCTTCTCCACGCTCGTCTCGGTGGCGTCGGGCCTGTCCGGCGCCCAGTCCGCGCTCACGGACGCGGATGTGCGGAAGGCAACGCCGAAGCTGAAGGAGTTCTTCGAGGGGCAGCAGCTGACCTCGGGATCGTCGGGCTGGCTGGCCGAGGCGTACGACCGGCGCGGGGACATCGACGCGCTGCTGAACTACGAGTCGGTGCTGCAGGGCCGCAAGGACCTGACGGTGATCCGCCCCCGCGACGGGGTCGTCACCGCCGACTACCCGCTCTCCTCGCTCGCGTCCACGAGCAAGGAGGTCCGCGACGACGTCCGCCGCTTCACCGACGCCCTGCGCACCCCGGCGGTCCAGCGGCTGATCACCGAGCGCACCCTGCGCCGCCCGGTCGTCGCCTCCGTACCGCCCGCGACCGGACTCGACCCGGGCAGGCGCCGCGAACTGCCCTTCCCGGGCAGCCGTTCCGTCGCCGACGGGCTGCTCGACGCGTACGACAACGAGCTGCGCCGCCCCTCGCGGACCGTGTACGTCCTGGACACCTCGGGCTCGATGGAGGGCGGCCGCCTCGACCGGCTGAAGACCGCGCTCACCGCGCTGACCAGCGACTTCCGCGACCGGGAGGAGGTGACGCTGATGCCGTTCGGGTCGGATGTGAAGAGTGTGCGGACCCATGTCGTACGGCCCGGGGACCCGGAGACCGGGCTCGACGGCATCCGCGAGGACACACGGGCGCTCAGCGCCTCCGGCGACACCGCGATCTACACCTCGCTGGAGAAGGCCTACGAGCACCTCGGCGCCGCCGAACGCGACACGTTCACGTCGATCGTGCTGATGACGGACGGCGAGAACACGGAGGGCGCGAGCCCCGAGGAGTTCGAGGACTTCCACGACGGGCTCACCGGCGCCCAGCGGGACGTCCCGGTCTTCCCCATCCTGTTCGGCGATTCCGACAGGGCCGAGCTGGAGCACATCGCCGACCTGACCGGCGGCCGCCTCTTCGACGCCCGGCAGGGCTCGCTGGACGGCGCCTTCGAGGAGATCCGTGGCTACCAGTAAGTTCCTCGGGTACCTGGAGTCCCGTAAGAACCTCACGGGCAGCGCCCTCGGAGTCGCCGGGCTCGCGCTGACCTTCACCGGGGTCGCGGGCGCGTACTGGCCGGTGGTGGTCGCGGGTCTGTACGGCGCCGGCGCTCTGCTCGCCCCGCCCGAGCGGCCGCCGCTGCCGGACTTCCCGGACCCCTCCGCCCAGCTCGACGAGGTACGGGCCGACTTCGGCAGGCTCCGCGACTATCTGGCGGACATCGAGCTGCCGCCCGCCGCCTCCGGCCGTCTCACCGAGCTGACCGACCTGCTCACGGCGCTTCTCGACCCCGGCTGGGTCGCAGAGATCCTCGCCCGGGACCCGGAGGGCGTGCACGCGCTGTCCCGGGCGGTACGGCAGGACGTCCCCGAGGCGGTCGACACCTTCGTACGGACCCGCTGGTGGACGCGTCTGACTCCGGGCACCGAACCTCCGGAGCGCCATCTGGAGCGTCAGCTCACCCTCCTCCACGAGGAGTTCGAGCGACTGGCGGCCACCCTCCGCGATATCGAGGCACGGAGGCAGGAGTCGCACACGCGGTATCTGGAGGACCGGTCCGGCTGAGACGCGGGACATGGGCCGGGGTGCGGGACATGGGCCGGGTGCGGACATGGCTCGGGCCCCGGGTCCGGACGGCCGGACCCGGGGTCGTGCTCACCGGGGTGGGGCTCACCCGGGTGG
>NZ_VJZE01000214.1 GCF_009377205.1 Streptomyces phyllanthi
CAGCCTCCACCCCTCAGCGGGGCGGCCGCCCCTCCTCCCCGACCCAGGGACGGCCGCCCCCTCGTTCCCTTGTCCTCCGACGGGGACGGACACCGACATCCGTTCTCCGACGGAGACGGGCGAGAACATCTGTCCTCCGGCAGGGGTGGGCAAAGACATCTGTCCTCTGACGGGGGACGGACAAGGACATCTGTCTTCCGACAAGGACTGCTCATGACAGCCACGACCACACCCCCGAGCACGCCCCCGAGCGCGTCCTCGCCGTACGCCGACCTCAAAGCACCGACCACGGCCCGCCGACTGCTCACGGCACCGACCACCGGACCGCTGGCCGCCCTCCTCCTGGCCTGCGTCTTCTTCTCCCTGACGACCGACCAGTTCCTCACCGGCGGCAACTTCTCGCTGATCATCCAGCAGGTCATGGTCGTCGGCACCCTCGCCATCGGACAGACCCTGATCATCCTCACCGCGGGCATCGACCTGTCGTGCGGTGCCGTGATGGCGTTCGGCAGCATCGTGATCGCCAGGATGGCCGCCGAGGGCTCACTGCCCCCGCTCGCCGCCATCGCCCTGGGACTGGTCGTCTGCGGCGGCTTCGGGCTGCTCAACGGGCTGCTGGTGCAGAAGATCCCGCTGCCGCCGTTCATCGTCACCCTCGGCATGCTCAACGTGGCGTTCGCGCTGACCCACATCTACTCCCAGGAGCAGACGGTCACCAACCTGCCCGGCCCACTCACCGCGCTCGGGCAGACCTTCCCGCTCGGCTACACAGACGTCACCTACGGCTCCCTGGTCACCATCGCCCTGTTCCTCCTCCTCGCCTACGCGCTGAGCAACACCGGCTGGGGCCGGCACGTCTACGCGCTGGGCAACAGCCCGGAGGCGGCCCGGCTGAACGGCATCCGCACCTCCCGCCTGACCATCGGCGTCTACACCGTGGCCGGCGTCCTGTACGGCATCGCCGCCCTGCTGCTCATCTCCCGCACCGGAGTCGGCGACCCCCAGGCCGGACAGACCGACAACCTCGACAGCATCACCGCCGTGGTCCTCGGCGGCACCAGCCTCTTCGGCGGACGCGGTTCGGTCCTGGGCACCTTCATCGGCGTCCTCATCGTCGGTGTCTTCCGCAACGGCCTGCAGCTGATGGGCGTCGCCTCCATCTACCAGACCCTGATCACCGGAGTCCTGGTCATCCTCGCGGTGACCGTCGACCAGATCTCCCGGAAGAAGGCCCGATGAGCACCGCCTCCTCCCCCACCCCCGTGCTGCAGGCCCGCGGTCTGGTCAAGCGCTACGGCCATGTCACCGCCATCGACGGCGCCGACTTCGACCTGCTGCCCGGCGAGGTCCTCGCCGTCATCGGCGACAACGGAGCCGGCAAGACCAGCCTGATCAAAGCCCTCACCGGAGCACTCACCCCCGACGCCGGCGAGATACGCCTGGGCGGCGAACCCATCACCTTCAACGGTCCGCAAAGCGCCCGCGCCCACGGCATCGAGACGGTCTACCAGGACCTCGCCGTGGCCGCCTCGATGGACATCGCCTCGAACATGTTCCTCGGACGCGAGCTCCGCCGCCCCGGCGTCCTCGGCAGTGTCCTGCGCATGCTGGACAAGAAGCGCATGCGCGAGGAGGCCGCCGAGCACATGGCCGACCTGAAGATCGGCCTGCGCTCGCTCACCCAGGCCGTCGAGACCCTCTCCGGCGGACAACGCCAGGCCGTCGCCGTCGCCCGCGCCGTCGCCTGGGCCCGCAGCGTCGTCGTCATGGACGAACCCACCGCCGCCCTCGGCGTCAAGGAATCCGGTCAGGTCCTCGACCTCATCCGCCGCGTCCGCGACAAAGGCATGCCGGTCGTCCTGATCAGCCACAACATGCCGCACGTCTTCGAGATCGCCGACCGGATCCACGTCCACCGCCTCGGCCGGCGCGCCGCCGTGATCAAGCCCTCCGACTACTCCATGGCCGAGGTCGTCGCCATCATGACCGGCGCACTCGCCGTCGACGAGGCCGGAGGTACTGTCGTCGCGGATTCCGAGGCGGCCAAAGCCGCGGGAGTCCAGGCCACCTGACGACACGACGGAAACACTCACGGGTTCCGGCCGGGCCGCGCACCGCCGCCGTGGCCCCGGCCGGAACCGACGAGCACAGGAGACACGTACCTCCATGGCAGCGAACCGCCGCCCCACCCTGGCAGACGTCGCCCGAGAAGTGGGTGTCAGCGCCAAGACGGTCTCCCGCGTCCTCAACGAGGACGGCCCCGCCTCGGCCCGGACCAGGGAACAAGTCCTCGCCGCCGTGGCCAAACTCGGCTTCCAGCCGAACCTCATGGCCCGCAACATCCGCGTCGGCGGACCCGACACCACGATAGGCCTGGTCATCCCCGACCTCGCCAACCCCTTCTTCGGAGCCGTGGCCCGCAGCATCGAGGACACGGTCCGCGACCGCGGCCTGACCCTGCTCATGGGCTCCTCCGCGGACGACCCCGACCGCGAACGCGCGCTGACGGACACGTTCCTCGCCCGCCGCATCAGCATCCTGATGGTCGTGCCGTCCGTCGGCGCCACCCACTCCCACCTCAAGACCCACCGCGCCACGGGCCTGCCCGTCGTCTTCCTCGACCGCCCGGGAACGGGCCTGGCCACGGACAGCGTCGTCAGCTCCAACCGCGCGGGCGCCCACGACGGCGTCGCCCACCTGATCGCCCACGGCCACCGGCGCATCGGCTTCATCGGCGACCTCCCCACCAAGCTCTACACACGCCGCGAACGCCTGGCCGGATACCGTACGGCCCTGGAGGAAGCCGGCCTCCCCCACGACCGCTCCCTCATCACCAACGCCCATGACCAGCACGGGGCTTCCGCCGCCACCTCCCAGCTCCTGGGCCTGGCGGACCCCCCGACCGCCCTGTTCGCCGGCAACAACATCGTCGCGCTGGGCATCGTGGCCGAACTCGCCCGCACCCACCGCAAGGACGTCGCCGTCGTCGCCTTCGACGACGTGGCCCTCGCCGAGGCACTCGAACCGGCCCTCACCGTCGTCGCCCAGAACCCCGAAGAAATCGGCAGAGCAGCAGCGACCACCGCCCTGTCCCGCCTCGACGGCGACCGCTCCCGCGCCCGCAGCACCACCGTCCCCACCCGGCTGATCGTCCGGGGCTCGGGGGAACGGCCCGCTCCGGCGATGCAGGAGGCCTGATCCTCCTCGGGTGCCTGGGCACACCCGCCGCTCACAACCCCACGATCCCGTTCCACCGCTGGGCGAACTCCCTCCGTTCCTCCGACGTGATGTCGCGGGCGACGGCGAGGCGGCGGCGCATGGTGGTGTCGGGGAAGATCAGCGGGTCCTCGGCGAGGGCGGCGGTCTCCTTGTCCTTCGCGGAGGCGAGGACGTCCCGGGCGGCCGGCACCGGGCAGACGTAGTTCACCCAGGCGGCCAGTTCCGCGGCGACCTCGGGGTCGTAGTAGTGGTCGACGAGCCGTTCCGCGCTGGTCTTGTGCCGGGCCAGGTTGGGGATCATCAGGGACTCCGACCAGAGCTCCGCGCCCTCCTCGGGGACGACGAACCGGATGTCGGGGTCGTCGGCCTGGAGCTGGATCACATCGCCGGAGTAGGCCTGGCAGGCGAGGACGTCGCCGTCGGAGAGGTCCTTGATGTAGTCGTTCCCGGTGAAGCGGCGGATGTGGCCGTCCTCGACACGGGCCTCCACCTGGTCGCACATCGTGTGGAAGTCGCCGGCCGTCCAGCGCGTGATGTCGACACCGTCGGCCTGCATCAGCAGCGCGAACGCCTCGTCCAGCCCCGACAGCAGCGTCACGCGGCCCTTCAGGTCCTCCGCCCACAGGTCCGACACCTGCCGGATGTCACGGCCCAGCCTGCGCCGGTGGTAGGCGATACCGGTGATCCCGCACTGCCAGGGCACGGTGTACAAGCGGCCGGGATCGAAGGCCGGGGAACGCAGCTGCGGGTCCAGGTACTCGGTGACGTTCGGCTGGCTCGCCCGGTCCATCTCCTGGACCCAGCCCAGTCGGACGAAGCGGGCGCACATCCAGTCGCTGACGACCACGAGGTCACGGCCGGTGGGCTGATGGTTCATCAGGGCCGGACTGATCTTGCCGAAGAACTCGTCGTTGTCGTTGATCTCCTCGACGTAGTCCACGGATATCCCGGTACGCCGCTCGAAGGCGTCCAGCGTCGGGCGCCTCGACTCGTCGGCGTCGTCCGTGTCGATGTACAGCGGCCAGTTGGCGAACGTCAGCCGCTTCTCCCGCGCCGAGAGATCGGCGGCGGCCCGGTCCTCCGGCGCCACGTACGCGGCGGGCACCCCGCACCCGGCGAGGGCCCCGGCCACCGTGCCACCCCCCAGGGTGCGCAGCAGGGAGCGACGGGAGAGAGGGACGGTCTGTGCAGGGGGCATCCGGGAAGGATGCCGCTGCGGTACGGGGTCGGGCAACGGCCACCTCACCCGGGGAAGGCCGGGGAGGCGCCCGAGCCCCTCACGGAGAGGACAACGCGGGCCCGGACGGCTCGTCTCCCGCCCGCACCCGCGCGCCTGATGGCCCGTCAGCCCGTCAGCCCGTCAGCCCGTCAGCCCAGCGACGTCATCACATGCTTGATCCGCGTGTAGTCGTCGAACCCGTACGCCGACAGGTCCTTGCCGTAGCCGGACTTCTTGAAGCCACCGTGGGGCATCTCCGCGACCAGCGGGATGTGTGTGTTGATCCACACGCAGCCGAAGTCGAGGGCCTTGGACAGCCGCATCGCGCGACCGTGGTCCTTGGTCCACACCGAGGAGGCGAGGGCGTACTCCACACCGTTCGCCCACTCGATGGCCTGGGCCTCGTCCGAGAAGGACTGGACGGTGATGACGGGCCCGAAGACCTCCTTCTGGATGATCTCGTCGTCCTGCTTCAGACCCGAGACGACGGTCGGCGCGTAGAAGTACCCCTTCTCGCCGACCTGGTGTCCGCCCGCCTCGACCTTGGCGTGGGCGGGCAGCCGCTCGATGAAGCCGGAGACCTGCTTGAGCTGGTTCGGGTTGTTGAGCGGCCCGTACAGGACGTCCTCGTCGTCCGGGTGACCGGTCTTCGTCTCCGCGGCGGCCTTCGCCAGCGCCGCCACGAACTCGTCGTGGACGGACTCCTGGACGAGGACGCGCGTGGCGGCCGTACAGTCCTGGCCCGCGTTGAAGAAGCCCGCGACCGAGATGTCCTCGACGGCCTTGGCGATGGCCGCGCTGTCGAGGTCATCGAAGACGACGACCGGCGCCTTGCCGCCCAGCTCCAGGTGGACCCGCTTGAGGTCCTTGGACGCGGACTCGGCGACCTGCGCGCCCGCGCGTACGGAGCCGGTGATGGACGCCATGGCCGGGATCTCGTGCTCCACCATCAGACGGCCGGTCTCGCGGTCGCCGGTGATGACGTTGAAGACGCCCTTGGGGAGGATCGCACCGACGATCTCGGCGATCAGGACCGTCGAGGCGGGCGTGGTGTCGGACGGCTTGAGCACGACCGTGTTGCCCGCGGCGATGGCCGGGGCGAACTTCCACACCGCCATCATCATCGGGTAGTTCCAGGGAGCGACCTGCGCGCAGACGCCGACCGGCTCACGGCGGACGATCGAGGTCATGCCCTCCATGTACTCGCCGGCGCTCCGCCCCTCCAGCATGCGGGCCGCGCCCGCGAAGAAGCGGATCTGGTCGACCATCGGCGGGATCTCCTCGGTACGGGTCAGCCCGACCGGCTTGCCCGTGTTCTCCACCTCGGCCGCGATGAGCTCCTCGGCGCGCTCCTCGAAGGCGTCCGCGATCTTCAGCAGGGCCTTCTGCCGCTCGGCGGGGGTCGTATCGCGCCAACCCGGGAAGGCCCTGGCCGCTGCCCGCATGGCGGCGTCGACGTCGGCCTGCCCGGACAGCGGCGCCGTCGCGTAGGCCTCGCCGGTCGCCGGATTGACGACCTCGGTGGTCCGTCCGTCGGCGGCGTCGCGGAATTCGCCGTCAATGTAGTTGCGTAGCTCGCGCAGCTCGCGCAGCCGACCCATCTCGGTGCTCACTGCCGGCCCTCCAAGTCCTGATGTCCCGGATCCGGGACGGTGCGGGTGTGGTCGGTGTCCACTCTCTGAGACACCACCCTAATCCGCAGCCCCACGTTTTCAACACCCCCGCCACCTCAATGGCTGCGAAATCCGTAGAGTTCCGTAGCACAAACAACGGATTTCATTGGTTGATCCTTGCGGAACTGTTGACTCCTCGTGCACAGTGAGCTCGTGGCACCTCGAAGCGCAGACCCCAGGGACTCACAGGACACCCGCGAGTCCAGGCCAGGCTCCCGGACGGACTCCAGAAACGGCGCTCCGCACCTGGACGCCGTCTCCCTCGCCATCATCGAGCAGCTCCAGGAGGACGGCCGCCGCCCGTACGCCGCGATCGGCAAGGCGGTCGGGCTCTCCGAGGCGGCCGTACGCCAGCGCGTCCAGAAGCTCCTCGACCAGGGCGTGATGCAGATCGTCGCCGTCACGGACCCGCTCACCGTGGGCTTCCGCCGCCAGGCGATGGTCGGCGTCAACGTCGAGGGTGACGTGGAGACCGTGGCCGACGCGCTGAGCGCCATGTCCGAATGCGAGTACGTGGTGATGACCGCGGGCTCCTTCGATCTGATGGTGGAGATCGTCTGCGAGGACGACGACCACCTCCTGGAGGTCATCAACAAACGCATCCGGGCCGTCCCCGGAGTGCGCTCCACCGAGAGCTTCGTCTATCTGAAACTCAAGAAGCAGACCTACATGTGGGGAACCCGATAGCCGTGAGCACCGACAGTTCCAAGGACACCGAGGCCACCAAGGACACCCAGGGCGCCAAGGACCTCAGCCGTACCGCGTACGACCACCTGTGGATGCACTTCACCCGCATGTCCTCGTACGAGGACTCCCCCGTCCCCACCATCGTCCGGGGCGAGGGCACCCATATCTACGACGCCCGGGGCAAGCGGTACCTCGACGGCCTGGCCGGTCTGTTCGTGGTCCAGGCGGGTCACGGCCGCACCGAACTCGCGGAGACCGCGTTCAAGCAGGCGCAGGAGCTGGCGTTCTTCCCGGTGTGGTCCTACGCCCACCCGAAGGCCGTCGAACTCGCCGAGCGCCTCGCGCACCACGCGCCCGGCGACCTGAACAAGGTCTTCTTCACCACCGGCGGCGGCGAGGCGGTCGAGACCGCATGGAAGCTCGCCAAGCAGTACTTCAAGCTCACGGGCAAGCCCACCAAGCACAAGGTCATCTCGCGCGCTGTCGCCTACCACGGCACCCCGCAGGGCGCCCTGTCCATCACCGGCCTGCCCGCCCTCAAGGCCCCCTTCGAACCGCTGGTCCCGGGCGCGCACAAGGTCCCGAACACGAACATCTACCGCGCCCCGATCCACGGCGACGACCCGGAGGCCTTCGGCCGCTGGGCCGCCGACCAGATCGAACAGCAGATCCTCTTCGAAGGGCCCGACACGGTCGCGGCGGTCTTCCTGGAGCCCGTACAGAACGCCGGCGGCTGCTTCCCGCCCCCGCCCGGCTACTTCCGGCGGGTGCGCGAGATATGCGACCGGTACGACGTACTGCTGGTCTCGGACGAGGTCATCTGCGCGTTCGGCCGGCTGGGCACGATGTTCGCCTGCGACAAGTTCGGCTACGTCCCGGACATGATCACCTGCGCCAAGGGCATGACCTCGGGCTACTCCCCCATTGGCGCGTGCGTCGTCTCGGACCGCATCGCCGAGCCCTTCTACCAGGGCGGCAACACCTTCCTGCACGGCTACACCTTCGGCGGCCACCCGGTGTCCGCGGCGGTGGGCCTCGCCAACCTCGACCTGTTCGAGCGCGAGGGCCTGAACCAGCACGTGCTCGACAACGAGGCGGCCTTCCGCGCCACCCTGGAGAAGCTGTACGACCTGCCGATCGTCGGCGACGTCCGCGGCAACGGCTTCTTCTACGGCATCGAGCTCGTCAAGGACAAGGCGACCAAGGAGTCCTTCGACGCCGAGGAGACCGAGCGGATCCTCTACGGCTTCCTGTCGAAGGCGCTCTTCGACAACGGCCTGTACTGCCGCGCCGACGACAGAGGCGACCCGGTCGTCCAGCTCGCACCGCCGCTGATCTCCGACCAGGGGACGTTCGACGAGATCGAGCAGATCCTGCGGGCCACGCTCACGGAGGCGTGGACCAAGCTCTGACCAGGCCGCCTTCGCTCCGCTGATCAGCAGGGCCCCGGTGGCGTCCGTTCGAGTGAGAATGGGCGCCCCGGGGCCGCGTGCTGTCCGGCCCCACCGCCCCGAATACCTAGCGTGCCCAGTGACCGATCGGTCCTGCCTTCGTTCCCCCGGACGGGGGACTCCCCACGGCAATCCTGATCTGAACCGAGGTGTACGCCCATGGTGGCCCCGCCGGACAACGACGTGCTCTGGGCACGTGGCCTGACCCACGCACACGACGGCTCGCCCGCGCTTCACAGCGTGTCGCTCGGCGTCCGCGACGGCGAGATCCTCGCCGTCAGCGGTCCGCGCGGCAGCGGCAAGACCACGCTCCTGCGGTGCCTGTCGGGACAGCTCCTGCCGCAGGAGGGCGAGGTCTGGTTCAACAGCACGCCCGTCCACACCATGGGCCCGCTCACCCGCGAACGGCTGCGCCGCGACCGCTTCGGCTGGATCGACCCCGAACCGGCCCTCGTCCCCGAGCTGACCGCCTGGGAGAACGTGGCCCTGCCGCTGATGCTGCGCGGCTTCGGCCGCCGGGCCGCCAAGACCGCCGCGCTGGAGTGGCTGCAGCGCCTCGACGTCGGCGGCTGCGCCCGCAAGCGCCCGTACGCCCTGCTGCACTCCGAGCGCCAGCGCGTGGTCGTCGCCCGCGCCCTGGTCGGCTCCCCCACCGTGCTCTTCGCGGACGAGCCCACCGCACCGCTGCACCGCGCCGAGCGGGGCCATGTGCTGCGTACCCTCACCGCGGCGGCCCGCTCGCACGGCATCACGGTGGTCCTCGCCACGCACGACCCGGAGACCGCCGCGCTCGCCGACCGCACGGTGTCGCTGCTGGACGGCCGGCGGGTGAGGACCGTGCACCTCCCCCAGCCCGCCGAGACGGAAGGCCGGGCCGCGTGCTCGCTCTCCGTCTAGCCCGCGGCGCCCACCCGGTCGTCCATCTGCGCCGCGCCCTGGTCACCGTGGCGTCGGCGGGCACGGGCTTCCTCCTGCTGTGCGCGCTGGGCCACGCGCTGGCCCACCCCTACGCGCCCGCCGGTTCCGCGCTGCGGCTCGCCTGGTGCGCCGTACCGCTGGCGACCACGGTGTACTTCGCGGTGGCGGTCGCCCGTACGGATCCGGGAACGCGCCCTCGCCCGGGCCTCGCGGCGATCGGTCTCGGCCCGGGCCGCCTGATGGCCGTCTCCGCGGTCACGACGGCTCTGTCCACCACGCTCGGCTCGATGCTCGCGCTGCTGTTCTTCCTGCATCTGCGCGGCGATCTGACGGGCCTCCCCTTCGACGGCCACGCGGCCGACGTCCTGGCCGCCGACCGGCACCTGCCCGTGCCGGCCACGCTGACGCTGCTGGCGCTGGTACCGGCGACCGCGTCGGTGACGACCGCCCTGAGCCTGCGCCCGCGGGGCCGCCGGCCGGAAGACGCGGGACGGACGGCAGACGGACCGAAGGCGGTCTGGCGGCGAGGCCGAGGCACACGGGAGAAGGACCCCGCGCATCCGGGCGGCACGGACGGGCGGCAAGCCGGACAGCGGGACCACGGGGAAGACCCGGACAGCAGCGGAGCCCCCGCCCGTGCCCGTCGCGGCAGCACCGGCTCGCACGCCCTCTCCGAGGCGCTGGCGCTGTGCTCCTCCGGCACGTCAGCCCCATGGACCGGCACCGTCCCGGACCCGGAGCAGGACCCCTACCGCTCCACCGCGCCCCAGCCCGCCCCCGGCGGCCTCCCCTGGGGCGTCGCCGTGCTCGCCGCCGGTCTGGCCGTAGAGATGTACGCGAGCCGCTACGGCACCGCCCCCGGTCTCGCACTCCCCGGCGGCTCGGCGGGCGGACCGGCCGGAGTGCTCGGCGGCTGGGTGCTCACGGCCCTGGGCCTGATCCTCGCCGGGCCCGGGCTGACCCACCTGTGCGGGCAGGTGCTGCAGGCCGTACGGCCGGGGGCACTGCGGCTGCTCGCCGGGCGCGTCCTGCAGGAGGAGGCGCGGCGGATCGGGCGCCCGCTCGGCGTGGTGTGCGCGGTGGCCTCCGGCACGTACGCCATGGCAACCGTGTACTCCGGTGCGCGCCCCCACGTGGGCCCGCTCACCACCCTGGGCGCGCTGCTGGTGACCGGCTGCGCGGTGCTGACGCTGGCGACGGCCGCGCTGGAGGCCAGGAACGCGCGCGCGGAGACCACCGCGGCGCTCCTGCGGCTCGGCGCGCCCGCCACCGCCCTCCGCGCCGTGGCCCTGCTTCGGGCAGGCGCCCTGTTCGCCGTGTTCGGCCCGCTGACCTGGACGGTCGCGGAGCTGGCGGCCACACCGCTGACACCGTGAGGGCCCACGGATGACACCGTGAGGGCCCACGGAGCCGTACGAGGAAAAGTCGCACGAAAAAATCCGCGATCGGCGATGAGTTCCGGGCGGCGCCCCGGTCTACCCCTCCGAAACGGACCGAGACCAACGGGAGAGACCTCACATGTACCAGCAGATGATCTTCGTGAACCTGCCCGTGAACGACCTCGACGCCTCGAAGAAGTTCTTCACGGAGCTCGGCTACACGATCAACCCGCAGTTCAGCGACGAGAACGGGGCCTCGGTCGTGATCAGCGACACCATCGTGGCGATGCTTCTGACCAAGCCGTTCTACGCGACCTTCACGCAGAAGGAGATCGCGGACGCCACGAAGACCAGCGAGGTGCTGCTGTGCCTGAGCGCCGAGAGCCGCGAGAAGGTGGACGAGCTGGTCGAGAAGGCCGTCGCCGCGGGGGGCACCGCGTCGGAGAAGGTCCAGGACATGGACTTCATGTACGGCCGCGCCTTCGACGACCTCGACGGCCACACCTGGGAGGTCGTGTGGATGAACCCGGATGCCATCCAGGGCTGAGGGCCGCTGTGCCAGCATGGGCGGGTGCAGACGAGCCCTGCCCATGCGGCCCACCACGACGACCGTGAGATCGAGACGCTCGAGGAGTTCGACGCGACCGTCTCGGCCCGCGGCACCCTCGCCGGATTCCGCGTCCAGGCCGTCGACCTGACGGACCGTACGCGGGAGTTGCTCTCCACCGACACCTCGGGGGCCGTCTTCCTCGGCTGCCCGATGCGTCAGGACGCGGCGGTGAAGATCCGCGCCGACGGCGCCCTGGTCTTCCCACCCGTTCCGGGACTGCCCTTCGACCCGTACCGGGGTCATCTCTACACGCCCGACGAGCTGTTCGCCTCGCTCGACAAGGGCTACGAGGAGACGCCGGACGCGCTCTCCTACGCCTGGTTCCAGCGCACCAAGGCCGACGGCGACATCTACGCCTCGATGCTGCGCGCCGTCCACGACGACTCGGTCTCGGACGCCCTGGACGAACTCCTGCGCGGGGCGCGGGTGGTGGGCGTGATGGGCGGTCACAAGATGGCCCGCGGAACGGAGGAGTACGAGGGCGCCGCCCGCCTGGGGCGCGCGCTGGCCCGCTCCGGCTTCACGGTGGCCACGGGCGGCGGCCCGGGCGCGATGGAGGCGGCCAACCTGGGCGCGTACGCGGCGCCGTACGACGGCGCGATGCTGACCGACGCCTGCCGGCTCCTCGCGAAGGCCCCGTCGTTCACGCCCTCGATCACCGACTGGGCGCGGTGCGCCTTCGAGGTGCGCACCCGCTGGCCCAAGGGCAACCACTCCGTCGGGATCCCCACCTGGTTCTACGGCCACGAGCCTCCGAACGCCTTCGCCTCCCACATCGCCAAGTACTTCGCCAACGCCACCCGCGAGGACGGCCTCCTGGCCCGGTCGAACGCGGGTGTCGTGTTCCTCCCCGGCGCGGCCGGCACCGTACAGGAGATCTTCGACAACGCGACCCCGAACTACTACGAGTCCCGCGGAGAACCCACCCCCATGGTCCTCGTGAACCGCGCCCACTGGACGGACCACCTCCCCACGTGGCCCCTCCTGAAGTCCCTGGCCCGGGACCGGTCGTTGGAGTCCCGGATCGCGCTGGTGGACCGGATCGAGGAGGCGCCCGAGGCGCTGGAGCGGCTGGGTGGCTGAAGGGCTTGCGAGTTGAGGAAGTGACAAAGCCAACAGCCGGGGTACTCCACCGGATTGACAGTACTTACGGCGCCCTTATAAACCTGTGAGCCACATGGGGTTACAGCTGTCACACATGTATCCCTCACCCCCGCATTTCCCGTGAAGGGCAACCGTGTCCATATCTCCACGCACCGCACGATCCGTGCGACTCCTGGGTGTTGTCTCCGCCTCCGCCGCGCTGGTGCTCGGTGTCGCGGGCAACGCCATGGCATGCACCATCGCTGACTTCTCGGCCAAGGCCGAGTGCGACGCCAAGGGCAAGGGCGTCATCAGCGTCACCGACGTGGACCCGCTGGGCGTCACCGCCGAGGTCACCGTCTATCTGGAGAACAACGGGGCGGACGAGCGGCTGGTCGGCACCCAGACGATCGAGGACTCGACCGCCAAGGGTGTCACCGTCACGTTCTCGGAGGACTGGAAGCCGAACGCCGAGTACCGCATCCACGTCAAGGCCGAGGGCTATGTCGACGAGGACATCAAGCCCAACCTGACCACGCCGTCCGAGGCCTGCAAGAAGAACTCGGACAAGCCGCCGGCCTCGGAGACCCCGAAGTCGCCGACCAAGCCGTCCACCCCGGCCGACACCGGCAAGGACACCGGCAACGACACTCCGTCGGACTCGGAGAGCACCACCCCGGCACCCTCCGGGAACGGCAACGTCCCCTCGCCCGAGGGCGATTCGAACCTCGCCGAGACCGGCGCCGACTCCAACACCCCGGTGATCGCCGGGATCGCCGCCGCCTTCGTCGCGGTCGGCGCCGGCTCCATCTACTTCGGCATGCGCCGCCGCGGGGCCTCGTCCCGCTGACGCGCTCGCGGTCGTACGGCGCGTACGGCGTGCCGCCCTGAGGCCCGCCCTCTCGACCAGGGGGCGGGCCCCTCGCCCACCCCGGGACACCGAGGCGTACCGGGACACCGAGGCGACCGGGGCTTCATCCGAACGTAGCCCGCTCCAGCCAGAACTCCAGCAGTTCGCGCTCGCCGAGCACCTCCAGCCGCTCGTCGTCGAGCGGAAGCCGGCGGTAGAAGGCGAGCAGCACCTCGGTGAGCGGTCCGCGCAGCGCGACCGTCGCCTTCTCGTGTCCCCGGCGCCGGACGAGGCCCCGCTCGGTGAGTTCGACAACCCATTCGGCGTCCAGCCCGGCCGGGGCGTCGGTCGCGTGCAGGTGGATGCTGCGGCCCGGCCCGCGCAGTTCGCCCGACGGGTCGCCCGGCATCGTCCGCTGCGCGAACTCGACGATCTCCAGCCACTCGTCGATCGCGTCGGCGGCGATCTCCGGAGCCACCTCGTACGGCAGCCCGGCCGCGAGGGTCGCGTCCGCGCGGTGGATCGTGATCTCGTTGACCATCCGCCGGGCCCAGAAGCCCGAGGTCCGCTCCCAGCCCCAGGTCCACACATCCGTGTCGGGCCCGGCGGCACGCACCGTGCGGACGACCATGTCCCCCGTCTCGGCGAGCCACGCGTCCAGCGCGGCCGGATCACCCCGTTTCTCCGGACCCTCGTAGCCCGGCACCTCCGCCTCCGGTACTTCCTCCCGCGCCCGGCTCCGCACGTTCAGCTCCACCCAGCGCAGCGCCCCGCCCGTGTGCCGCACCAACTGCTCCAGCGACCAGTCCGGGCAGGTCGGCACGGTCGCCGAGAGATCGGCACCGGAGGTCACCACGGCTCTCAGCTGCCGTAACTGCTTCTCGATCTCGTCGCAGTAGCGGTCGTGGCGGGCATCGCGGTCGTCTCCGAGAGGCGTCATGGTCCGCACCCTAGGTGGCCGAAGAGCCTCCGAGCACGACAATTTCAGCTGCGTCGAACGCCACCCCGACCTCGTCCCCGGGCTCCGGAGCCTCCCGCAGCGCACAGGCCGCCTCAAGGCGCGGCGCGTCCTCCGGTTGCAGGTGTACGGCGACATGGGTGCCGCGGAACGTCCTTGCCGCCACGGTGCACGGCAGCCCCTCCGCGGTTTCCACGAGCCGTACGCCCGCGGGCCTGACCAGCAGCGTGGTCGGGCCCTGCGGCGCGCCCTCCGGCACGGGCACCTTGCCCCACGGGGTGTCCGCGACCTGACCGCTCACGGTCGCCCCCACCACGTTGTCGAAGCCGAGGAAGCGTGCCACGAACTCGTCCACCGGCCGCTGCCACACCTCAAGGGGCGTACCCGACTGCGCGATCCGCCCGTCCCGCATCACCACGACCCGGTCGGCGAGCGCGAACGCCTCGCCCTGGTCGTGCGTCACCGCGAGCACGGTCGTACCCAACTCGCTGAAGAGCTCGCGCAGTTCGACCACCAGCCGCTCTCGCAGCGACCGGTCGAGCTGGCCGAGGGGTTCGTCGAGCATCAGCAGCCGGGGCCTCGGAGCGAGCGCACGGGCGAGCGCGACACGCTGCTGCTCACCGCCGGACAGGGAGGCCACGGCCCTCCGCCCCGCCCCCGGCAGCCCGACCAGCTCCAGCA
>NZ_VJZE01000215.1 GCF_009377205.1 Streptomyces phyllanthi
GGCCGGTGGTGTCCGGCCTCAGCTCGTGGTGCCCGGCCTCGGCTGGAAGGAGGGGCCGAGGCCGTGGGCCTCCGCCGCTTCCCTCGCAGTGAAGGTCTCGCCGTCCCATACCCCGCCGAGGGCAGGCGCCAGCCAACTCGCCGCTTCCGCACGGAAGCCGGCGGGCTCGTGCATCCCGGCCCCGGCCGGTACCGCCCCCAGCAACGGCGCCCCCGCCGCCACCGGAAGGTCCGCGAGATTGCAGCGGGACGCCAGATCCGGCTCGCCCGGCCAGCTGCCGATCACCACACCCGTCAGGCCCAGCCCGCGGCGTCGCAGTTCACGTGACGTCAGCTCGGTCGTGTTCAGCGTGCCGAGCCCGGCCGAGGCGACCACCAGCACGGGCGCGTCCAGCAGCCGGGCCGCGTCCGCCAGGGTGCCGCCCGTCTCGTCGAACCGTACGAGCAGGCCGCCCGCACCCTCGACCAGGACGAGGTCGTGGTCCGCGGCGAGCTTGGCCGCGGCCTGAGCGACCTCCTCGGGCCGGACCGGCGGAAGACCGGACCGCCGGGCGGCCGTCGCAGGGGCCAACGGCTCGGGATAGCGGGCGAGTTCGCACGCCGTCACGGCACCGGCGAGACGGGCCACCTCGTCCGCGTCGCCGCGCTCGTCCGGCCGTACACCCGTCTGCGCCGGCTTGAGAACCGCCACGGAACGCCCGGCCGCGATGGCCACCGCGGCGACGGCGGCCGTGGTGACCGTCTTGCCGACCTCCGTGCCCGTACCGGTGATCACCAGGACCGCCATGTCATCCCTCCCGCGCGGCCGCGCACACCGCCCGCGCGATGCGCGCCACGTCCTCGTCGCCCGTGACGTACGGCGGCATCGTGTACACGAGGTCGCGGAACGGCCGCAGCCACACGCCCTCCCGCACGGCCGCCCGGGTCGCCGCCTCCATGTCCACCGGGTGGTCGAGCTGGACGACGCCGATGGCACCGAGGACCCGTACGTCCCGGACGCCCTCGACCTCCGCCGCCGGGGCGAGCCCCTCGCGGAGCCCCGTCTCGATCCGCTTCACCTCGGTCTGCCAGTCCTGCCCGAGCAGCAGGTCGATCGAGGCGCAGGCCACCGACGCGGCCAGCGGGTTGCCCATGAAGGTGGGCCCGTGCGCGAGCACCGGCACCTCGCCCCGCGAGATCCCGTCCGCCACCCGCGCCGTGCACAGCGTCGCCGCCATCGTCATGTAGCCGCCGGTCAGCGCCTTGCCCACACACATCACATCCGGCGTCACACCCGCGTGTTCCGCCGCGAACAGCGCCCCCGTGCGCCCGAAGCCGGTCGCGATCTCGTCGAACACGAGCAGCACGCCGTGCGCGTCGCACGCCTCGCGCAGCACCCGCAGATACGCGGGGGAGTGGAAGCGCATCCCACCCGCGCCCTGCACCACCGGCTCCACGACGACCGCGGCCAGCTCGTCCGCGTGCCGCCCCACCATCTCGCGCACGTGCTCGGCGTACGACTCCTCGTACGCGGCCGGAGGCGGATCCGCGAACACCTGACGGGGCAGCATGCCCTGCCACAGCTCGTGCATCCCGCCCTCGGGATCGCACACGGACATCGGCTGCCAGGTGTCCCCGTGGTAGCCGCCGCGCCAGGTCAGCAGGCGCTGCTTGGCCGGTCGGCCGAGCGAGCGCCAGTACTGCAGACACATCTTGACCGCCACCTCGACGGACACCGAGCCGGAGTCGGCGAGGAAGACATGCTCCAGACCCTCGGGAGACATGTCGACAAGGCGCTTCGCCAGCCGGACGGCGGGCTCGTGTGTGAGCCCGCCGAACATCACATGGCTCATCCGGGCCAGCTGCTCGCGCGCCGCCTCGTTGAGCACCGGGTGGTTGTAGCCGTGGATCGCCGACCACCAGGACGACATCCCGTCGACCAGCTCACCCGAGCTGTCGGCGAGCCGCAGCCGCACCCCGCTCGCCGACTCCACGACGAGCGGTTCCCGCTGCCCGGGCATCGGTCCGTACGGATGCCAGACGTGCCGCCGGTCGAGCTCCAGCAGTTCAGGGACGGGCAGGTCAGGCATTGGGCGCGAGATCCGTTCCGGCACCCCTGCGGCGTACGGCGACGAGATCCGTACGGGCGTCCTGGGCCGTGGCCGCGGGAGCGGAACCGCACACCCCGTGCGACCCGCGGCCACCGTCGCTCCCGTGCGACCCGCAGCTGCTCCCGCCCTCGTGCGACCCGCAGCCACTCCCGCCCTCGTGCGACCCGCATCCGCCGCCGGCCGTCCGGTGCTCCGGTAGCGTCACCTGGCCGGTGCCCTCCACCTCGAACCCGGCGTCCGCGATCATCTCCAGATCGGCCCTGCCGGCCTGGCCCTCGCTGGTGAGGTAGTCGCCGAGGAAGATCGAGTTGGCCAGATGCAGGGCGAGCGGCTGCATCGTACGGAGATGGACCTCGCGTCCGCCCGCGATACGGACCTCCACGTCCGGGCAGACGAACCGGACCATCGCCAGGATGCGCAGACAGCGCTGCGGGGTGAGGTTCCACTCCTTGGCCAGCGGGGTGCCCTCGAACGGGATGAGGAAGTTGACCGGCACCGAGTCCGGGTCCAGCTCGCGCAGCGAGAAGACCACGTCCACCAGGTCCTCGTCGCTCTCGCCCATGCCCGCGATCAGACCGGAGCAGGCGGACAGCCCGGCCGCGTGCGCCTTCTGCACGGTGTCGACACGGTCGGCGTAGGTGTGGGTGGTGGTGATGTCCCCGTACGTCGCCTCGGACGTGTTGAGGTTGTGGTTGTAGGCGTCCGCGCCGGCCTCACGCAGCCGATCGGCCTGGCCGTCGGAGAGCAGGCCGAGGCAGGCGCACACCTCGACGCCCTCGTTCTGCTCCTTGATCGCCTTGATGGTGTCGGAGACCCGGTCCACGTCCCGGTCCGTCGGGCCCCGGCCGCTGGCCACCAGACAGACCCGCTTGGCGCCACCCGACAGTCCGGCGGCCGCCGCCTTCGACGCCTCGTCCGGCTTGAGCCAGGTGTACTTGAGGATGCCGGCGGTGGAGCCGAGCCGCTGGGAGCAGTAGGAGCAGTCCTCGGGACACAGCCCGGACTTGAGGTTCACCAGGTAGTTGAGTTTCACCCGGCGGCCGAACCACTGCCGGCGCACCCTGCCGGCCGCGGCCACCACGTCCAGCAGGTCGTCGTCGGAGGTGGCCAGTACGGCCAGCGCTTCCTCACGGGTCGGCAGCTCGCGCCGAAGCCCCTTGTCCACCAGCGTCGTCAGCAGGTCCATGAGAGCCGATCCTGGCCTACGCGGGCGCTCCGGGCCAAGGAGAGATCGCACAACAGAGACGGTTCGACGTGTGGGTATTGCCACATCCTGGGCGCCTGGCCCGGCCGCTAGGGTCTGTGCACTGCCTACAAACGTCGCGCCGCCGGTACCGGATCCCCGGCGCGTCACCACCCCAACGGCCCGGAGGACTCATGGCGTTCGGCTGGATCGACGAGCAGGCGCGGGCGCGCGGCCGGGCCGGCCTCGTACGAACCCTGCGCCCACGCCCCGCCGACTCACCGCTCCTCGACCTCGCGAGCAACGACTACCTCGGCCTCGCCCGCCATCCGGAGGTCACCGAGGGCGCCGCCGAGGCCGCGCGGCGGTGGGGCGGCGGGGCCACCGGCTCCCGGCTCGTCACCGGCACGACCGAGTTGCACGACGAACTCGAACGCGAGCTGGCCGCCTTCTGCGGCTTCGAGGCGGCCCTGGTCTTCTCCTCCGGCTACGCGGCCAACCTCGCAGCGATCACCGCGCTGGCGCCGCACGGCTCGCTGATCGTCTCGGACGCGGGCAACCACGCGTCCCTGATCGACGGCTGCCGGCTGGCCCGGGGCACGACCCAGGTGGTCGGGCACGCCGACCCCGAGGCCGTCCGCAAGGCACTTGAGACCGGTGGCGGTCCGGCCGTGGTGGTGTCCGACACGGTCTTCTCGGTGGACGGCGACGCGGCTCCGCTGAGCGAACTGGCCCAGGTCTGCCGGGAGTTCGGGGCCGGGCTGGTCGTCGACGACGCGCACGGCCTCGGAGTCCTGGGCGACGGCGGCCGGGGCGCCCCGTACGCGGCGGGGCTCGCGGGCGCACCGCACGCCGAGTACCCCGAGTACCCCGAGGACATCGTCGTGACCGTCACGCTCTCCAAGTCGCTGGGCAGCCAGGGCGGGGCCGTCCTCGGACCGGCCCGGGTGATCGACCATCTGGTCAACGCCGCCCGCACCTTCATCTTCGACACCGGTCTGGCCCCGGCCGCGACCGGTGCGGCCCTCGCGGCGCTGCGGCTGCTGCGCCGGGAGCCGGAGCGCGCCGCGCGGGCGCGCGAGGTGGCGGCGGAGCTGCACGCGCGACTGACGGCGTCGGGCCTGGAAGCGGTGCGGCCCGACGCCGCCGTGGTCTCCGTGCGTGCGCCCTCGCCCGAGCGGGCCGTGCGGTGGGCGGCGGACTGCCGTACGGCGGGACTCGCCGTCGGCTGCTTCCGTCCGCCGTCCGTGCCCGACGGCATCTCACGGCTGCGGCTGACCGCCCGCGCGGACCTCACCGGCGGGCAACTCGACCGAGCCGTCAGGGTGATCGGCGAGACGCGACCGTGAGTCGGCGTGACACGGCCGTGCGTCGCGATCCGGCAGGAGTGATGCGGAAGTGATCACGCAGGCGTGATCGGGGACATGGTCGTGTTCGTCACCGAAGCGCGGTGACGAACCCTTCCCATGTCTCGGGGGCGAACAGCAGGGCGGGCCCCGCCGGGTTCTTCGAGTCGCGCACGGCGACCAGCCCGGCCCGGGGGCCAAGGCCCGGACGGGCCGTCTCGACGCAGTTGTTCATTCCGGTGCTGTGGCTGCTGCGCAGCCAGCGCACGCCCTGGAGCGCAGTACTGGTGGGGATGTTCCGAGGCGGGACGGACATGGGGGTGCCTCCTTACGCGCCGGCAGCGATCCCGGCGATGTAATCCAACGATTCCTCGGGCGAAAGGGCGTGGATCTGAAGGGCGTTGAAGGCCTCGACATAGGCCTGGAGGTCTTCTTTCCGTTCGAGGTAGAGGCTACTCGTCAAATGGTCGAGAACAACCACATCCAGATCAGATGTGTTCGAAAATGAGAAGATTACGAAAGGCCCCGTCACTCCGATGTGGGCCCCGGCGGTGAACGGCATGACCCGGAGCCGCACTTGGGGAAGGACGGCCGCCTCGCACAGCCGCTCCAGCTGCCTCGCCATGACCTCGGGTCCGCCTACAGCGCGCCGCAGCACGGCCTCGTCCAGGACCGCGTTCAACTCCAGCGGCGGGTCCCCGCGCAGTACGTCCTGCCGGGCGAGGCGCACCTCCACCAGAGCGTCCAGCTTGTCGTCCGCCAGTCCCTCGCACGCGGCCCGCGTCACCGCGCGGGCGTACTCCGGTGTCTGCAGCAGTCCCGGCACCACCGAGGTCTCCAGCGTGCGCATGCCGCTGGCCTGCGACTCCAGGCTGATGAAGTCGCGGTAGGTCGGCGGCAGTACCCCGCGGTAGGCGTGCCACCAGTTCTGCCGTCCGCTCCCGTCCCCGCCGCCCGCCAACGCCAGCAGCAGCTCCCGTAACTCGGGATCCCGGACGTCGTACGTGTCGAGCAGAAGGCGCACATCGGCCGGTTTCACTCCGCTGGAACCCGTCTCGATCCGGCTCACCTTCGACTGGTGCCACCCGACGAGACGCGCCGCCTCGGTACTGGTGAGCCCGGCACGGGTGCGCAGGACGCGCAGTTCGGTGCCGAGCTTGCGCCGGCGCACCGCAGGACCGTGCTCCAAGGTCATCTCCTTCCGCCCGGCCGCGGTGTCGGGGCGACGGTAGAGGATGGACGGTAAGGCTCCCCAAATACGGTCGGTCGTCGGAGAGTTCACCGCTTCGAGCGACAGATATATGCATATCTTGGTGGATCGGCACCACGGCCGCCCCTGGTGGTGGCAATCTGGCGCGAAGCACCAGTCCGGGACCGTACTCGAATCCATCCGGCTCCGTGTCGGACCCCGGTCCCGTGGGAAAGGGACTACGTCGCCATGGCAGACCATCAGGAAGCATCCGTCACTCTGCCGAGCGATCCGGCCTCGGTCTCCGCGGCTCGCACCTACGTCGCCAACGTGCTGGCCGAATGGGGCCTGCCGAGCGACGCCGAAGTCGCGGACACCGTACGGCTGATCGTGTCCGAACTCGCCACCAATGCCGTCCAGCACACCCTCGGGCAGTCGCCTACGTTCACCGTGGACGTCGCGCTCGAGCGTGACGAGCACCTGCGGATCGGCGTCACCGACAGCCACCCGCGCTTCCCGAAGCGTCTGCCCGCCGCCGTCCAGCAGGACAACGGCCGCGGCATGGTCATCATCCGCTGGCTGACCGCCGAGCACGGCGGGAGACTCAGCGTCAGACCCACGAGGGAGGGCGGCAAGACGGTGGCCATCGAACTCCCCTGGACGCCCTCCGCCCAGCCGGTCACGTCCACGGGACAGCAAGGGTCCTGAGCGGACGGCAAAAAGCAAAGGCAAGGAGGTAACCACTCCTTGCCACTCTCAACTTATAGCGCACAGGGGGCCTTGCGGCAAGGCCCCGGTCGTGCCGCAGAATCACTGGCCGAAGCCAGGACCTGCGGAGATGAGGGTTGTGTTGATTGACGTGATCGTGGTCGGCGGCGGACCGACCGGGCTGATGCTGGCCAGTGAGTTACGGCTGCACGGTGTGCACACGGTCGTGCTGGAGAAGCTGACCGAGCCGACCGGGCAGTCCCGCGGACAGGGACTGCACGCGCGCAGCGTCGAGATGACGGACCAGCGCGGCTTGCTGGACCGGTTCCTCGCGATCAGTGAGAAGTTCCAGGTCGGCGGCCTTTTCGGCGGCATCGTCAAGCCGTGGCCGGACCGGCTGGACACGGCTCACCCGTACGGCCTCGCCGTCCCGCAGCCGGTCACCGAGCGGCTGCTCAACGAGCGTGCCCTCGAACTCGGCGCCGACATCCGGCGCGGCTGCGAAGTGGTGGGGTTGAGCCAGGCCGCGGACGGGGCCGGGGTGACCGTCGAGCTGGCGGACGGCACGCACCTGCGCTCGCGCTACCTCGTCGGCTGCGACGGCGGCCGCAGCCTGGTGCGCAAGCTGATCGGTGTCGGCTTCCCCGGTGAGCCGTCCAAGGTCGAGACGCTGCTGGGTGAGATGGAGCTGACCGAGGATCCGGCGACGGTCGCGGCCGTGGTCGAGGAAGTCCGCAGGACCCAACTGCGGTTCGGCGCCATCCCCCTCGGGGACGGGGTGTACCGCGTGGGCGTGCCCGCCGAAGGGGTGACCGAGGACCGCACGGCCCCGACCACCCTGGAGGAGTTCAAGCAGCAGCTGCGGGCCGTCGCGGGCACCGACTTCGGCGTGCACTCGCCGCGCTGGCTCTCCCGGTTCGGCGACGCCACCCGGCAGGCCGAGCGCTACCGGGTCGGCCGGGTGCTCCTGGCCGGCGACGCGGCGCACATCCACCCGCCGACCGGCGGGCAGGGCCTCAACCTCGGCATCCAGGACGCGTTCAACCTGGGCTGGAAGCTGGCCGCCGCGGTGGGCGGCTGGGCGCCGGAGGGGCTGCTGGACAGCTACCACGCCGAGCGGCACCCGGTGGGTGCCCGTGTACTGGACAACACCCGCGCGCAGATCACGCTGCTGGGGACCGATCCGGGTGCGACCGCGCTGCGGGAGCTGTTCTCGAAGCTGATGGACTTCGAGGAGGTGAACCGGTACGTGACCGGAATGATCACAGCGGTCGACGTCCGCTACGACTTCGGCGAGGGCCACGAGCTGCTCGGCCGCCGGATGCGGGACGTGGAGCTGAAGCAGGGGCGCCTCTACGAGCTGATGCACGGCGGCCGCGGGCTGCTCCTCGACCAGACCGGCCGGCTCTCGGTGGAGGGCTGGGCGGACCGGGTCGACCACGTCATCGACGTCAGCGAGGAACTGGACGTGCCCGCGGTACTGCTGCGGCCGGACGGCCACGTGGCGTGGGCCGGTGAGGACCAGCAGGAGCTGCTCGGACGGCTGCCACAGTGGTTCGGCGCTGCCGTCGACTGAGCGAGCGGTGGGCCCGGAGGAACCGCGAGCGCCCGGCCGGGGCCCCGGACGGGCGTCAACCACTCGCATCCGGTTCCCGGGGAGGTGCCGTTCCTGGAGCCTGGGGCCCGGCGCCCCGGTCGAGTCCCGAACGCCGTACGAGGCGCGGCAGCACCCACCACAGGGCCACGCATACGACCAGGGTTCCCGCTCCGGCGGCGATACCGGCGGTCCGGTCCAGCGCCACGTCCACCACGAGGAGCACGGACCCGGTGAACGCCAGCGTGAGGACGACCAGGCCGACGCTGGCGAGCCGGGAGGAGACCTGGACGATGAGGGGCTTGGCGCCCTGCTGGAACAGCGAGCGGTGCAGGGCGGCCGGGGCGGTGAAGAGCGCGGCCGAGAGGACCGCCAGCAGCAGCGTGGTGACGTACGTGGCGCGCTGGACCGTGTCGAGGGACGGGAAGCGCGGGGTGAACGCCAGCGTCAGCAGGAAGGCGAAGAGGATCTGCACCCCGGTCTGGGTGACGCGCAGTTCCTGCAGGAGTTCGACGAAATTGCGGTCGGCTCTCTCGAGCGGCGTTTCGTTTCGTCCCCAGTGCGCACTCTGATGGTCGGCCATAAGGGAATGAGTAACCGTTTTGCCCCATGTCACGCCCCACGATGGTGGCCGACCAGGCATGCCCAGGGCGGGACGGGCCCGAGGGGCGACGGCGGCGTGCACCGCCGTCGCCCCTCGGCCGGGTCAGCGGACCCGGCCGTACCAGACGCTCTTCGTCCAGATCTTCTGGAGCTTCACGACCTCCCCGGTCTTCGGGGAGTGCCAGATCTTGCCCTTCCCGGCGTAGATGCCCACGTGGTAGACGTTCGAGCCCGAGTGGAAGAAGACGAGGTCTCCGAGCTTGCGGCTCTTGGCGGAGATGTGCTTCGTCTTGTTGTACTGCTGTGCGGCCGTACGGGGCAGCTTCTTGCCCGCCTTCTTGTACGAGTACAGCGTGAGCCCCGAGCAGTCGAACCTCTTGGGGCCAACAGCGCCCCACTTGTAGGGCGAGCCCTTCTTGGAGGCCGCGACCTTGAGCGCCTTCGTCGCGGGTGAGGCCGCCGCGGCGTCGGACGCGACACCGGGGACCACGATGCTGCCGCCCACGGCGGCGATGGTCAGGGCCGAGGCCGTACCGGCCCGGGCCATGAGCGACGGGACACGATTGAGCGCAGTCATGCGCAACCCTTCGTCAGCCGCCTGTGAAGGATGACCTGTCGGATTCGGGCTGGCGAAGTTGCCCGGCCGCGTTGCCGCGGCTTCACCCCAAGGGCTGCTCGGAACTGACGCTCCGGCGACCCGTCGTGCTTGGGTCCTCCACTCCTGCCGATCCACTCCTGTCGACCGGTCATCCGGGCGGCGGCAGGACTCGGCGTCCGCCCGGATCGCCCCGCCGCGGTGGCGGGGTCTTGTCGTCAGGTACGGATCTTGACGCACGAATGTCGGAAACGCCGAACGGAATCGGAGATTTGTGGGGTTACTCACCCGCCACCCGTTCGGGCGGAAACCCCGTTCGGGGTCGGGAGTCGAGAGGGGTGAGGAGCGTCGGACCAGCGGCGGAACGATAAATTCCGCCGCTCCGACAAGCGCGTTGCGGAACTTCCCTGCGCTTTTTGGCGGATGCCCCGCTGGGCCGTTCGCGGGACCGTCGTCTGGTCCGTTTGAGCCCGAGCCGAACGTATCGTCAGTTCATCCACCCGGCCCGGGCTCAGTGGGTGTGTCAGCTCTCGGGTGCGGGAGGGAGCGCGACGCGGGCCGCGCGGCGCTCTCCGTCGAGGACCCTGAGGGCCCGGGCGAGGGTGGGGGCGTGCACCTCGTTCTCACCCCGCCTGTGCATCAGTTCGAGCGCGTCGCGCAGGGCCGTCGCCTTGCCGACCAGGGCCTGTGCGGCCCGCAGTCCGCGGTAGGTGTCGCCGGGACGGGCCGGGTTGATCCGGCCGAGCAGGTCGACCACGTCCAGGTAACGGTCGATCAGCTCCGCCTCGGCGCGCGTCAGCGCGGGCAGCGGCGGCAGTTCGGGGAGCATCGGCGGCTCACCGCGCGCCGGGCAGGGAGCGCGAGGTCTTGCGGCTCGGGATGATCCGGTCCACCAGGCCGTACTCCACGGCCTCCTCGGCATCAAGGATCTTGTCCCGTTCGATGTCGGCGCGCACCCGCTCCTGGCTCTGGCCGCTGTGTCGGGCGAGCATCTCCTCCAGCGTCCTGCGGTTGCGCATCAACTCCTCGGCGTGGATGGCCAGGTCGCTCGCCTGCCCCTCCACCGGCTCGGCCAGTGAGGGCTGGTGGATCAGCATGCGGGCGCCCGGCAGCGCGGCCCGCTTGCCCGGGGTGCCGGCGGCCAGCAGCACCGCGGCGGCCGAGGCCGCCTGGCCCAGGCAGACGGTCTCCACGTCACAGGTGACGTACTGGATCGTGTCGTAGATGGCCGTCATCGCACTGAACGAGCCGCCCGGCGAGTTGATGTAGAGCGAGATGTCCCGGTCGGGGGCCGTGTACTCCAGGTGCATGAACTGCGCCATCACGTCGTTCGCGGACCTGTCGTCGACCGGTGTCCCGAGGAACACGATGCGCTCCTCCAGCAACTTCGAGTACGGGTCCATCGTGTGATGGCCCGTACTCGTGCGTTCGGTGAACTCGGGCAGGACGTAGCGGGCGGACGGTCGGTTCATGGCTGGCGTCTCCTCGCGGTAGCTCCTGTAAAAAATGTACAGGACGTACAGAGCCTGGCTGAAGGCCGCTCGCCGACAGCGAAACCCCCGTGGAGCGCGATGCTCCACGGGGGTGCGGCGTGCCGGTGAGGCGGTGAGGCCCGGGTCAGGGTGCGGTCCTCCCCGAGTGCCCCAGTGCCGAACGGGATCTTCCGCTCACGGAGGGCTTTCCGTGCCCCGGTCTAAGCTGGACGTCATGGCCTACGAGATTCCGGTGACGCAAGCCAGGGCTGAGCTCGCCGACCTGATCAACCGCGTCGTGTACGGCGGCGAGCGCGTCGTCGTGACGCGGCACGGGAAGCCCCTCGTCGCCCTGGTCTCCGCCGCCGACCTGGAGCAGCTGGAGAAGGCGGCCGAGGCGGAGGAGCAGATGATCAGCTCCGTCTCCAGCGTCCGCGACGTCGCGTCGGCCCCGCGTGAGCGCCAGCGGTTCGGCATCGCGGCGGAGCACCGGGGGACCGGCGCCTCATAGCGGAGGGGCGGGGGGCCGCGCCTCGTAGTCGGAAGGCCGGAGGAGCGCGCCCGGGGTCGGAGGCCCGCGTCTGGTCGGCGGTCGGCGCTCGGCGGCAGCAGGGGCTGTCGGCGCGGCGTGTCCCGCGACGGTGGCATCGAACACGCTTGCGGCGGCATGCCGACCCGTACGTACCACCCCGGCCGGTGGGCCGACCCGTACGTACCGCTCCGGCCGGTGTGCCGACCCCTACGCCCGCTTCGGCCGGTGTACCGAACGCGCCCTTCCGTGCGGCCCGGGCAAGGTGACCCCGGCTCCGGAGGCCGTCCCGGCCGGCAGCGGTCGCGGCACGTTCAAGGGCGCTCATGACCATGGGGGCACGGTCGTGCGGAGATGAGTGGATCACGTGGCGGTTAACGTCGCTGAAACGCCACCCAACTAGCCTGCGCCCACGCCACCAGCGACTTTTCCCGGTGGTCGCGGCATCCGGACCCCGCACGGTCCGGAGCGAGGACTGTGAGGTGGAACGCCGTGCAACTGACCCCGCACGAGCAGGAGAGGCTGCTGATCCACGTGGCGGCCGACGTGGCCGAGAAGCGCCGGGCCCGCGGACTCAAGCTCAACCACCCCGAAGCGGTCGCGCTCATCACGTCGCACATCCTCGAAGGCGCACGTGACGGCCGTACCGTGGCCGAACTCATGGCCTCCGGGCGCAAGCTGCTCACCCGGGACGACGTCATGGAGGGCA
This sequence comes from Streptomyces phyllanthi, assembly GCF_009377205.1. GTDB lineage: Bacteria > Actinomycetota > Actinomycetes > Streptomycetales > Streptomycetaceae > Streptomyces > Streptomyces phyllanthi. The sequence continues at coordinate 12,018 of NZ_VJZE01000215.1, forward strand.
TCCCCGAGATGATCCACGACGTCCAGGTCGAGGCGACGTTCCCGGACGGCACCAAGCTCGTCACCGTCCACGACCCGATCGTCTGACGGGGGAGGAGGCCGCCATGATTCCCGGAGAGATCCTGTTCGACGAAGGTCCGATCGTCTACAACGCGGGCCGCGAGATCACCCGGCTCACCGTCCTCAACGCCGCCGACCGCCCCGTCCAGGTCGGCTCCCACTACCACTTCGCCGAAGCCAATCCCGGACTGGAGTTCGACCGCGCCGCAGCGCGCGGCAAGCGGCTGAACGTCGCCGCCGGCACCGCCGTGCGCTTCGAACCGGGGATCCCCGTCGACGTCGAACTCGTCCCGCTCACCGGCGCCCGCATCGTGCCCGGACTGCGCGGTGAGACCGGAGGTGCCCTCGATGCCTGAGATCTCGCGTGCGGCGTACGCCGACCTGTTCGGACCCACGACCGGTGACCGTATCCGGCTGGCCGACACCGATCTGCTGATCGAGATCGAGGAGGACCGCAGCGGCGGCCCGGGCCTCGCCGGTGACGAGGCGGTGTTCGGCGGCGGCAAGGTCATCCGCGAATCCATGGGCCAGGCGCGTGCTACGCGCGCAGACGGCACCCCGGACACGGTCATCACGGGTGTCGTCATCGTCGACCACTGGGGCATCGTCAAGGCCGACGTCGGTATCCGCGACGGCCGGATCACCGGTATCGGCAAGGCCGGCAACCCGGACACCATGGACGGTGTCCACCCGGACCTGGTCATCGGCCCGGAGACGGAGGTCATCGCGGGCAACGGCCGCATCCTGACCGCCGGTGCCATCGACGCGCACGTCCACTTCATCTGCCCGCAGATCGCCGACGAGGCGCTCTCGGCGGGCATCACGACGCTGGTGGGCGGCGGCACCGGTCCGGCCGAGGGGTCCAAGGCCACCACGGTCACGCCCGGCCCCTGGCACCTCGCGCGGATGCTGGAGGCGATGGAGCAGTACCCGCTCAACATCGGTTTCCTCGGAAAGGGCAACACCGTCTCCCGCGAGGCGATGCTGTCGCAGATACGCGGCGGTGCGCTGGGGCTCAAGCTCCACGAGGACTGGGGGTCGACCCCGGCCGTCATCGACGCGTCCCTGACCGTCGCCGACCAGACCGGCATCCAGGTCGCCATCCACACGGACACACTGAACGAGGCCGGGTTCGTGGGCGACACCCTCGCCGCCATCGGAGGGCGCGGCATCCACGCCTACCACACCGAGGGCGCCGGCGGCGGGCACGCGCCCGACATCATGACCGTGGTCTCCGAGCCGTACGTCCTCCCGAGCTCCACCAACCCGACCCGGCCGTACACCGTCAACACAGCCGAGGAACATCTCGACATGCTGATGGTGTGCCACCACCTCAACCCGGCGGTGCCCGAGGACCTGGCCTTCGCCGAGTCCCGGATCCGGCCGTCCACGATCGGGGCCGAGGACATACTCCACGACCTGGGCGCGATCTCGATCATCTCGTCCGACTCCCAGGCCATGGGACGTGTCGGTGAGGTCATCCTGCGGACCTGGCAGACCGCGCACGTGATGAAGGGGCGGCGGGGTGCGCTGCCCGGTGACGGGCGCGCGGACAACCGGCGTGTTCGTCGATATGTCGCCAAGTACACGATCAACCCCGCGCTCGCGCAGGGGCTCGCCCGCGAGGTCGGTTCCGTCGAGTCCGGCAAGCTCGCCGATCTGGTGCTGTGGGAGCCGGCGTTCTTCGGGGTCAAGCCGCATCTCGTCATCAAGGGCGGGCAGATCGCGTACGCGCAGATGGGTGACGCGAACGCCTCGATCCCGACGCCGCAGCCGATCCTTCCGCGCCCGATGTACGGCGCGATCGGGCGGGCACCCGCCTCCAACTCGTTCAACTTCGTGGCCCCGCTCGCCATCGAGGACGGGCTGCCGGAGCGGCTCTCGCTCGGGAAGCGGTTCGTCGCGATCGAGTCGACGCGGGGGGTGACCAAGGCCGACATGCGGGAGAACGACGCGCGGCCCGAGGTGCGGGTCGATCCCGACAGCTTCGCCGTGCACATCGACGGGGAGCTGGTGGAGGCGGCACCGGCCGCCGAACTGCCCATGGCCCAGCGGTACTTCCTGTTCTGAGACCAGAGGTGGTTGGCGATGTCACGGGCCGCGCTGCTCGTCCTGGCCGACGGCCGCTTTCCCGCCGGAGGGCACGCGCACTCCGGCGGGGCCGAGGCGGCCGTCAAGGCAGGGCGGATCACTGGTGCCTCGGGGGCCGCGGGGCTGGAGGAGTTCTGCCGGGGCCGGCTGCACACGGCCGGGCTGGTGTCGGCGGGGCTGGCCGCGGCGGCCGCGCTCGGGGTGGATCCCGTGGAGCTGAACGGCGCCGCGGATGCGCGGACGCCGTCCGCCGCGCTGCGGGGTGCCGCGCGGAAGCTGGGGCGGCAGTTGATGCGGGCGGCCCGGGCCACGTGGCCCTCCGCCGAACTCGACGCGCTCGCACGGGAGTTCCCGAAGGGCGCGCATCAGCCCGTGGTGCTCGGGCTGGTGGCGCGGGCAGCGGGGCTGGGGGCGGAGGACGCGGCGTACTGCTCCGTGTACGAGTGCGTGAGTGGGCCCGCCACCGCGACGGTGCGGTTGCTGAGTCTTGATCCGTTCGAAGCGACCGGGGTGTTGGCCCGGTTGGCTCCTGAGATGGATCTCGTGG
>NZ_VJZE01000216.1 GCF_009377205.1 Streptomyces phyllanthi
CCCTGCTCCTTGCCGCCAACCACCCCACGGATCCCGAGACCCGTCTCGACCTGGGCCTCGACCGCCTCCAGCACGCGGACCTCCCCGCCTCGGCGGCATCCCCCACCGGGACTCCGCCCAGCCCCGATGAACCCCCGCTGCACTTCCTGCGCCGCCGCGTTCATCAGGCCGCCTCCGGAGGCCGTCGCGTGCTGGCCTCCCCCGGCGACAAGGAGGCCGAGAGCCGACGCCTGCGCCACAACGGCCTGGCCACCGCGGGCGATCTCCTCGACGAGCTCCACGCGGCGGCCTCGGACCGCTCCCGGGATGTCTTCGGCCGCCTCCTTCCGGCCGACACGGGGCACTTCGCCCGTGCGTGGCTGGCCGCCGCCGTCTACAGCGACGAGGTCGACCGCGCGCTGTGCGCGGCGGCGTGGGGTGCGGACCCGGCCGTGTCCTCAGCCGTCGGTGGCGAGGGTGGGGTCGGTCCCGGCGAGCAGGCACGAAGGCCGTGACGGCGTGGCGCAGCGCGGCGAGCACGGTGACCGTGACGTCCCCCGGCCCGTCCCGGCCGAGGAGTGTGCGTACGTGGTGGGAGCCGACGAAGGCACCACCGGTGACCAGGATCCTGGTCGGGGCCTTGGAGATCATGGGCGGATCTGCACCTTACTGTGGTCGCCGAGGACGAGACGGTGGGCCGAGGGAGCCCGCGGCGAGGGTGCCACCTGGACCTGGCGCCCGATCAGCGAGGCCTCGATGCGGCCGACACCCTGGATGGAAGCCTCGGGCAGCACGATGGAGAACTCGATCTCGCTGCTGTGGATGACACAGCTGTGGTCCACCGAGGTGAACGGACCGACGTAGGAGTCCTCGATCACGGTGTCGGCCCCGATCGTCACCGGACCGATGATGCGGGAGTTGCGTACCTGCGCACCGCTGTCGATATGCACCCGGCCGGTGATCTGGCTCGTGTCGTCGACCTCACCGTCGATCCGGCGCTCGAGGCTCTGGAGCACGACACGGTTGGCCTCGAGCATGTCGCTGACGTTGCCGGTGTCCTTCCAGTAGCCGTCGATCACCGAGGACCGGACGTCGCGGCCCTGGTCGATCAGCCACTGCAGCGCGTCGGTGATCTCCAGCTCGCCACGCGACGAGGGCTTGATGGCGTCGACCGCCTCGTGGACGGCCGGGGTGAACATGTAGACCCCGACCAGCGCCAGATCGCTCCGGTGGTGTTCGGGCTTCTCCTTCAGCCGCACCACGTTCCCGCCGTGGTCGAGTTCGGCCACCCCGAAGGAGGAGGGATCGGAGACCCGGGTCAGCAGCATGTGTGCCTCGGGCCGCAGTCGGCGGAAGTCCTCGACCAGGCCGGCGATGCCACCGATGACGAAGTTGTCGCCGAGATACATCACGAAGTCGTCGTCGCCGAGGAACTCCCTCGCGACGAGGACCGCGTGAGCGAGTCCCAGCGGCTCGGACTGCCGGATGTAGGTGACCCGCAGACCGAACGCGGAGCCGTCGCCGACGACCTCCTCTATCTCGGACGCGGTCTGCCCGACGACGATGCCGACCTCCTCGATGCCGGCCTCGGCGATCGACTCCAGCCCGTAGAACAGGACCGGCCTGTTGGCGATCGGTACGAGCTGCTTGGCGCGGGAGTGCGTGATCGTCCTGAGCCGGGTACCGGAGTCGCCCGCCAGCACCAGCGCCTTCACGGGACGCTCGTGCCCCGTGACGGTTCGGGGCTTCACCGCCGGGCCGGGGACCGCCGGCCGCGACGGGCGCGAAGAGCGCAGCAGTGTACGGGGCTGGGCGTGCCGGCCACGCCGTCGCCGGGCGAGGAACTGGACCAGCACCACCACGGTGAGGGCCAGGGTGACCAGCAGAGCCACGCTGCCGGTGAACGCCCGGGTGTACGCCTGCGGGGCCGTGTCGGTGCCGAGGGTCCCGTAGAAGACGATGCCCACCACGGCGACCCCGGTCGCGTTGCCCACCTGCATCGCCGTGGTCAGCGCCCCGGACGCGGTGGCCGCGTTGCGCGCCGGGATGTCGGCCAGCACCAGTGACACGAGCGGCGCCAGCACCGTCCCCATCCCGAAGCCCGCGACGACCACGCCCGGCGTGAGCCAGAGGACCGGTCCCTCTTCGCCGATGGAGGAGACCGTGAGTCCCAGTACGACGTATCCGGCGGACATCACCAGCGCGCCGATCGCGAGCGTCTGGTGGCGCAGCCGGACGACGAGCCGGTCCGTGAAGCGCGAGGCCGTCAGGAATCCGACGCTGAGCAGCACGAATTCCAGCCCGGCATGGAACGCCGACAGTCCCGCTCCGCGCTGCAGCCAGTAGGTGAACACCAGGAAGAACGAGGCCATCGCCGCGTGGAAGAGCACCACCGTGGCCAGGCCGGCCACGAACGACCGCTCCCGGAACAGGGCCGGATCGATCAGCGGGGAGCCGCCGCGCCGGCCCTGCGCTCGCTGGTGCCCGACGAAGACGACCGCCAGCGCCACGGAGAGGGGAGGGCCCGCCAGGGTCCACGGGGGCCAGCCCTGCTCGGTCCCGACGATCAACGGGAGGACCAGGGCCACCGCGGCGGCGGTGACCAGCAGCGCGCCGGGCAGGTCCAGGCGTGCCTCGTCCGGGGAGCGCGACTCGGGGATCAGCCGGGGGGTCAGCAGCAGTGCGGCGGCCCCGATCGGCACGTTGAACAGGAAGACCGTGCGCCAGCCGAGTCCGGCCAGGTCCGCCTGGACCAGCAGTCCGCCGGCGACCTGGCCGAGCACGGCGGACAGCCCGATGGTCAGGGCGTAGGCCCGCAGTGCTCTGGACCGGTGCGCCCCCGTGTACAGCAGGCCGAGCATGCCCAGTGCCTGGGGCACCGTCAGGGCCGCGCCGAGGCCCTGGGCCATCCTGGCCCCGACGAGGAACACGGCGCTGGGTGCCGCCCCGCCGACCGCCGAGGCCAGGACGAAGAGGCCCAGCCCGAGCATGAACAGCCGTCGTCTGCCGTACAGGTCGCCGAGCCGGCCGCCGGTGACCAGCCCCGCCCCGTAGGAGAGGAAGAACCCTGTGGACATGAACTGGACCTGGGCCGAGCTGGTGTTCAGGTCCCTCTGGATGGACGGCATCGCGACGTTGACGATGAAGACGTCCAGTCCGACCGTGAACACCGGCGCCAGCACCACGGCCAGGGGGCCCCACCGGAACCGGCCGTCGCCGGCTTCCGTCCCGGCGGACTTCGCGCGCGTACTGCTGGTCATGGCCTCGGCTCCATCGTCGGTCCGGAGGCGCTGCGGACGGTGACCTCGTGCCCCTGGTCCTCGACCTCGACGCCGTGGATTTCTCCCGGCCGCTCGGTGGGCCAGGCCCGTGACAGGTCCTCGCTGACCGTGATCCGTGAGGGATGGAGCCGGCACAGCCGCGCCACATGGTCCTGTACGGCGATCCGCGCGAGGTGATCCGTGGCGCGGGCCCCGGCAGGTAGGCCGTACAGCGTCGCGACGGTCCCGGGCAGCCAGTCGAACTCACGGACGCCGGACACGTGCAGGCGGGTGACGCCGCCCTCCTCACTCGACGACAGCCCCAGGCCGTCGGCGTACTCGCGGTCGCGCAGGAAGGTCCGCCGCCGCAACGGGTCCGCGACACGGATGGGTCCCCTGGGCACGAGCGCGTCCACCAGGCGCATCGTCACCAGCACCCGGCCCTCGCGAGAGAGGCGCAGATCGAAGCGGGGGCGGCTGCGGTCATCGCCGTCGAATCCGGCGAAGGCCGCCTCCACCTCGACCAGACCCTGGTCGGGCAGGGGCTCGAAGACCTCGAACGAGGTGATCCGGTTCGGGAATCCGAAGACGTCTCGGGGTATCTCCGGGGACCACCACCAGAGGTTGTCGTGCGGGATGACATGGGTCGCCGCATCGAGGAGCCCCTGGTGGAGCAGGCCGTGCGGCACGGTGCCGCGGCCCGCGTCGAGCACACCGCGGGCGCCCGCCGGGCCGGTGCGCAGCGACAGCAGGTGCTGGAAGGCCGGCCCGTGGAAGACCACGCCGCTGTCGTACGGATTCCGCTCCGGCTCGCCGCCAGCCGCCTCGGCAGGCGAAAGCGCGGGCCAGGGCGAAGGCGAAGCAGGTGGTGGCGTGGGCGGAGGCGGGGAACCGGAGGGCCCGGGAGCGAGCCGGACGATGCCCGTCGCCACCGGTTCGAAGCGTGACAGCGCCGCGGTGGCGGCCTCGCGCCAGGCCAGGAGGGTGGCCCGGACCTCGTCGCCCGCCCCGGAGACCTCGGTCCTGATCCGTACCGGCCGGTCGACCGGCAGCCAGCGGTGCAGTTGTACGTCGTACAGGGCGGCGACGGTACGGCCGGTGTGAGCGGCGGCCGCGCGGGCCAGCAGATCGAGGCTCGACATCATGGGCAGTGCCGGCACCGTCCAGGTGGGGCGATGATCCAGCAGCCAGTCGTCGGTTGCGGGATCGAGCACGCTCTCCGTCCCGGCCTCCTGGGCCGCCGGAAGCACCTCGTCGTCCAGAACTCGCATGCCGAGGCCGCTCACGTGGTAAATGCGTTTGCCGTCCACATGCAGCCAGGCCTCGGCCACCGCGAACTCGCCCCGGTCGTCCGTCCCGGACTCGACGACCCGCATGTCCACGGTGACGCGTTCGTTCGCCGGGACGACCTGGCCACGGTACTTCCAGGTGACCGGCCGTCCCTGCATCACGGCTTCGAAACGGGGCCGGCGCATGGCCGACCCGGCACCGCGCTCGGCCAGGTGGTGCTGGAGCAGTTGACACATCGCCTCGACGCCGAGCGAGCCCGGCTGTACGGGGTCACCGAAGAAGTGTGCCTTGAAGAACCACTCGCCGGGGTCGATGTCCTTCTCGGCCCGCAGCACGGCCGGCCCGCTGCCGTCGCCTTCCGCGTGGTGGTGTGTGACCCGGTCGATCATCCGCAGCATGGGCCCCGCGGGCCGGAGGAGTCCCGGGCCGGCGCTCGGCGGCACCGGTTCGTGCCCGTGCCCGTACACGTCCCCGCTCCCGCTCCCGCGCCGGTTCTCGTCCCCGTCCTCGGGCCATACCGGTTCGCTTCCGGCGGCCGGCAGACCGGGCTGGTCGATGAAGGCCTCGGGCGGGAAGAGACCGAATCCGGTGGACGCCTCGAAGACCTGCCTTCCGTCCGCCCAGCAGCTCACGTCGAAGCCGACCAGGGTCAGGCCCGCGGAGCGGGAGATCCGGGTGAGCCGGACCCGGGTGCGTACGCTCCGGGTGTCCGGGCCGACCTCGCCGGTGACGGTCGCCGTACCGTCGAGGTTGCGGAACAGCACATCGCCGGGGATCTCCCGAGCGCAGCCCGCGTAGGAGGCGAGCCAGCCGCACGGCTGGAGGGCGATCTCCATCAGGACGGCGAACGGCATCGTCGGGCGGCCGTTCTCCCGGAAGTACCAGGCGTCCGCGGGCACGTCGTACTCCGCCTCGGCGCCGATCCCGGCCTCCATCGCACCCGCAGGGCCGTCGACGCCGGTGATCCGGCTGATGAAGTGGTAGGGCGGGCCGGGCAGGCGGGGCAGTCGCCGCTCGTCGTCAGCGGACGAGTAGAGCGGGGCGAAGGCGTCGCTCGGGCGTCCCCAGGCGCTGGCCAGCAGCGCGGGGTACTCGAACGGGGAGCCGGCGGTCCGCCCTCCTGGGGACAACGGCCAGTCGGGGACCAGACGCAGGCCCAGCCCGCGGGCGTGGAACGCCTTGACCCCGTCCACGCTGCACAGCACATCGGCGTACAGGGTCGGCCGTTCGCCGCCGGAGAGTTCGGAGACGAACACCTCGTAGGTCAGCATGCGGGAAGCGGGCGTCACCTGGCCCCGGCAGACCATCTGCCATGCCTCGCCGTGCACCGGCTCGAACGACCATCCGTCGCGGTCCAGGGTGAATCCGGTGGCTGCGAGGTGGAAGGCCATCGCCTGCAGACAGCCCTCCAGCATCAGCGTGCCCGGCATGCACGGGTCCTCGGGGAAGTGGCCGTCGAAGAACCAGTCATCCGCACCGACCGGAGTCCGCGCGCGCAGGTATCCCCGTCCCCAGGGTCCGCCGTCCGGAGCGAACTCGGTGACTTCGTGGATCAGTTGCGTACGGCCGGAACCGATGCGCGGCGTACGCACATGGGCGCGGGTCGCGCGCCAGCCCGGTCCGAAGCAGTCCGCGGGCCTGCCTTCGGCGAAGGCGCGTACGGCCCCGGCGTCGAACCGGCGAGCCACTGGGAGGGCGCGCGGGGCGGCCGTCGGACGGTCCGGGGCGGGTGCATCGGATCCGGGATCCCACAGGATGCCGCCGGTGGCCGCCAGTTCGGCGTCGGTGAAGTACCCGGCCTGCCCGTTGCGCATGCTCAGCCGCAGTTCGTCGCCCACATAGCAGTCGTAGTGGAAGAACAGCAGCCGGATACCGTCGGCCTCGCCGTGCCCGTCGACGGTGATCTCGAACCGCAGGGTCTCGCCGGGCAGCGGCAGGGCACCGTGGAAGGTCAGCTCGCAGCCCAGCAGCCGGTAGACGCGTTCCCCGCGGTTGAGCAGGTCCACGCCCAGCCAGCTTGCGAGCAGCAGGTCGGCCTGCCCCGCCTCGACCATGATCCCGGCGGGCATCCGCCCGCAGGCGTCGATGTACCAGCCGTCCGCGCGCACATCGGTCTCGGTACGGATGGTGCCGGTACCCATCGAGCCCGGTACCGCGTCGATGCTGATCACGCGGTCGGCCAGCAGCATCGGCCCGCTGGGCATCCTGGTCTGCCGCCGGTAGCCGTCCTGCGGGGCGAACAGCGGGCCGAACAGTTCGGAGATCCGTCCGGTCGCGAGCTGTTCCAGCTGCGCCCGGTCGAAGAGCGGCTCCCGTGCCGCAGGGAGCCGGGACGGGGCTTCGGCGGGGGGCGCCGGGAGCGGTCCCGGGCGAACCGGGCCGGTGGCCTCGGAGGCCGGCGCCCTACGCGGTCCCCGGCGAACCGGACCGGTGGCCGGTCCGGTCAGCAGGTCGCGTGCCAGCCCGGAGGAGTCCAGGAATCGCCGGTGCACCTGTGCGTGCCGGTGCAGGAAGTCCCGCAGGGCCTCGGTGAGCAGCAGTTGGTGGTCCCTGGTCGCGTTCAGGGCGGCCGGCAGCGGGCCCGCGCCGCCCGCGTGGGGAAGATCCGCGCGGGCAGGTCCGACGGCCGGAACCGGCCGGGCTCCCCGCGCCGGGGAAACGGGCCGATCGGCCGGAACCACCGAACCGGCCGAACCGGCCGAACCGGCCGGACCGGTTCGAGCGGCCGGCGGCCCCGTCCGGGCCGGGGTGGTTGCTGATGCGGTGCCGGGGGAGGTCGCGGGGACCGGAGTGGCCGGACGGTCCGAATCTGCCGACCGGTCCGGTGACGCCGGGCAGACCGGGCGCGCCGGAAGTGCGAGGGCGCCCCGGCGGGTTGAGGCCGCCGGTGTTCCCCGGCCGGGCCGCGCGGCTGCGGGGGTCGGACGCGCCGAACCTGGCAAGGGGGCCACGGTCACCGGAGGCAGCGGCGGTGCCTCGGGCAGTACGAAGGTCTGCGGCTGGGGCGGGTCGATCCGTACGGCGGGCAGGTGCGCGGGCACCGACAGGGTGCGGCCGGGCTCCGGGAGCCGCGGCCCACGGGCCGCGAGCCGGTCGAGGAGTTGCCCCGTGTTCAACGGGACACCGGCCGCGGCGAGTTCGGCCACGGCGTCCGTGAGCCCGCGAAGTCCCTGACCGGCGACGGGATCGAGGGCGATCGCCAGGTGTTCCCTGTCCCCGAGGATCTGCTTGATCCAGTTGGTGCACAGCCCTCGCGGACCGTGCTCGACGAAGATCCGGACGCCGTCCGCCCAGGCCCGCTCGACCATGCGGTCGAAGCGGATCGTGCCGACCGCCTGAGCGGTGATCGCGTCGGCGGCGGAATCCCGCGTGGGGACGTACCACTCCCCCGTCGCCCCGGTGTAGAAGCGCACCCCGGGGATCTCATGGGTGCGGCGGTGGTGCAGTCGCCGGAAGTCCTCCTCGACCTCGCGAACTTCGGGGGCGTGCGAGACGATCTCGTAGTCCAGGGGGATGGAGTGGGCGGACGGCAGGCGTTCCAGGACTTCCCGGCACTGGGCGTCCTCGCCGCCGATCACGCACAGCCCCGGCGCGTTGACGGCCATCAGGTGCACCGCCGACTTCCCCCGGAGAGCCTCGGTGACCTGTTCGAGCGGCGCACTGACGATGTGGTTGCTCCACCGCTCGCCGGGAATGCCCTCCCTGGCCCAGGCCCTGCGCGCGGCGGTGGTCTCGCCGACCAGCGCGGAGGTGAACGCCTCGGAGTCCGCCATGTCCGCGATGAGCGCCGGGACGTCCCGCCAGGCCCGCATGGACACCAGCGCGGCCGACTCGCCCGACGAGTAGGCGAGCACCGCGCCGGGGGCGATCCCGAGCAACTCGCGGGTGATCTGCGTATGCACCAGGCTCAGCAGGGAGGCGCCGAGGATCCGGTCGACGGCCTGGGCAGGGCGTGCTCCTGAGCCTCCGTACGCCCAGCCCACGACGTCCGCCAGGGCGGGCCCGCAGTGCGCCTCGACCTCCTGCATCACGGAGGGGAGGGCCAGCATGAGGTCCCGGCCCATGCCCCGGTAGGCCGCGGAGCCGTTGGTGTAGACGAACCCGATCTCGCCCCGTAGCGGTGCCTCTCGGAAGGCGACGCCCGGTGGCCGCACCCCGTCGCCTGTCAGCCAGCGGCGCGCGGCCTCGGCGCGCTCGGTGAGTTGCGCCGCGTCGGCCGCCAGGACGACCAGTCGGGCGGGGCCGGTGTCGCTCTCGCGGTGTGCGGCGAGCGCACCGAGGACCTCGCCGACGTCGTCTCCGGAGTAGATGTGCGGGCACGGCGCCTGCTGAGGCGGCCAGGGCGCCGCGTCACCCGCTGTGAGGCGCACCCGTGCGGCGGGCGCGTGAAGCGACGGTACGACGACCTCGGCCGTGACCAGCCCGAGCGCCGGGTCGGCCGGGCCCTGGGCACGCGGAACCGCACGGTGCCGCAGCGCGATGGCCGCCGCCGCGACCGACACCAGCCCTGTGGCGGCGTGTGCGGTGCCGAAGAGGGCGGCTGGGTCCAGGGCGGTCCGGTCCTCGGGTCCCGGGCCGACCCGCAGGCCGGTCGCCCCGGCTGCGGACTCGGCCCCGGCCTCGACCGCGGCCCCGGCCTCGACCGCGGCCCCGGCCTCGACCGCGGTCGCGCACTCGACCGCGGTGCCGCTCGCGGACTCCGTCTCGGTCTGGTTCTCGTTCTCGGTCTCGGCCTCGGTCTCGGTCTCCGTCTGGTTCTGGTTCTCGTTCTCGGCCTCGTTCTCCGTCTCGTCGAGCACCGCCATGACGGGGTCGCCGTCGCGTCGTGCGTCGGCCAGCCGCTTGAGGACGAGCACCACGGCGGCGTCCCCCGGCTCACGCTGCACGCCGAGGCCGGTCAGGGCGGCCTGGTGGACCGGCTCGTGGGACAGATCAACGGCGCCGACCAGGGCCGCGTCGACCTCGCCGGCGGCCAGCGCGCGGGCGGCGAGCCGCAAGGCGACCGGCCCGGAGGACTCCTCGGCGGAGACCGTGAATCCGGGCCCTGTGAGGTCGAGTTGGGTGTTGATCCGGTTCGCGACCAGATTGGGCATGGTGCCCAGCACGCCTGCGGAGGTCAGCGGGGGCGCGAACGCCCCGGCGGCCGCCTCGCGCCACTCCTGGTTGCCGGCGCCCGCCAGGTCGGCCCGGGCGGACGTCCGCCAGCGGGCGTGGTAGCGGGCCACCTCCGGATCGCAGCCCATGCCCGTCAGCACCATGGTCCGGTCCCGGGGGATCCGGATGCCGTGCACGGCCTCGCGGGCCGCCTCCAGGACGAGCAGGTGCTGGGGGTGCGCCTGCCGAAGGTCGTCCGGCGGGAAGCGGGTTCCCCGCAGTTCGATCTCCGCGGCCGTCCGGGGGCCGGAGTCCGCGGTCCCCTCCATCAAGGAGCGGGCGAAGTCCTGGGAGCTGCGGCCCGAACCGACCCGGGCGCCGACGGAGACGATCGCCACCGGCTCCTCGGGCCTCGGCCCGGCCTCGCCGTGGCTGCCGGGATCCGTACCGTCCCAGGCGTCGATGACAAGGTGTGCGTTGTTGCCACCGAAACCGAAGGCGCTGACGGCCGCCCTGCGCGGGCCGGACCAGGGTTCGGCCTCTCGGAGCAGGCGCAGCGGTGTACCGCCGAGGGCCTGGGTGGGCTGGTCCGCGCCGCAGGTCGCCGGGCGGGTCCCGGCCTCCATCGCGGCCAGTACCTTGAGCACGCCCACCGCGCCGGCGGCCGTGACCGTGTGGCCGATGTTCGACTTGACCGAACCGACGGGCAGATCGTCGCAGTCCGCGAAGACCTCGGCCATGCTGCGGGCCTCCACCGCGTCGCCGACGGGCGTCCCGGTGGCGTGGCACTCCACCAGGGACACCGTGCCGGGAGACACCCCGGCCGCCTCGTACGCCTGTCGCATCGCCCGGACCTGGCCGGCCTGCGAGGGCGAGAGCAGCCCGCCGGTGCGTCCGTCGTTGGACAGGCCGATGCCCCGGATCACCCCGAGTACGGGCACCTGGCGTTCCAGTGCGTCCCGCAGCCGCATCAGCGCGACGAAGGCCGCGCCCTCCGAGGGGACCAGCCCGTCGGCGTCGCGGTGGAACGGGCGGCTGAGCCCGCTGCGGCTCGTGGCCGACAGCGCGCAGAAGCCGATCCGGATGAAGAGGTCGTCGGGGCAGTTGACCGCGCCGGCGAGCATCAGGTCGGCGGAGCCGTCGTGGAGACGGTCGCAGGCGAGCTTGATCGCGTAGAGGGAGGAGGCGCAGGCCGCGTCGAGCGCGAAGGCCCCCGCGCCCAGGCCGAGTGCGCGGGCCGCGAACAGGGCGGGCAGACCGGAGGAGAACCGGTTGCGCGGGTCCGGGCGGTCGCCGAGCGCGGGCCTCAGGACCTCGCGTACCTCGGCGGGTTGGGCATCCAGCCACACGTGCTCGGCGAATCGGGCCATCCCCGCGGAAGGGAAGGACAGGTTGCCCAGCACCAGTCCGGCGCGCTGCCGGAGGCCGGTGGCTCCGGCCTCCAGCAGCGCCTGGCGAGCACCGTGCAGTACCCAGCGGAACGACGGATCGAGCCCGGTGATCAGTTCCGGTGCGACATCGAAGCCGGTCGGGTCGAACACGGAATCGAAACCGTGGACATAACCTCCGGCGTCGCTCCAGGTGCGGTCGATGGGATCCGTGGGGGTGCCCAACACCGACCGGTGCGGCAGTCGCCACCGCCCCTCCGGGGCGGGTGCGACGCTCACTCGTCCGGCGGCGATGTTGGCCCACAGCGCGTCGGGATCGAGTGCGTCGGGCAGCACGCACCCGCGCCCGACGACAGCGATCGGGTCGAACGGCATGGTCTGTTCACCTCTCGGTGGATCGGTCGTCCGGCACGAGCGGCCGACGCATCAGGGGCTGATCGGGGCTGATGTGATCGCCTGGCGGCGGGTACCGGGCTCAGCCGGGACGCGCGACCAAGGTCACGCCGAGAAGCCGGGCGCGCGGTGCGCCGTCCGGGTCGAGGACATGGATGTCGCACTCGGCCGTCTCCGGTGTGACGGCACCGGCGCGTACGACACACCGGAGCCCGGCGGGTGCGAGCCCGCTCCGCCGAAGCCGGAACTCCCGCACGGACATGGGTAGTGAGGCGGACCCCAGTACCTGTCGGGCCCAGAGCACGGCCAGTTGCAGTCCGCCGTCGAGCGCGGCCGGGTCCGTGCACCACGGCCCGTCGCCCCATCCCAGCCCCGCCGCCCCGGTCAGTTCGCCGACGGCGCCGTCTGCCGAGACACCGTCGACCGCGAGCAGGGCCCGGAACGCCGGTCCGTGGAACAGGGTGTGGCCGTCGTAGAGCTCCCCGCCGGGCAGCGGCAGGAGGCCGGGAGGCGGCTCGGTGTCCGCCCCCGTCGGCACATCGTCGGAGACCTCGGGGGACTCCGGGTGTGCGGTGGCGCGGTAGTGCGGGGTACCGCCGTGGCCGAGCAGCCGCAGTCGCAGCCCGCCGCCCGCGTCCTCCTCGCCGGTCTCCACCAGCAGGCGGTGGCCCTCGCCGGCCAGACCGGGCAGTTCGACCCGGCGCAGTACCTTCAGGTCCCTCAGTAGGCTCCGGTCCTGCCGGGCACGGGCCGCGGCCGTGAACCATTCCAGGGCCATCACCAGCGGCAGCACCGGGGTGTCCGCGACGGCGTGGTCCTCGAGGTACGGGTGCGACCGCCGGCTGAGCCGTACCTCCGCCGTGCTGTCCCGGCAGCCCAGCGGGGCACCGGGCGCCGCGATGATCACATTGACGTCGCCCCCGGCATGCTCCAGTTCCGCGACGAAGGCTTCCGCACCCTCGTGGAGGGGCAGCAGGCCGATGCCCTGACCGCGGAAGTGCTCCGCGAGGCCCTGGTTGACCATGCCGCCCTCCCACGGCCCCCAGCCGATGGCGCGGACCACGCAGTCGGGGCGCTTCGCCCGCTCGGCGCAGAGCACCTCGTTGAGGGTCTCGTTCGCCATCGCGTAGTCGCTCTGCCCGGCGTTGCCGAACCACGCGGATGTCGAGGAGAAGGCGCACAGCACGGTGAGGGGATCCTGCTCGGTGGCGGTCAGCAGCGCGTGCAGCCCCAGGACCTTGGTGTCGAAGACGGAGCGGAACTGCTCGTCGGTCTTTTCGGCGATGCTGCGGTCCGCGATCACGCCCGCGCCATGGACGACTCCGGTGATCGGTCCCCAGTCACTGCGCACTCGGGCCAGTTCCTCCGAGAGCGCGGCGCCGTCCCGTACGTCGACCGCGGCATAACGGACCTGGGAGCCCGCGCGCTCCAGTTCCTCGATGGCGGCGCGCGCCTCGCGGGCGGCCAGCACCTTCGCGACCTCGGCGCCGATCTCGGCGGGGCGCGGGGTGCCGCCGGTCTCCTGCCTGATCCGTTCCAGCACGGCCCGCATCAGCTCGGCCTCGCCGGTCACCGCGCGCAGTTCCGCGGGTTCCTCGACGAGCGGCGTCCGGCCGAGCAGGACCAGCCGGGGCCGGTGTCGGCGCGCGAGGGCGAGCAGGCAGGCACCGGTCACTCCGCGTGCCCCGCCGGTCGCCACGATCACCGAGTCAGGACCGAGGCCGGCGCCGTACGCCGACTCGGTGGACGGCGACTGCGCGGGCACGTCGACCGTCCGCAGGGTCAGCCGTGTGCCGTCGGCCCGCAGCCCGGCGTTGACCGTGCTGCCACCGGTGAGCAGTTCCCTGACGACGGCTGCGGCGACCGCGGCGCCGTCCCGGCCGCTCCGTTCGCAGTCGACCGCCTTGACCCCCGCCCCGGGCCATTCCCTGGCCGCGGTGCGGGCGAGCCCGGCCAGGCCGCCGGTCCAGCTCCGTGATCCGGACCGGCCGTCCAGGCCGAAATCGCCCCCCGTGTCCTGCACCGTGACGAGCAGCCCGCCCTCGGAGCCGATACGGGCTGCGACCGCGCGAGCCGCCCGCAGCGCGTCCAGCTGGGCCGCCGCCCCCTGCTCGGGGGACTGCGGCTCGGCCAGGCCGTGGAGGAGCACCACACCACGGGCGTCCTCGGAAATCTCATGAACTCCGGTGGCTGGACGGGCCTTGATGCCGTGCTGCTCCAGTTCCGCCACCACGTGTCCTGCGATGCCGCTGCCGCCGTCGAGAACGGCGAGCGAAGTGTCGTACAGTCCGCGCACCGCGAGGCCGCCTGCCGCAGCCTCCACCGTGCGCACCGCGCTTCGGACCGGAGCGGCCGGCGGAGCCGGACCCGACTCCCCGTCACCCTGGGGAGCGTCCGGGGAGGCTTCTCCCCCCGAGCGCAGCCGCTCCACGATCTGGCCCAGCGATCGCAGCGTGCCGAGGTCGGCGATTCCGATCTCGGGAAGCCGGGGCGCCCTGGTGCGCAGCGCGGAGAGGATCTCCACGCGCTTGATGGAGTCGATACCGAGGTCCGCCTCGAGTTCCATGCTGCTTTCGAGCATGTCGACGGGGTAGCCGGTCTTGTCGGAGACGACCGACAGCAGCAGCGCCTCCAGGTCCACGTCACCGCCCGGAGCCTCGGGCGGCGTGGCCGCCGCCACGGGCGCGGGCGCGTGAACGACGGGCACCGGCACGGGAGCGGCGGGCGGCTGGGGCGCGCCGAACGCGGGTGCGCCGAACCGCGGTGCCGCGACGGGGGCCTGGATCGGCTCCGGCAGCGGGACGCGCGCCGGGACCGTCATCGGTGTACTCACCGCGTACGCGGGCGGCAGCGCCGCGGACCTCGAAGGGGCGACCGCCGGGCTCGCGGTCCCCCGGGGCCTGCCGTTCGCGGAAGCGGAAGGTGCGGCGGCCAGGTAAGAGCTCTCTGCCAGCTTCAGGAACGCGAGGTGGCTGTCGGCCATCAGCCGCTGGTAGGTGGCATGCGCCTCCGAGCTCTGGGCCTGGTAGGCGGCATGCGCCTCGGCGGTCTGCCGCTGGATCTCCTGGACCGCGTACGGCCAGTCCGGGTACGACTGATCGGCGTACGAATGGTCCGTGTACGCGTGATCCGTGTACGCCTCCCCCGTGTACTGCTGATCCGTGTCCGGCCGGTGCGTGTGCGGGGCGTCGACGGATATCGCCGGCATCGGTTCGGGGGCCGTGGGCGGCACGGGGGCGAGAGCC
>NZ_VJZE01000217.1 GCF_009377205.1 Streptomyces phyllanthi
GTCTCGCACTCGCGATCGACGCCGAGGCCGCCTTCACCCGGCTGTGCGCCGACGCCCCGCGCGCGTTCTGGCTCGACAGTGCCCAGGTGGAGGAGGGCCGGGCCCGCTTCTCCTTCTTCGGTGACGGCGCCGGCCCCCTCTCCGAGTTCGTCCGCTACGACGCGGCCGCCGGAGTCTGCGAGGTCGAGCGGCCCGGACAACCCGCGCGCAAGGTCCGCGCGAGCGTCTTCGACTACCTGAAGCGGCAGCTGACGACCCGGCATGTGGACGCCGCCGGGCTGCCCTTCGACTTCACCGGTGGTTACGTCGGCTACTTCGGCTACGAGACCAAGGCCGACTGCGGCTCACCGAACCGCCACCGGTCCGAGAACCCGGACGCCTGCTGGCTGTTCGCCGACCGGCTGATCGCCGTCGACCACGAGGAGGGCTTCACCTACGCCGTCTGCCTCGCCGAGGACACCCCGCAGGCCGCCCGCGAGGCCGCCGACTGGCTCGACACCGCCACCGCCCAGCTCACCTTCGTGGCCTCAGCCGAACCCGCTCCCGCCCCGGCTCCCGCCGCCGAGCCCGACCCCGGTGCCGCCGAACCGTGGCTCGTCCGCGACCGGGCGACCTACCTCGCGGACATCGAGGCATGCCGGCGCGAGCTGAAGGCGGGCACCAGCTACGAGATCTGCCTCACCAACGCCGCCCGGTTACCGGCACCGTACGACCCGTACGACTACTACCGGGTGCTGCGCCGCCTCAACCCGGCCCCGTACGCGGCCTATCTGAAATTCGGGGACCTCGACGTGGCCGGCGCGTCACCGGAGCGCTTCCTGCGGATCACCCGGGACGGCGTCGCCGAGGCCAAGCCCATCAAGGGCACCGCACCCCGCGGTGAGACACCCGACGAGGACACGCGGCTGAGGGACGCGCTGGCCGCGGACGCCAAGACGCGCGCCGAGAACCTCATGATCGTGGACCTGCTCCGCAACGACCTGGGCCGGGTCTGTGCCACCGGCAGCGTCCGCGTCTCCCGGCTGATGGCCACCGAGACCTACGCCACCGTGCACCAACTGGTCTCCACCGTCGAGGGGCGGCTGCGCGAGGGCACCGACGCGGTGGACTGCGTCCGCGCCTGCTTCCCCGGCGGATCGATGACGGGCGCGCCCAAGCTGCGCACCCTGGAGATCATCGACGAACTGGAGACCGAGGCCCGCGGCGTGTACTCCGGCGCCCTCGGCTACCTCGGGTGCAGCGGCGGCGCCGACCTCAACATCGTGATCCGCACCGCCGTGTTCACCGGCGGCCGGATGCACCTCGGCGCAGGCGGCGCGATCGTCCTCGACTCCGACCCGGTCGCCGAGTACGACGAGATGCTGCTGAAGACCGCCGCCCAGATGCGGGCCCACCAGCAGCAGACCGAGCGCTCCGGCCTCTCCGCCGCAGCAGAGGAGCCGGCCCGATGACCACACCGCAGACCACCCTGGCCCCCGCCGACATGGCCGCTCCCGGAAACCTCGCCGCCCACCTCGCCGACCTCGCCGAGCGCCGTGAGTGGACCCACCGGACCGCCTTCCACCAGGGCCACCGCGCCTTCACCCACGGTGAGGTGCACGACCTCGCGGCCCGTGCGGCCACCGTGCTCGCCGACCACGGCGTGCGCCCCGGCGACCGGGTGCTGCTGGCCCTGCCCGACTCCGTGGCCTGGGTGGCGGCCTTCCTCGCGGTCGCCCGGCTCGGCGCGGTCGCCGTCCTGGTCAATCCCGAACTCACCCCACCCGAACACCAGTTCATGGCCGAGGACACCGAGGCCGCCCTCTGCGTGACCGGGCCCGGACTCGACGACCGCTTCCCGCGCCGGGCCCACCTCGGCGCCGACCAGCTGATCGCGCTCACCCCCACCGCCGAACCCGCCACCGAGGCCCACCCGGTCGACGCGCACACCCCGCTCTACATCCAGTACACCTCCGGAACGACGGGCCGCCCCAAGGGGGTCGTCCACAACCACGGCGACCCGAAGACGTACCACGACCTCATCGGCCGCCGGCTGCTGAGGATCACCGAGGACGACGTCACCCTGTCGGTGTCCAAGCTGTACTTCGCCTACGGCTTCGGCAACGCCTTCGTCTTCCCCCTCTTCTCCGGCTCCTCCGCCGTCCTGGTGGACCGCCGCCCCACCCCGGCCGCCGTGGACGAACTCGTCGCCCGCCACCGCGTGACCCTCCTGTACTCCGTGCCGTCCGCGTACGCGGCGCTGGTCGCCGACCGGGGCAACGGGCACGAGACGTGCTTCGCCTCGGTGCGCGCCGCCGTGTCGGCCGGCGAGGGCATGCCCGCCGGACTCGGCAAGCAGGTCACCGAACTGCTCGGCGCCCCCGTCCTGGAGCAGATCGGCTCCACCGAGGCCGGACACGCCTTCTGCGCCAACAGCTTCGCGCACAACCACCCCGGCACCGTCGGCCGCCCCGTACCCGGCTTCGAGGTGGAGCTCCGCGACCGCGCGGGCAAGCCGGTACCGGACGGCGCCGAGGGCGAACTGTGGGTGCGCGGCCCGACGGTGACCCCCGGCTATCTGAACCGGCCCGAGGAGACCGAGCGCACCCTGGTCGGCGGCTGGCTGAACACCAGGGACCGGGCGCGCCGCGAGACCGACGGCACCTTCCGTCATCTGGGCCGGGCCGACGACATGGAGATGGTCGGCGGCATCACGGTCTCCCCACTGGAGGTGGAGGCCCTCCTGCGCACCCACCCGGCGGTACGGGAGGTGGCGGTCGCCGCCGTCCCCGACGAGCGCGGCGCCAGCCGGCTGCGGGCCTTCGTCGTCCCCGTCACCCCCATCGCGGTGGGTCTGGAGGCCGAGCTCATCTGTCTGGCCCGCGACAACCTGGCCGCCTTCAAGGTCCCGCGCAGCGTCAGCTTCGTCCCGTCCCTGCCCCGCACCTCCACCGGCAAGCTCCGCCGCCACCTCGTCCGCCAGGGCGCGTGGTGACCGCGTCCCCCGCAGAAAGGATTGGGCACATGCGACAGACGCAGCCCTCGCTCCTCGCAGACCGTGGTTTCTACCTGGGCTCGATGTTCCGGCAGGCCGCCGACCGGCACGGCGCCGTCTTCGTCACCCTCGACCGCCCGCTCGACGTGAACCCCGGCCTCGGTGTCGACCTCGGCTACACGGTGCTCGCCGACGTGGTCGACGAACTCTCCGGCCGCCTCTGGGAAGCCGGGGTGCGGCCCTCGGAGGAGGTGGTCGTCCACAAGACGGACAACGTGGACATCGTGCTGCTGACCTGCGCCGTCTCCCGTATCGGCGCCGTCCCCGTGCTGCTCTCACCGGGTCTCGCGGGCCCGGTCGTCGGACAGCTCCTCGAACGCCTCCACCAACCCTGGCTGATCACCGACAGAGCCAAGCTGGAGGGCCCCCTCAAGGGCGTGGAGCTCGCCGGCCTCGTACGGCGGACGCTCTCCGTGGACGACGCGCCCGGCGCCGAACCGCTGGAGAAGTACGCGGGCGCCGCGACCCCCACTCAGGTACGGCTCCACCCCCGTGATCCCTCCCTCATCACCCACAGCTCGGGCACCACCGGCATCCCCAAGCTCGCCGTGCACTGCCCGAACACCATGTGGAACCGGCTCGTCCCACAGAAGGCCATGGGCTGGCCCACCCGAGGCGAGACCGCCGCCCTGCACATGTCCTTCGTGCACTCGCGCTTCTACCACCTGCTCGGCGTGCTGCTGCACTTCGGCAGCCCCCTGGTCCTGATCGTCGACCCGGCCCCGTCCTCCGTCGGCCCGATCCTCGCCCGGCACCGGCCCGGCATCGTCGAGACCCACCCCAACACCTTCGTGCTGTGGGAGGAACTGGTGGACGCGCCGGGAGCACCGCTGTCCCGCGTCCGTTCGTACGGCTCCACGTTCGACGCGATCCACCCGCGCACCGTGCAACGGCTCCTTGATGCCTCGCAGCGGCGCTCGCCCTGGCTCATCCAGCTGTACGGGCAGAGCGAGACGGGTCCCGTCGCCTTCCAGTGGTTCACCCGGCGCAGCGCGGCCCGCGCCGACGGCCGCCGGGTCGGGATCGGCATCCCCGGCTTCACCCGGGTGCGGGTGGCGGACGAGTCCGGCAGGCGGGTCAGGGCCGGTGAGCAGGGCCGGATCGAGGCCCGCACCCGGGGCCGCATCCTCACCTACCTCGGTGCCCGCGACCGCTATCTGCGCCAGCTCAACGACGGCTGGTGGGAGATGGGCGACATGGGCTACCAGAGCCGCTGGGGCGGCCTCTACCTGATCGACCGCGAGATCGACCAGATCGACTCCGTGCACAGCAACCTGGAGGTCGAGGACACGCTGATGTCCCGCCTGGAGGAACTGCGCGAGGTCGTCATCGTGCCCGGCGCGGACCGTGAGCCCGTACCCGTCGTGTGCGTGCGCGGCGAGCAGCCCCTGGACAGGGACCGCTGGGAGGAGGCCACCGCCGACCTGCCCGCGATGGCCGAGCCGCGCCAGTGGAAGTTCGAGGACCTGCCGATGACGGCCACCTGGAAGGTCAAGCGGGTGGAGATCACCCGCATGCTCGCCGAGAGCACGGTGGCATGAGCCGGGTCCTCGTCGTCGGAGCCGGCCCCGTGGGGCTCTCGGCGGCCCTCGCCCTGCGGGCCCACGGCCTGGAGGTGACGCTCCTGGAGGCCGACCCGGAGGGGCGCACGCGGCCGGGCAGCCGCGCCCTGTTCGTGCACCGCGAGACCCTCCAACTGCTCGACGGGATGCGCCCGGGGCTCGCCGCCGAGATCACCGCGTACGGGCAGACCTGGCACACCAAGCGCACCCTCTACCGGGGCCGCGAGGTGTACTCCCGCACCTTCCCGCCGCCGACCGGCATCCCGCCCTTCACCAGCCTGCGCCAGGTGGACACCGAGCGGTTCCTGCTCGCCGCCTGCGAGGACGCCGGTGTGGAGTTCGTGTGGGGCGCCCGGATCGCGGGCGTGCGCGCCACCCCGGACGAGGTCGCCCTCACCGACGAGGACGGCCGCGTGTGGACCGGCACGCACGCCGTCGCCGCCGACGGCGCCCGCTCGACCGTACGCCGCGAACTGGGCATCCCCATGGAGGGCACCCACGGCGACGGCTTCCACGTTGTCGTCGACGTCGCCGACATCCCCGGAGCCGAACTGCCCCTGGAACGGGTCTTCCACTACGAGCACCCGGAACTGGGCGGCCGCAGCGTGATGCGCGTGCCGTTCACCGGGGGCTTCCAGGTGGACCTGCAGTGCCGCGACGACGACGTACAGGAGGAGTACGGCACCGAGGAGGCCGTACGGCGCTGGCTCCCGGCGGTCGTGGGGGAGGGGTACGACGACCGCGTCCTGTGGGTGTCGACGTATCGCTTCCTCCGCAAGGTCGCGGCCTCCTTCACCGACCCCGCGCACCGGGTGCTGCTCGTCGGCGAGGCGGCCCACCTCTTCCCGCCGTTCGGGGCGCGCGGCATGAACAGCGGTATCGCGGACGCGGCCGCCGCCGCGCGGGCCGTCGCCGACGGCACCCCCGAAGCCGTCGCCTCCTTCGCCGCACTCCGGCGCCAGGCCGGCCTCTTCAACAGCGACGCCGCCGGAACGGCCCTGGAGCATCTGCGTCCCCACCGCCGTATCGTCCGGGTCAAGCAGCGCGCGGCGGCGGCCCTCGCTCCCGTCGTCCCGCGGTGCGGCGCCTGGCTGGAGCACGCACCGTACGGCCCCCGGCACGGCTCGCCGGCCGCGGCCGGGCGCAAGTACTGAGAGGAGCGCCGAGTGACTCAACCGGCCATCGCGGAGGGACTGCTGGCGTGGTCGCCCGACCGCGGTCTGACCTCCGGACCTCCCGCCAGCGGGCGGCTGCTCGTCGCGGACTCGTGGCTGCTGAGCGACGGACGGATGCGCGGCTTCGCCCGGCACCGAGAACGCTTCCTGCGCTCCTGCGGCGACTGCGGCGCGCCTCCCCTGCGCCGGCTGATCCAGTTCTGGCACGACGTGACCGCCGCGCTGCCCCGCAGCGGGGACTGGTTCCCCCGGGTGGAGCTCACCGCGGGCTCCCTGGAGCTGCGGCTGCTGCTGCGGCAGGCCCCGCTCCTCGGCACGGACGTACGGGTGTGGGCGGCAGGCCAGCTCGACCCGCGCACCGTGCCCCGCCGCAAGGGGCCCGATCTGGACGCCCTGGCCCGGGTCCGCGGCCGGGCGTCCGGCGCGGACGCGGACGAGGCGATCCTGATCGCGCCCTCCGGAGTGGTGCTGGAGGCGGCCGGCTCAAGCGTGCTGTGGTGGGAGGACGACACCCTGTGCCTGCCGCCGGAGCATCTGCCGGTCCTCCCCGGGGTGACCATGGCACTCATCCGGGAACGCGCCGCGCGCCTCGGCGTCCCGGTCGCCCACCGCGAGCGCACCCTGGCGGAGCTGGACGGCCGCGAGGTGTGGCTGGTCAACGCCCTGCACGGGATCCGCCCCGTCAGCACCTGGACCGGCCGCCCGATGACCGCGGGCCCGGCCGAGCGTGCCCCCGAATGGCGGCGGTGGCTGGACGAGATCTCGGAGCCGCTGCCGGACCACTGAATTCACACCCGTCCCTTACGTTTGCGCAGAGCGTGATGCGCAGAAGGTGAATGAGCGTGAAAAAGCGCCGGGCCGAATATGATGCGGCCCGGCGCATTCAAGCGTTTCCGAATGACGGACAATCGCTGGAGAATTCCCGTCAGTGGAGATGTCGGAAGGGATTCCGGGGGGTGTCAGCCCTGCTTGGGAACGGGCTGGTAGGCGCCCGGAACCATACGCGTGGCGACCGCGATCCGGTTGTACGCGTTGATGACCGTGGCCGCCCAGATCAGCGCCGCGATCTGCTGCTCCTCGAAGACCTCCGCCGCCTCCGCGTAGACGGCGTCCGGCACGTGCCCGTCGTGGACCAGGGTCACTGCCTCGGTCAACGCCAGCGCGGCCCGCTCGCGGGCGGTGAAGAAGGGGGTCTCCCGCCAGGCGCTGAGCGCGTAGATCCGCTGCTCGGTCTCGCCCTGGGCGCGTGCGTCCTTGGTGTGCATGTCGAGGCAGAACGCGCAGCCGTTGATCTGCGACGCGCGAATCCGGATGAGTTCGAGGATCTCCGGCTCGACCTTCGCGTCCTGCGCCGCGGAAACGGCGGCGGCGTGCAGGGAACCCATCGCACCGGACACGTCGGGGGTGATTTTCTTGAGGGCCACGCGCGATATCGAATTGCTGTTGGTCATGGGGAAGACTCTATATCCGCGAAGCGGCTCCTGAACGCAGAACCGAGCGAATTCTCGCCGTGTGACCCGTGTAACCGTTTCGTCTCGGCGTGAGCTGCCCCACAACCCCTTCCCTCCACCACGTGTCTAGGAGACAGAATCTGCGAGCAACAACTGCGAGAAAGGTCCGCCATGGGGGACACACGCCGACGGGGCGCCGTCGCACTCGGGATCACCGGACTGGTGGCACCGCTGACCATCGCGCTGGGCGCCACGCCCGCGCAGGCCGCCACCTGCACTACGCAGGCCGGCCCGTACCAGAAGCAGGTGGAGAAGTTCCTCGGCCGCCCCGTCGACGGCAGGCAGTCCACCGCCGACTGCAAGGCGATCCGGGCGTTCCAGAACACGCACGGCATCAAGCCGAACATCGGCTACGCGGGCCCCGTGACCTGGGGCGTCATGGACCTGATGAACAAGCAGAAGGCCGTCGGCGACAAGCCCAACAAGGACGGCAAGTGCCCCGTCAACAAGGGCCGCATCGCCTGCGTCAACCTCACGCTCCAGCTCAGCTGGATCCAGGACGGCGACAAACTCGTGTACGGCCCGGTGCCGGTCCGTACCGGCCGGGACGGCTACGAGACCCGCACCGGGCTGAAGAAGATCTACTGGCGGCACATCGACCACGTCTCGTCCATCTACGACGTGCCCATGCCCTACAGCCAGTTCTTCGACGGCGGCCAGGCCTTCCACTCGGTCGGCGTGAGCATGTGGAACCCGCCCGGCTCGCACGGCTGCGTCAACATGACCAAGACCGCCGCCCAGAAGTACTGGTCGCTGCTGAAGACGGGCGACGACGTGTACGTGTACGGCCGCAAGCCGGGTACCTGACGGCACCCGGCTCCCGCGCCACCGGCCCGCAGCGGTCCTTCTCACGTCTGAGGGGCGTCCCCGAAGTCCGGGATCTCCAGCCGGGCACCGCCCTTCAGGGCGGACTCGTGAGCGATGATCCCCGGCAGGGTGTAGCGGGCCGCCACCCATGCGTTCACCGACGGCAGGGTGCGGGCGTTGACGGCGGTCACGAAGTCGTCCACCAGGAAGTGGTGGCTGCCTTCGTGGCCGTTGTGCAGGTTGTCGAACTCCCTCGGCAGCCGCGACCGGTCGTGCACGGGTGCCGACCCCGAGGTGAACGCGGCCCGCAGGTCCGGCGCGATGTGCTGGAGCGAGGGGTCGTCGGGCGACATCGTGGGCTTGGGCTCCAGCAGCTCCGAGATGTCCCTCACCCCCTTCTTGTCCTGCCACAGGGCCACCGTGGCGAGCTGCTCCATGCTGGCCTCCGTCCCGAAGAACCGGAAACGCGACTCCCGTATGTGCGACGGGTAGCCGACCCGCCGGAACTCGTTCGTACGGAACGAACCGCCGCCCGCCACCTCGAACAGCGCGGTCGCGTTGGAGAAGTCGTTGCCGAACTGGCTGACGTCCTTGTCGAAGACCCCGTCGCCACGCCCGTCGACGACGCCGATCGCGGACACGCTGACCGCGTGCGTCCGCCACGCCCCGAGCACCCCGCCCACCGAGTGCGTCGGGTACAGCAGCGGCGGATAGCTGGCGGTCGCCTTCCACCCCTCACCGCCGCTGTACTGGTACGCCTCGTAGAACCCGAGGTCCATGTCGTGCACGTAGTCGCCCTCGGCGTAGAAGAGCCGCCCGAAGGCACCCGCCGCGATTTGGTCGCGGGCGTGCACGGTCGCCGGGTTGTACTGGCTGGTCTCGCCCATCATGTACGTCAGCCCGGTCGCCCTGACCGCGTCGATGATCGCCGCGATCTCCTCCGTGGTGATCGCCATGGGCACCGCCGAGTACACGTGCTTGCCGGCGTCCAGCCCCCGCACCACCAGCGGCCCGTGCGTCCACCGCTGGGTGAAGATCGCTACGGCGTCCACCGCCGGTGACTCCAGCATCGCCTCGTACGACGGGAAGGTGCCCGACAGCCCCTCCGCGGCCGCCAGTTGCTCGGCCCGCTCCGGCAGGAGATCGGTGACGTACACATCGCTGACCCCGGGATGGGCCAGGAACAGCTTCGCGAACTGGCCCGAGAACTGGCCTGCGCCGACGATGCCGAGGGAGAACGTCATGTGGGGGATGCCTTTCTGGCTTCTCACTGGTCGAGGATGAGGTTGATCTGGTCGTTGGTCTCGTCGAGGCTGCTCACCGGCTTGCCGTTGCCGTAGACGGCCTCCATCTCCGGTTGCATGAGCGCCTGTACGTCCGCCGCGTAGTTGGTGATCGGGTAGGAGAAGGTCCGGAAGTCCTTCTTGTCGGCCACGGGTTCGGTGAAGGCGGAGACGTCGAGGCCCTTCTTCTTGTAGGCGGCGATGGCGGCCTCGGTGCCCGCCGGGGTGGCGGGGAAGACGACCCCGTACTCGCCGACGACGGTCTGGCACTTGTCGGAGGCCAGGTACTCCACCCACTTCCGGGCGCCTTCCTTGTTCTTGGAGGCTTTGGTGATGGAGTCGGCGAGGCCGTTCATCATCGTGGCGCGCTTGCCGGTCGGGCCGGCCGGGGTGAGGGCGGACCTGATGTCCCTGCCCTTGAAGCCGGCGTACGTGGAGATCATCCAGGCGCCGTCGAAGGCGGCGGCGGCCTTGCCCGCGGCGACCTGCGTGTTGCTCTGGTTGGACTGGATGTTGTAGTCGGAGAAGGGGGCCATGTAGCCCTTGTCCGCCAGCCCGAAGTACCACTTGATGACGGACTGGAAGGTCTTGCTGTCGTACTGGTACTCCGTGCCCCAGCGCGCCTTGTCCGTGTAGTTCCATCCGGCGGATCCGGTGAAGGGGCTCCACTGGGTCTGGCCGTCGGCGAAGCCGCTGCCGTTGGTGGCCAGTCCGTACACCTTGACGTGGTTCTTGTCGAAGCCCGGCTCGTCGCCCCGCTTGCCGTTCCTGTCGACGGTGAGGCGGGCGATGGCCTTCTCGAAGGAGCCGCCGTCCTTCGGGTTCCAGGAGAGGCTGTTCAGCTGCTCGCCGGTGAGACCGGCGTCCTTCGCCATCTTCCCGTTGTAGAAGAGCGCGACGGTGTCCCAGTCCTTCGGGGTGCCGTAGCGGTGGCCGTCCTGGCCGATCCAGTTGGCGGCGAGGCCCGGCTGGTAGTCGGACTCCTTGATGTCCAGGTCGTCGAGCGGCTCCAGCACCTTCAGGTCCGCGAACTGGCCGAACTTCTGGATGTGGTCGGTGAACACGTCCGGCTGGGTGCCCGCGATGAAGCCGGCGGTGAGCTTGGTCCAGTAGTCGCCCCAGCCCAGCTGGGTGATGCTGACCCTCAGTCCCGGGTTCTCCTTCTCGAACCCCTTCGCGCAGGCCTGGTAGGCGGGCAGCTGGTTGGCGTCCCACAGCCAGTACGTCACCGTGTTCGCGGACGCCCCCGTGGAGCCGCCCTGCGCACAGCCGGTCACCAGGGACAGCGTGAGCGCTCCGGCCAGCGCCGTGATCGTACGAATGCGCATCGATGTCCCCTTACTTGATCCCGGTGAAGCCGATGGAGCTGACGATGCGGCGCGCGAAGCAGGCGAAGAGCACCAGCATCGGCAGCGCGGCGATCAGCGTCGCCGCCGTGAGCCCGGACCAGTCGACGCCGGTCGCCGGCGTCTGGGCCCGGAAGATCGCCAGGGCCACCGTCAGCACGCGCGAGGAGTCGCTGTAGGAGACCATCAGCGGCCAGAAGTAGTCGTTCCAGGAGGTGATGTACGTCAGCACGGACAGCGTGATGATCGGTGTGGACGCCATGGGCAGGATCACCCGGAAGAAGATCCTCACCTTTCCGGCGCCGTCGAGCAGCGCCGCCTCCTCGACCTCCTGCGGGATGTTCATGAAGAACTGCCGCAGGAAGAACACCGCGAACGGGGTCATGAAGAGGCTC
Organism: Streptomyces phyllanthi; assembly: GCF_009377205.1. GTDB lineage: Bacteria > Actinomycetota > Actinomycetes > Streptomycetales > Streptomycetaceae > Streptomyces > Streptomyces phyllanthi. Next base: position 11,114 of record NZ_VJZE01000217.1, read on the forward strand.
GGCAGCGCGATACCGAGCAGCGTGTCCACCAGGTGCAGTTGCTTGATGAGTACGAAGTTCGGCAGCAGCGTGAAGATGGTCGGCACCATGAGCCCGGCCAGGAACAGGCCGAACACGGCGTCCCGGCCGCGCCAGCGCAGCCGTGAGAAGGCGTACGCGGCCATCGCGGAGAAGAAGATCTGACAGCCCGTGATCAGTGTGGAGACGATCACGGAGTTGAGCAGATAGCGCCAGAAGTCGAGCCCGCCGCCCGCGCCGCCCTGCGCGACCGCCTCCTTCGCCGACTGCAGACCGAGGGCCCGTTCGAAGCCGGTGCCGGTGAGGTCGACGGGCAGCGGGTTGGTGGGGTCGGCGCCCAGGCCGGCGTTGGTGGACAGCGCGGTGCGCAGGATCCAGTAGAAGGGCAGCAGGGTGATGAGGACGATCAGGCCCATCACGGTCCAGGCGGCGGCCTTCCCGGGGGAGAACCTGCGCCTGACCGGGCGTCCGGTCGTCGTCGTGGGTGTCGGTGATGTTGCCACGGCAGCCATCCCGGTGTCTCCCTTCCGTCAGCCGAGGTCGGTCTGGCCGGCCCGGGTGAGCCGGTACTGGAGGATGGTGATCGCGCTCAGGACGACCAGCAGGGCGACGGACATCGCCGAGGCGTAGCCGAACTGGAAGCGGCCGAAGGCGGAGCCGTAGATGTAGTACTGGAGCACGTTGGTGGCGTTCGCCGGACCGCCCGCGGTGGTCACCGCCACGGTGTCGAAGACCTGGAAGGACCCGATCACGGTCATGATCAGCACGACCGCGAGAACCGGGCGCAGCAGCGGCATGGTGATCCGCCAGAACATGCGCCACTCGCTCGCGCCGTCGACCCTGGCCGCCTCGTACAGATGGTTCGGGATGGCCTGGAGGCCGGCGAAGAGCAGCAGGGCGGTGTAGCCGACGTGCCGCCAGACGTTGATCAGGGCGATGGTGGGGATCGCCCAGGTCTCGTCGGCGAGGAAGGGGATCCGGTCGGCGCCGAGGGCGGTGATGATCTCGTTGCCGATGCCGAGCTGGGTGTCGAGGATCCACAGCCAGACGAGACCGGCGACGACGTTCGACATCAGGTACGGGGTGAGCACGATGCCCCGCAGCAGGGCCGACTGGGTCAGCCGCTGGAGGAGGACCGCGATGGCGAGCGCCGCGACCGTCTGGACGCCGATGTTGATGACGACGTACTCGACGGTGACCGTCAACGAGTTCCAGAAAATGGGGTCGTTGACCATACGGACGTAGTTGTCGAGCCCCACCCACTCGGCCGGGGTCAGCAGGTTGAAGCGGGTGAAGCTCAGATAGATGCCCCGCAGCGTCGGCCAGAGCAGGAACACCAGGAAGCCCAGCATCGCCGGGGCGATGAAGACCGCCGCGAGGGCGCCGTCACCACGGGCGCGAGCCTTCGCCTTCCGGGTGGGCACCACGGCCTTGGCCCCGCTCAGTGGCAGGCGGGATGGTGGGCTGCTGGAGGCGACGGTCATCGGGGGGCTCCCTCATCGGCGGCTCGTCCTCAGGCCACTTACTTTTGGGGCGGAATAATTGTGGCGTCAAGAGTCGTGCACAGATCTTTTCCGTAGGGGCACCTGACCCCTAGAGTGACCTCATTACTTCCGAGTCGAAAAAATCTTGGGGAGTCCGAGCCGTATGACCACACGGACTGCAAGCTGGCTGCCGCTCAGTCCCGGGGAGCGCGCGGTGGCTCTCGAGGTGCTGGTGCACGGCCCGCTGTCCCGCAGCGAGATCGCCCGGCGGCTCAGCCTCTCGGCGGGAAGCCTCACCAGGCTGACCAAGCCGCTGCTCGAATCGGGCCTCCTCGTGGAGGTCCCCGAGGGCGCCCCGCTCGCCGAGGTCCGTCAGGGCCGCCCCTCCCAGCCCCTCGACATCGTCGCGGAGTCCCGCTCCTTCGTGGGCTTCAAGATCACCGAGGACATGGTCTACGGCGTCGTCACCACGCTCAGGAGCGAGATCGTCACCCGGTACGACCGCCCGCTCGCCACGCACGACCCGCACCGGGTCGCCGACCAGCTGGGGGAGATGACCGCCGAGCTGGCCCGCGCGTACCCCGGGCTCGCCGGCATCGGCATCGGTGTGGGCGGCCTCGTCCAGGACCGTGCCGTCGTCGGCGAGTCCGCCTTCCTGTCGTGGCGCGACGTGCGCCTGGCCGAACTCGTCGAGGAGCGCACCGGGCTGCCGGTGGTCGTCGAGAACGACGTCTCGGCCCTCGTCGAGGCCGAGACCTGGTTCGGCGCGGGCCGGGGGCTGGACCGCTTCGCCGTCCTCACCATCGGCGCCGGCATCGGCTACGGACTCGTCCTGGGCGGCAAGCGGGTGCCCTGCGCGGAGGAGGACCGCGGATTCGGCCGCCACTGGATCGTGAACCCCAACGGCCCGCTCACCCCCGACGGTGCCCGGGGCAGCGCGGTCTCCCTGCTGACCATCCCCAGCATCCGCTACCAGATCCGGGCCGCCACCGGCCGCGACATGACGTACGAGGAGATCCTCGCCCGCTCCGCCGAGGGGGAGCCCATGCCCGCGCGCGTCATCGACGAGGCGGCGCGCGCGCTGGGCGCGCTGGTCGCCCAGATCTCCAACTTCGTCATCCCGCAGAAGATCCTGCTCGCCGGAGAGGGGGTCGGCCTGATGGACGTCGCCGGAGAAGTGGTGTGGGAGACCATCCACGCCCACCGCCACCCGCTCGCCGACCCGGTCCACCTGGAGACGAAGGTCTCGGACTTCCACGACTGGGCGCGCGGGGCGGCGGTGCTGGCGATTCAGGTCCTGGTGCTCGGCAACGGCGCCGGTGTGAACGCAGAGTGATCAGCTTCACGGTCCGTAATGCCCGAAGAGCCACCTTTACTCACATCGGCTTCACGCCCGACGCCGTAAGGTTCACGCCATGTCCACCATTCCCGAAGTCGTCCTGGAAAGAACGGAAAGAACGGCAGCCGAGGTCAACGACGAGATCCGCGCCCTGTGGTCCCGCAGCGGCGGAACCCTGACGGGCGAACAGAGGCGCGAGTACCAGCGCCTGGTCATGGAATGGGAAGCGGCGGCACGCTCCACCAAGTGAGGGCGCGCCCCCCCGTGTGAGGGGCGCGGGGAACGGCGCGACCAGCCACCTGCAACCCGCACCCGGCACGAAACCTCCCCGGGCAGACGGGAACCCGGGCGCTGCCCCCAACTCCGCGCAACAGACGATCGCCGGGCGCGCCCCCCGTGTGAGGGGCGCGGGGAACGGCGCGACCAGCCGCCCCCCACCCGCACCCGGCACGAAACCTCACCCGGCGGACGGGAACCCGCGAGGACCCGGGCTCACCCCCAGCTCCGCGCATACTGACGCCGATAAGCGTTCCGTTCCTGTTCCGTACGGATGTACCTCGTCGCGACGAGCGCCACCAGACTCCCCGCGATCACCAGCAACCCCGGCCCCGCGTTCCGCGGGTTGGAGAGCTGTTCCAGCAGGGCGTTCACCTTGTCCGACGTCTCCACCGGCAGCACGGCCCCCGGCTGCGC
>NZ_VJZE01000218.1 GCF_009377205.1 Streptomyces phyllanthi
CCCCCCGCGGCCGCTTGAACGCCGCCAGCCCCTCCCGGCACCAGGCCACGAGCGCCTCCGGATCGACCTCCCGCCCGGGCTTCGCCACCACACACGCGACCGGCTTGTCCAGCCCGTCCGCGTCCGGCGCGCCGACCACAGCGACCTCGGCCACGTCCGGGTGGGCCAGCAGCCGCTCCTCCACCTCGGCGGGGGAGACCCAGATGCCCCCGGCCTTGAGCAGGTCGTTGGTGCGGCCCATACAGGTGTACGTGCCGTCCGCGTTGCGGATGTACGTGTCGCCGGTGCGCACCCAGTCGCCGAGGAAGACCTGCCGGGTGGTCTCGGCCCGGCACCAGTAGCCCGTCGCCGCCGACTCCCCGCGGACGTACAGCTCGCCGGGTACGCCGTGGCCCTCCACGACACGCCCCTCGACGTCACGCAGCTCCACCGCGTACCCGGGCACGGGCTCGCCCGAGGACCCCGGATGCACCCGCCCCGACCGGTTGGAGACGAAGATGTGCAGCATCTCGGTGGACCCGATGCCGTCGAGCACCTCCACCCCGAACCGCTCCCGCATCCCCTCGAACATCCGCGCGGGCAGCGCCTCGCCCGCCGAGACCCCCAGCCGTACGGTCCCGAACGCGTCGTCCGGGATGTCGGCGCCTGCGAGCAGCGGCCCGAAGAAGCTGGGCGTGCCGAACAGCACGGTGGCCCGGTCGCCGCCGGCCCGCTTGGCGAACAGCGCCGGGGACGGTCTGGAGGGTTCGAGGAGCGCCGTGCCGCCTACCGCCAGCGGGAAGAACAGCGAGTTCCCGATGCCGTACGCGAAGAAGAGCTTGGCCACCGACAGACAGCGGTCCTCGGGTCCGATGCCCAGCACCCGCTGCCCGTAGTTCTCGGCGACGACCTTGATGTCGATGTGCCGGTGCATGGCCGCCTTGGGCATCCCCGTGGTGCCCGAGGTGTACAGCCACAGGGCGGGCGAGTCCGGCCAGGTCGTGTACGGCCCGTCGTCCGTGCCCGCGCCCGCGTCCAGCAACTGCTGCCAGGTGCGGCCCCGGACGTGGACCGGCAGCCCCGCGCAGTCGTCGCCGGTCAGAACGGCGTGCTCGACCTCCGGCGCGTCCTGGAGCGCCGCACGGACGGTCGGGGCGAACTCGGCGGAGCCCAGCACCACCCGGCAGCGCGAGTCGGCCACCAGCTTGCCCAGCTCGGGGCCGGTGAGCATGGTCGAGGCGGGGACGGCCACGGCGCCGATGCGGAAGGCGGCGAGGATGGCGGTGAAGAGCTCGACGTCGTCCACCATGCACATCAGGACGCGTTCCTCGGGCCGTACGCCGAGGGCCCGCAGTCCGGCCGCCACCCGTCGGACCTCCGCCGACAGCTGCTCGTACGTCAGCGTCCGGATGGGGGTGACGAGGGCCGTGCGGGTGCCGTCGCCCTCCCGCAGATGCCGGTCGACCAGGTAGTCCGCTGCGTTGAACACGTCAGTCATGTGGCTCACGGTCATGTGGCTCACACCCCTCACACCAGGCGGACGTACTCGTACTCGAACGGCTTGCCGTTGATGCCGTTGACCGGCGGCGCGACCCAGTGGGCGATCTTCCCGCGCTCGTGGACCGGCTGCATCAGCGACCGGACGAACGCGAGGTCCTCCGCGGTGGGCAGCCAGCGGCGGCGGCCGGCCTCCCAGGTCTGCTCGTCGACGATCGTGCCGTCGGGGGTGATGTGGTGGCCGGCGGCGAGGCCGACGTCCCGGTTGAACCCAGGGTGCGGCAGCCTCAGCCGGAAGTCGATCCCGTGGTCCTCCAGAATCCTGTTCCAGCGCTTGAGGCCGTTCTCGCAGTCCGCGATGTACTCGTCGCGCAGGTCCAGGTTGAGGGCCAGCAGCGTGGGGACCTCCTCCTGCGACCAGCTGCCGTCGCCCTCCGGCCTGTCCAGGAAGACGCTGTCGTCGGTGAGCCGGTGGTCGTCCTTGCGGCGCTCCTCCTGCCAGCGGCCCTTGAGCCCGGCGGTGTAGTAGTTCGCCGCGTTGGTGGAGGTCTCGCTGCCGAAGAGGTCCAGGGAGACCGTGTAGTGGAAGTTGACGTACTTCTGGATGATGTCGAGCGGGATGCCGCCGCACGCGGCGATGTCCAGGGTGTCGTGCTCGCGGATCAGCTGGGCGCTGCGGGTCACCACGCGGTCGACGCCGGTGGTGCCGACCATCATGTGGTGCGCCTCCTCCTTCAGCATGAACGAGCAGGTCCGCGACAGCGGGTCGAAGGCGCTCTCCTTCAGCGAGCCGAGCTGGTACTTGCCGTCCCGGTCGGTGAAGTACGTGAACATGTAGAAGGCCAGCCAGTCGGCGGTCTCCTCGTTGAAGGCGCCCAGGATGCGCGGCGAGTCGGGGCTGCCGGAGTTGCGGTAGAGCAGTGCCTCGGCCTCCTCACGGCCCTCGCGGCCGAAGTAGGCGTGCAGCAGGTACACCATCGCCCACAGGTGCCGGCCCTCCTCCACGTTGACCTGGAAGAGGTTGCGCAGGTCGTACAGGCTCGGCGCGGTCAGGCCCAGCAGACGCTGCTGCTCGACGGAGGCCGGCTCGGTGTCGCCCTGGACGACGATCAGGCGCTGCAGGTCGGCGCGGTACTCGCCGGGCACCTGCTGCCAGACCGGGTCGCCCTTGTGCTCGCCGAAGGCGATACGGCGGTCGGGGGTGGGCTCGGCCAGGAAGATGCCCCACCGGTAGTCGGGCAGGTTGACGTGGTCGAAGTGGGCCCAGCCGTCGCGTCCGACCGACACGGCCGTCCGCAGGTAGACGCCCTTGTTCTCCAACGCGGGGCCCATCTCGCCCCACCAGTTGAGGAACTTGGGCTGCCAGCCCTCCAGCGCCCGCTGGAGGCGGCGGTCGTCGGCTATGGAGACGTTGTTGGGGATCTTCGAGTCGTAGTCGATCCTCGTGGGCATCGGGTCACACTCGCTTCCGGTCGTAGACCGCCTTCTGACCGGTGCCGTAGCGGCGCAGCGCGCCCTGCGGGCCGGAGGCGTTGGGGCGTACGAAAATCCAGTTCTGCCAGGCGGTGAGCCGGCCGAAGATCTTGGTCTCGATGGTCTCCGGGCCGACGAACCGGTGGTTGGCCTCCATGCCGGTCAGCGCGTCCGGGCTGAGCGCCGCCCGGCCCTCCAGGACAATGCGGATCTCGTCCTCCCAGTCGATGTCGTCGGGAGCGTCGGTGACAAGGCCCAGCTCGCGGGCCTGGGCGGGCTTGAGCGGCTGACCGGCCTCGCGGCGCAGCCAGTCGACGTGGTCGTCCTCCTGGTAGAAGCGGGACTTCAGGCGGGTGAGGCCGTTGCCCATGGGGAAGGCGCCGAAGTTCGCCTCGGAGAGGGTGAGGATCGCCCGGTCGTCGCTGTCCGGGTCCTCGATCGGCGGCCCGTCCAGCATGTACTGCAGGTCGCAGGCCAGGGCGAGCTCCAGCAGCAGCCCGGCGAAGCAGCTGCCCGGCTCGATCAGCGCGATCAGGCTGCGGCTGGTGACGTCGAGCCGCTTCAGGGTGCGCTTGTAGTAGTGCACGATCTCGCCCGCGAGCCAGTCGCCGTCGGCGGCGGCGCCCAGGACGGCCCGCTCGTGGGCCAGTACGCGGGTCGCGTCGCCCTCGGTGCGCAGCACCCACGTGCCCAGCTCGATCTCGTTCGTCCGCAGCCGCAGGATCAGGTCGTCGAGCTCACGGGTGAGGGCCAGCAGCCAGCCGTCGGCACCCTGGGCGTGGAGCGCGGCGGCGTCGGCGGGGGCGTCCTCGCCGGGGCCCCGCACGGTGATGTCGACCAGGCCGAGCGCGCGGTCGTAGTCGGCGCGTACGTGGCGGTAGGCGATGCCCTCCTCGGTGACCTCGCGCTCCAGCGGGGTGAGCGCGATGCCCCGGGCGTCCGTGGGCCGCGAGCTGTTCTCGGCCGCTGCCAGGGCGCGCTGCTCGACGACCGTACGGAAGTCCCGGCGCGGCACGACCTCGTCGACCAGCCGCCAGTCCACCGCCGTCTTGCCTTTGACGCCGTCGCTGCGGGTGGCGAAGAGGTCGGCCAGGTCCTTGCGCACCCGGCGCTTGTCGGTGACCCGGGTCAGCCCGCCGGTGCCGGGCAGTACGCCGAGCAGCGGGACCTCGGGCAGCGCCACCGCCGAGGAGTTGTCGTCGATCAGCAGGATCCGGTCGCAGGCCAGCGCCAGCTCGTAACCGCCGCCCGCGCAGGAGCCGTTGACCGCCGCGATGAAGGTGAGCCCGGAGTGCTCCGAGGCGTCCTCCATGCCGTTGCGGGTCTCGTTGGTGAACTTGCAGAAGTTCACCTTCCACTGGTGCGGGGAGGCCGCCAGCATCCGGATGTTCGCCCCGGCGCAGAAGACCTTCTCCTTGGCGCTGGTCACCACCACCGAGCGCACCTCGGGGTGCTCGAACCGCAGCCGCTGCAGCGCGTCGTACAGCTCGATGTCCACGCCCAGGTCGTAGGAGTTGAGCTTCAGCTCGTACCCGGGGACCAGGCCGCCCTGCTCGTCGACGTCCATCTCCAGCCAGGCGACCGGTCCGTCCGTACGGAGTTTCCAGTGCCGGTACGCCTCCGGACTGCGGTCGAAGGTCACCACCACCGGTGCCGTGGACTCCGGTGCTCCGTGCGCGGCCTCGGCCACGCCCGGCTTGTCTGCCACCACCATGACGAGCGCCTCCTCGCGCTGGTACGGGTACCGCTGAAGGAATCTTCTACAGAAGTTCAGTAGTGCGTCAAGGTTCTGTAGAACATCAATCGTGAGGGGTCGTGCAGGGCCGCGCAGAGCCCTGAGAGGCCACGCACGGCCCTGGAGTGGGGGCCGGTGCCCCTACTTGCCGTATGTCGCGGTGCAGCGGAAGTTGGCGGCGTCGTCCGTGCTGCCGCCGCCCGTGTAGCGGGGAACGGCGGGCCAGCGGCACAGGGGGCGCGTGAGGTCCCCGTTGCGGCCCAGGAGGGTCTTCGGGGCCTCGCCCTCCTCGACCCACTTCACCAGCGCGGCGAGCGGATCGGCCGGCGCGGCGCCGGGGCCGCCGGCACAGTGGGCGACGCCGGGGGCCATGAACAGGCGCGCGAACCGCTCCGTACGGGCCTGTCCGCCCATCTCGGCGGTCAGGCGCCCGAAGTAGTCGATCGTGCCCTGCGGGAAGATCAGCTGATCGGCCCAGCCGTGCCACACGATCAGCTTGCCGCCGCCGTCACGGAAGGAGCCGAGGTCGGGGTCGTCGGTGCCGATCACGTCGTGGTACTCGGCCCGGGACTGGGCGAAGTAGTCCGCGAAGTCCGCCGTGGTGACGGTGCGCCAGTCGAAGTCCGGGTCCTTGGCCAGCCAGTACGTGAACCAGTCGGTGGTGATCGGGAACGGCGCGGCCTCCCCGGTGGGGGTGCTGCCGGCGAGTCCGGCGAAGGAGGTGCCCGGCGTCAGCCCGTACCAGAGGAAGGAGCCGTTCCGGCGGCGCGGTCCCTGCCAGATCTTCTTCACCACGGCCGCGTCCTCGGCGGTGATGGTGCCGCAGGCCGTCTCCTCGCCGATCAGCTTCGAGGGGTCGAAGCGGCAGGCCAGGGGATCGACGATCCCGTCCGTCACGCCGTCCTCGCCGTCACAGGCGGCGACGACCGCCTTGTTCACGGCCTCGAAGGTGCAGGGGCTGACCACATGGCCGCTCTCCCGCATCACGATCTGCGGCCACAGCTCCGAGGGGATGAACCGGTCCCAGTTGATGGCGGGTGCCGCGGACAGGACGCCGTCGTAGTCCCCGGGGTGGCGCTGGGCCTCCATCAGGCCCTGCCGGCCGCCGGTGGAACAGCCGTTCCAGTAGGAGTGGTTGGGCGCCTGTCCGTAGTAGGCCTCGGTCACCGCCTTGCCCTTGACCGTCATCTCGTGGACCGAGCGACGGGCGAAGTCGGTGATGAGGTTCTGCTTCATCCCGGTCGGCGACCACGCCCAGGCGCCGGACAACGGCGATCCGGTGTGGCCGGTGTCGGTGGACGCCGCGGCGTAGCCCGCCTTCGCGGCGTCGTCGGGGGGTGTCAGGAAGCCGGCGTAACCGCCGCCCCCGACGCCCTGGAACCGTCCGTTCCAGTCGTTCACCGGCAGGGAGACCGCGATGTTGACGCTCTCGGGAACCGTCAGGCGCACCCGGCAGATCGCGGGGGTGCCGTCGGTCTGCTCGGCGCTGGTGACGCGGGTGCCGTCGGTGAAGGCCAGCTCGGTCAGGCCCGCGCAGGACCTGACCGGTTCACCGGGAGCCGGGGAGACGGCCTGCCCCGCGGGGGCCAGGGCGGTCAGGCCGATGGTCAGGGCCAGGCCGGCGAGTGCTGCGGACCAGGAACGGGCTCTGGAGCGCGGGGGTTTCATCAGATCTGTGTCCTCTTTCCATGACGTGCGGCTTTCCGTGACGTGCGGCCGGGGCGCGCCGAGAGGCCCCCGGCCACACGGGGGTTCGCGTCGGGTTCTCGGATCAGCCCACGCCGAGGAGGCTGTGGGCCCGCCGCCGGTCCTGGCGGAAGTCGGCGGTGGAACTCCTGTGCACGATGCGGCCCTTCTGCATCACCGCGACCTCGTCGGCCAGCCGGAAGGCCAGGTGCAGGTCCTGCTCCACCAGCACGGCCGCGATGCCCTCACCGCGCAGGCCCTCCAGCACCCCCGCGATCAGGTCGACGACCGCGGGCGCGAGACCGTCCGAGGGCTCGTCCAGGAGCAGCAGCCGCGGGTTCCTCAGCAGGGCCCGGCCGATGGCGAGCATCTGCTGCTCCCCGCCGGAGAGTTGGTCCCCCCGGTTGCCGCGCCGCTCGGCGAGACGGGGCATCAGCTCGTAGACGCGCTTCGTGGTCCAGGGTCCGGGGCGGCCCCTGGACGCCCGGGCCGCGATGGTGAGGTTCTCCTCCACCGTGAGAGGTGCGAACGCACGGCGGCCCTGGGGCACGATCGCGACGCCGCCGCGGGCCACGGTGTGCGCGGCGGCTCCGGCGAGTTCCCGGCCGTCGATGCGGATGCTGCCGGAGTACGGCTTGAGCATCCCCATCACCGTATGGACGAACGTGGTCTTGCCGACGCCGTTGCGGCCGAGCAGTGCGACGACCGTGCCGGCCGGGACGGTGAGGTCGACGCCGTCGAGCACGGTGGTGCCCGCGTATCCCGCGCGCAGGTCGCGCACGCTGAGCAGGTCGGTCATCGCGGTCCTCCGGTTCCGGCTTCGGTTCCGGCTTCGGCTTCGGTTCCGGCTTCGGCTTCGGCTTCGGCTTCGATTCCGGCTTCGGCTTCGGCGAACAGGTCCTCGGTCCTGGCGGAACCGAGATAGGCCCGCTGCACCGCCTCGTCGGTCCGGATCGCCGCCGGTGGCCCGGAGGCGAGGACCCTGCCCAGGTGCAGCACGGTGACCCGGTCGGCGAGGCGGAACACCACATCCAGGTCGTGCTCGACGATGAGCACGGTCAGGTCCTCGGGCAGCCGTTCCATCAGGGCCACGAACCGCTCGGTCTCCGCGGCGGACATCCCCGCGGTGGGCTCGTCGAACATCACCAGGGAGGGTTCGGTGGCGAGCACCATCGCGACCTCCAGTTGCCGCCGCTCGCCGTGGGACAGGGCCGACACCTTGTCCCCGGTCCGCCCGGACAGCCCGGCCGAGTCCAGATGGCGGCGTGCCTCGGCCTCGGTGTGCCGGAACCGCCGGGCCGCCCGGTCGAACCGGTGGGCCACCCGGTGGACCCGCTGCACGGCGAGCGCGACGTTGTCCAGCACCGAGCAGTCGAGGAACAGGCTGGAGTGCTGGTACGTACGCACCATGCCGCGCCGGGCCCGGTCCGCCTCCGGCAGTGACGTGATGTCCTGCCCGGACAGCAGGACGCTGCCGCCCGAAGCACGGAGCGTCCCGGCGACGGTCGCGAACAGCGTGGACTTCCCGGCGCCGTTGGGCCCGATCAGCGCGTGCCGCTCGCCCCGGGGGATCGTCAGGTCCACACCGTCGACGGCGGTGAGCGAGCCGTAGGAGCGGGTCAGCCCGCGCAGTTCCAGAAGAGGGGTCACGACGAGTTCTCCTTCCGGCGGCGGGCTCCGGCGAGTTCCCGCAGGCGCCCACCCGTGAGGCCCGCCAGCCCGCGCGGCATCAGGAAGACGACGGCGACGAACACCGCGCCCAGCACCAGCGGGCCGTGGCCGCCGATCGACGCGGAGAGGTTGTCGCGGACGAACAGCACGAGCGCCGCACCCAGACAGGGCCCCCACAGACTGCCCGCACCCCCGATGACCACGCTGAGCAGAGCCAGCGCCGCCACCTCGAACCCCATGTCCCCGGGCGAGAAGAACCGGGCCTGCTGCGCCCACAGGGCACCGCCCACCCCCGCGACGGCCCCCGCCAGGCAGAAGACTCCGTACCGGGCGAGCGCCGGGCGGTAGCCGAGCGCCCGCATCCGGGCCTCGTTGTCACGGATGCCCCGCAGGGTCCGCCCGTAGGGGGAGCGGACGACCAGCGCGACCGCCGCGAACACCAGGGCCGCCACCACGAGCACCCACCAGTACACGAACCCGGCGGCGAGCAGGGCCGGCCCGCCGAACAGGGTGACGGGGGGCATCCCGGCCAGCCCGTTGCTGCCGCCCACGGCGGACCAGGTGTCGGCCACCTGGTGCACCGACTCGCCGATCGCGAGCGTGAGCATCAGGAACACGATGCCGCGGGCGCGTACGGCCACCCAGCCGGTGACCGCGGCCGCCACCAGGCCCATGACCAGGCCCGCCAGCGCCTGCACCATCGCGTCCGGGGTGATGTGGACCCCGACCAGCACCGCCGTGTAGGCGCCGACGCCGAAGTACGCCGCCTGCCCCAGCGAGGGCAGCCCCGTGACCCCGGTCAGCAGGTCGACGCCGATCACCAGCACCGCGAACGCCAGCATCCGGGTCATGGCCGACACCGGGTAGGGGCTGAGCACCAGCGGGGCCGCCGTCAGCAGGGCGACGACCGCGACGACGACCGCGGCCCGCCGCCGGTGAGGGCGATCCGCACCGGCGGTGGCCGCGCTGTCCGGTGCTTCGACGACGGGCGCCGGGTCCGGCGGCGCGGGTGTACCGCCGTGCACCGTCACCGTGTCCTTCTCCTGCTCCTGCTCCTTCTCCTGCTCCTTCTCCTTCTCCGTCTCCGCTCTCATGCGTGCACCCCCGTCCGGGCCGGGAGCAGACCAGCCGGCCGCACCAGCAGGACCAGGGCCATCGCCGCGAACACGAGGAACGACGCGTACTCCGGCAACAGCGCGGTACCGAGCGCCTGCACCTGCCCGATCACCACGGCACCCAGCAGCGCGCCCCGGACCGAGCCCAGGCCCCCGATCACCACCACGACCAGCGCGAGCAGCAGCACCTTCTCGTCCAGACCGGGCTGGGCACCGAGGATCGGACCGGCCAGGACCCCGCCGACCGCGGCCAGCGCCGCACCCGCCGCGAAGACCCCGACCAGCACCCGCCCGGTGTTGACGCCCAGTGCCGCCACCATCGCCCGGTCGGCGACGGTGGCGCGGATCACCGAGCCCAGCGGGCTGCGCTCCACCAGGACGTACACGGCCACCGCCAGTACGACCCCGAAACCGATCACGAGCAGGCGGTACACCGGATACGTCTCGCCGAGCACCGTGACACCGCCGCCGACCGGTGCGGGGGCGCTGATGGAGTGCACGTCGGTGCCGAAGGCCAGCGTCAGCACCTCGGCGACCACGAGGCCCACGCCGAGCGTGAGCAGGGCCTGGTCGAGATGGTGCGTGGTGGCCCGCGTCAGGGCGGCCAGCAGACCGCCGAGGAGGGCCCCGGCGACGGCGGCGGCCAGCACCGCCAGGACGAAGGCCGCCACCCCCGCGCCGTCGGTCACGAGTGCCACCGCCACGTAGGCGCCGACGAGATACACCGCGCCGTGCGCGAGGTTCAGCACGTCCATCATCCCGAACACCAGGGACAGTCCCAGGGCGATGGCGAAGAGCAGGGAGCCCATCGCCAGCCCGTTGAGGACGCTCACCAGATGGGTAGCCATCCCGGTCCCGTCAGTCCAGCTCATCGACGACCGCGTTGACGGCCGTCTTCCCGTCGGCACGGACCTCGCGCAGGTAGAACGTCTGCTCCGCGTTGTGGTCCGCGTCGAACTTCCACGAGCCGCGGGGGCTGTCGACCGGACCGACCTTGCCCAGTGCCTTCACCAGGGCGTCACCGCTGTCGCCGTCCGCCTCGGCCAGAGCCTTGTCGAGCACGGCGGCGGTGTCGTAGCCCTGGACGGCGTAGACCGTCGGCGGCTTCTTCGCCTTCTCCTGGTAGGCCGCCATGAACTCCTTGTTGACCGCGCCGTCCAGCTCGGTCGAGTAGTGCAGCGAGGTCTTCACTCCGACCGCGGCCTTGCCCTGCGCGGCGAGCACCCCGCCCTCGGTGAGGAAGCCGGTCCCGTACAGCGGTGTCTTCTCGGCGAGCCCGAACTGCTGGTACTGCTTCACGAAGTTCACGGCCTCGGCGCCCGCGTAGAAGGCGTAGACGGCGTCGGCGCCGGACTTGCGGATCGCCGACAGGTAGGGCTGGAAGTCCTGGGTCTTGCCGAAGGGGGTGTACTTCTCCCCGGCGACCTTGCCGCCCGCGGCCTCGAAGCTCTTGCGGAAGCCCGCGACCATCTCCTTGCCCGCGGCGTAGTCCGCGGCGATGAGGTAGACGCTGCCCTTGACCTCCTCGGCGACGGCCGGCCCCAGCGCACCGGACACCTGGCCGTTGCTGAAACTCGTCCGCCAGACGTACTCGGACTTGCGGGCCCCGGTGATGTCGTCGGCTCCGGCGTTGGCGATCAGCAGCGGCTTCTTCGACTCGTCGAAGAAGTCACGAAGCCCCAGCGCGGTGGCCGAGTTGACCACTCCGGCGACCGCGGCGACCTGGTCCTGGGTGACGAGCTTCTGGGCGGCGGGCACACCGGTCTGCGGTCCTTCCCCCTCGTCGGTGGTCACGAGGTCGACGTCACGCCCGCCGAGCTTGCCGTCGTGCTGGTCGAGGTAGAGCTCGAAGCCGGCCTTGATGTCCTCGCCGACGGGCGCGTAGACACCCGACAGGGGCACCAGCAGCCCGAGTTTGACGGCGCCGCCGGACTGGGTCCCTCCGGACCCGCTTTGGCCGGACTCGCCCAGGCTCGACCCGCAGCCCGAGAGCACCAGGGCGCCGACGGCGAGCCCGGCGATGGTTCTGGTGAGAGAGAAGAGAGAGACAGCACCCATGACAGCTCCTGAGGTGGGCCGGGGTGGGAAGGAATGCCGCCAGAATCTACATCTCTTCGCCGTAGCGTCAATAGTCTGTCAAAGATCTGTCCCGGCTCGGGGGCTGCTGCCTCAGCTGACCGGACGGCCGTTCACGCGCTCCACGCGGAAGCCCCGCACGCCCCCTTGACGCGGCACAGCGGTCCCGCCTACGGTCCGCCGAACCGGACGAGGCCGCCTGGAAGGCATGGAGCACCTGGACGACATGAACGTCCGGAAGGCGTGGGGCGTCGGGAAGGCGTGGGGCGTCGGGCAGACGCGGGGCGTCCGAAAGGCACGGGGCGTCCGGCAGACACGGGGCGTCCGAAAGGCACGGGGCGTCCGGCAGACACGGGGCGTCCGGAAAGCACGGAGGACCCGGGAACGGAAACCCGGTCAAATGCCGTTCGCGGCGAAGAAGTTCCTCGCGTACTCCATCGCCTGAGCCTGGTCGCTCTCCGTCCCCGGAACGAGTTCGTCGCGGCGCCGCTCCGTCGCGGGATCCACCCAGGACAGCCACCAGCCGAGCTCTCTTCCCGGAAGGCGGCCATGGACGAGGACCGCCCGCCGGTGCGTGATGGTCCAGGCGCCGTGTTCCTCGGGCGCGACAACCATGATCTCCACGGCGCGCCTCCGTATCTTCTCGTCGATGGCTCCCATTCCACAGCGCCACCGACCGGCTCGCACGCCGACGGCGCCTCACGCCTCCCCGAGGAACCCCAGCACCTCGCCCAGCAGGGCGGCCGGCGCGTCCAGCGGAACCAGATGCCCGGCATCGCGGATCGGGCGCAACCGCGCGCCGGGGATCAGCGAGGCGAGCTCCTCGCCCTTGGCGTACGGGATCCAGGTGTCCTCGGTCCCCCAGCACACGGTCACCGGCAGCCGCAGTGACGGATACAGCCCCTGGATCTCGTCGGTGTACCGCTGGTCCGCCTGCGCGATCTGCCGGTAGAAGGCGGCCTGCCCCTCCTCGTCCGCCCACGGAGCGACCAGGGCGTCCAGCTGGTCGGGCCGCAGCCCCCGATGGCTCGCCGTACCGACGTACTCCCGTACCAGCGCCCGGTGCAGTGCCCCCGGAAGCCGCTCGAAGACATGGCTGTTCTCGCCGACCAGCCGGAAGAAGGGCGAACCCCACGGCCTGAGCGCCACGGGGTCGACCAGCGCGAGTCGCCGGTAGCGGGCCTCGTGCAGCAGATGCGCGCGCAGTGCCACGCACCCGCCGAAGTCGTGCGCCACGACGGACGGCCGGTCCAGCCCCCAGTGCGCCAGCAACCGGGCGAACACCTCGCCCTGGGCGCGCAGCGAGACGTCCTGCCCGGCGTACATCTCGGAACCGCCGTACCCCGCCATGTCCCACACGAACACCTCACGGCCCCCGGCGGCGAGGGCGGGGGCGATCTCGTGCCACACGTACGAGGAGAAGGGCGTCCCGTGCAACAGCACGACCGGCTCCCCGCCGGCCTCCCCGAACCGGTCCCACCGGACGGTCCCCGACGCCGTCCGGAAACTCTCCCGCAACCGCCACCCACCCATGGCTTCCGTCCCCTTCCGGCTTCTGTAGGACCGTTCCGTACGACCGGCCGTTCCGGGACAACCGTTCCGCACGACCGGCCATTCCGCCCGACACGTGGGCGCCTGCCCGGCGAGGACGTGCCGGTATCAGGGACATGGACGACAGCCCTTCGGCCCACGTTCGCACGCGCGGGGCGGACACGGCGTGGGTGATCCGACCCGCCGTCGAACACGATCGCCAGCCGCCCTTCGACTCCGGCAACGCCGCGAACGCGGACGCC
Source organism: Streptomyces phyllanthi (assembly GCF_009377205.1). Lineage (GTDB taxonomy): Bacteria > Actinomycetota > Actinomycetes > Streptomycetales > Streptomycetaceae > Streptomyces > Streptomyces phyllanthi. Next base: position 13,026 of record NZ_VJZE01000218.1, read on the forward strand.
CGGCTGAAGGAACGGGCACTGGAGTCGCTCGCCGCGTCGCAGGTGCAGGTGCAGGTGCAGGTGCAGGTGCAGGAGCAGGCGCAGGGCGCAGGGCGCAGGTGTCAGGTTCCGCCGTGCGGTGCCCCGGGCTCCGGCGGATCCTGGTGGGACCGGCCCTCGGCCGTCTCCGGCCGCCGAGCGGCCGTCCCACCCGGCGAAGGAGGCGGCGTAGTGCGGGACCTGGCGATCATCGAGGCGCCGTCGGTGCTCGGGCTGCGGCCCTCCGGTGTCGAGGAGCTGCCGACGGCGCTGTCGCGGGCCGGGCTGCCGGAGGGTCTCGGCGCGGTGGAGTCGCGGCGCGTCGAGGCACCGCCGTACGATCCGCGGCGCGACCGGGAGACGGGGATCCTGAACCCGGGCGGCATCGCGCGGTACTCCGTGCGGCTGGCGGACGCTGTCGGCGACGTCCTCGACCATGGCCTGTTCCCCGTCGTCCTCGGCGGAGACTGCTCCATCCTGCTCGGCATCCTCCTCGCGCTGCGCCGCCGCGGACGCCACGGTCTGCTGTTCCTCGACGGCCACACCGACTTCTACCAGCCCTCGGCGGAGCCCAACGGGGAGGCGGCCTCGATGGAGCTCGCCCTGGCGACGGGCCGCGGCCCCCCGCTGCTCACCGACCTCGAAGGCCGCGGGCCCCTGCTGCGCGACGAGGACGTCGTCGCCTTCGGCTTCCGGGACTCCGCCGAGTCCGCCGAGGCCGGGATGCAGCCGCTGCCGCCCCGGCTGCACGCGATCGACCTCGACGCCGTACGGGCCACCGGCGCCGAGGCGGCGGCGCGCCACGCCCTCGACCTGCTCGGCGCCGGCCGGAGCGCCGGCTACTGGGTCCACCTCGACGCCGACGTCCTGGACGACGCGGTGATGCCCGCGGTCGACTACCGGCAGCCCGGCGGGCTGACCTGGCCGGAGCTGGAGCACGTGCTGCGCGGGGCGGTGGCCGGCGAGCGGGCCCTCGGTCTCGATGTCACGATCTTCAACCCCCGCCTCGACCCTGACGGCGGTATCGCGGCCCGCCTCACCGACTGCCTGCGCCGCGCGCTGCCGGTACGCGGCGGCCGGGGGTGAGCGCGGCTCTCAGGGCGCCGCCTGCTCCTGTTTCTGTGCCGGTTCCCGTTCCGCTTTCTGTTCCGGTCCCCGCTCCGCCCCGAGCTCACGGGCGTGCGGATGCAGCGGCAACGCGGTCGTGACCTCGAACCCGCCCTCGGGGCGGGGGCCCGCCTGCAGGTCGCCGCCGATGGAGTGGGCGCGTTCGCGCATGCCCATGAGGCCGAAGCCGCGGCCCTGGCAGGCGGCGGTGGGGTCGGAGTCCGTGGCGCTTCCGTCGTTGGTCACCGTGATGATCAGACGGGCGTCGGAGTAGGTGAGCCGGATCCGGGCGGCTTCCGCGCCGGCGTGCTTGGTGATGTTGGTGAGCGCCTCCTGGACGATACGGAACGCGGTCAGGTCCACCCCCGGTGAGAGCGGCTGAGGTTCTCCCTCGGTGGTGACGGTGACCTGGACCCCGGCGGACGCGCACGCCGAGATCAGCTCGGGGAGGCGGGCGAGCCCGGGGGAGGGGTCCAAGGGG
>NZ_VJZE01000219.1 GCF_009377205.1 Streptomyces phyllanthi
GACCGGCGCCGACGCCCCGCGGTCCGGCGTGGGGGGTTCCGTCGAGCGTTGGGACGCGAAGACCAGTACGCCCGTCATCAGCAGCGCGGCGCCGGTCAGCGTGCCCGCCTCGGGGAACAGGCCGGTGCACAGGAACGCCGCGAGGACCGGGCCGAGCATGAAGCAGAGCTCGTCCGCGGCCTGCTCGAAGGAGTTCGCGGTGTGCAGGGCCGCCGGGTCGTCCCTGAGCAGATGGGCCCAGCGGGCGCGGGACATCCCGCCGGTGTTCGGGGTCGTGGCCGTGGCCGCGTAGCAGGCGAAGAGGGTCCAGTCCGCGGCGCCGTACCGCACGCACAGCACCAGTGCGAGGCTGCCCAGCACCGCGACCGCCGTGGCGGGTACGGCCACCCGTGCCTGGCCGTGGCGGTCCACCAGCCGTGCGGTCCAGGGCGCGATCAGCGCGGTCGCCGCCAGGCCCGTCGCCGTGACGGCACCGGCGAGGGCGTACGAGCCCCGCGAACCGGCGATCATGATGACCGCGCTCACCGTGAACATGCCCATGGGGAGACGGGCGATCAGGTTCCCGATCGTGAAGGCTCGGGTGCCGGGGAGTGTGAAGAGGCGGCGGTACGGGCCGCGCTGCGGAGCGCGCCGGCGGCGAGGGGTGAAGTCGGCGGCGACCAACGTGTCGGCGGTGACCGTCAGGAGGAGTGAGGGGCGGGGATGTGTGTGGTCGGTCGTGGAGGGGTGCGGCATGGGGCAACCGTCGCCCGGTGGATGATCGCGGGTCCAACACCTGCTCCGCGGTGATTGACGCACTTGGGTTGTCAGTCCGGTTGCCAGTTCGAGTGTGAGTCCGGTTGTAGGTTCGGCTGATGCCCGACATCCGCCTTCTCCGCGCCTTCCTCGCCGTCGCCGAGGAACTGCACTTCACCCGGGCCGCCGCCCGGCTGTACGTCGCCCAGCAGGCGCTCAGCCGGGACATCCGGCGCCTGGAGCGGGAGCTGGGCGCCGAACTCTTCGTGCGGACGACCCGGCAGGTGGCCCTGACCGCCGACGGCGCGCGGCTGCTGCCGTACGCGCGGCGGGTGCTGGAGGCGTGGGAGGAGCTGCTGGAGGCGTTCGGGCGGGCGGGGAGGCCGGCCTCGGGGCGGCCGCTGCTCGTCGACGTCAACAGTCCGGGCCTCGTCGGTGAGCGGATCCTCGCCCGCGCTCGTGAGCTCGCTCCCGAGGAAGAGCTGATGACCCGCTACGAGAGCGGGCTCACGGGGGCCGCCGCCGAGCTCCTCGCCGGGCGGCTCGACGCGTCGTTCGGCCGGTTCGCGGGGCTGGACCCGGCGGTGCGGGCCCGGCTCGCCCAGCAGCCCGTGCGGTACGAGCCGATGGCCGTGATCCTGCCCGAGGACCACCGGCTCGCCGGCCTGGACGAGGTGCCGCTGGCCGCGCTCGCGGGCGAGAGCGTGTACGCCGGTGCCGGGAACCCACGTACACCGGAGTGGACGGACCTGGCGCACCGGCTCTTCGAGGGGCGCGCGATCGCCGTCGCACCACCCGCTCCGCTCGCAGTGGGCACCGAGGAGTTCCAGCGGATCATGGCCAAGAAACGCAACCCCGTCCTCGCCGTGGTGGACTTTCCGGCCATGCCTGGGACGGTGCTCCGGCCCCTCGTCGACCCCGTTCCGCTGTCGCCCGTGTCGCTGGTATGGCCGAAGGGGTTGGCGCATCGGGGAATTGAGGCGCTCAGATGTGCCGCAAGCGAACTCGCGAACGAGGAGGGATGGCTCGAGAGTCCCGCGCAAGGGTGGATTCCGGCCATCGACGCACAACTGATGCAGAGTCGCAGCTGACACAGTGCACACACGGTTCCCCCACTTGCGCTACATTCAAGGCCCGGGCACGTGTGGTAAGTGGGGGCGCTCGGATCGGGTGGGGGCTCGATTCGAACAAGAAAGTGCGAAGTGTCCGGAGATGTTCGCGCGCCCGACTGTGTCCCTTGGGGGGATGTGCGTGCGCGTGGATGACTGGCGGAAAGACGCCCAACCGAACCGGCGGAACACGGGTCGTCCGAGCGGGCGCAGAGCCGCTTCCCCGGACGGGACCGGTACCGACCGGAGCGCCGACGGGCCGTCCGATCCTCAGGCCGACTGGCCGGACGCGATCGGCGGGACCGCCTCCTGGACCGGGACCCAGCACATCGGCGTACCGCGCCAGCCGTCGGTATCCGGCCAGGACGCGCTGTACGGCACTGAGTCGCCGTACGGCCGGTCGTCGTACTCCTCACCGAGCTCCTCACCGAGCCACGCACACGAGTCCCACGAGTACGACACGGAAGGCGGCATGGGGCGCGCCGACGAAACGTCGCGTTACGACGCGGCAGCCGAGACCCGGCAGTTCACCGACCAGGAGACCCGCCAGTTCAGGATCCCGGAGCCACGGTCCTTCGGGCAGGTGGCGGAGACCCGGCACCCGGGCCGGGGGGCGGAGACCCAGCCCTTCGGGCAGGTACCGGACGCCGGGCGCCGCGGGGCCGGGACGCCGGGCACCCGTGAGCCCGGAAAGGACCAGGAGACCTACCAGAGCACCCATGACGTCCCCTGGGAGGAGACCGGCGAGCCCGGTCACACCCACGACCCTCACGAGGTCACCGTCCAGATGGACGGCGTGGGGCGCCAGCTGGAGGACTGGCTGGTCCAGCAGGCCAAGAGCGGTCCGGTCCAGCAGGACTCGGACGGTCCCGTGTTCGTGGACGAGTCCGGGCGCCGCCGCAGCAGGCTGCGCCGATTCGGCATCCTCGTCGGCCTCGCCTGCGCGGTCTACGCCGTCGTCATCGCCGCCACGCTGATGTCGGGCACCTCCGAGGCGCCCTGGCTGCCGGGGCTGGGCGAGGGCGACAAGCCGGCGGGCCAGGTCGAGACGTCCCCGCGGCCCACCGACTCCGCCGACCCGTCCGAGGCGGCGAGCGGTTCGCCGAGCGCGGGCGCCTCGGCCGGTGAGAGCGCGTCGGCGACCCCGGGCGCGGGCGCCTCGGCCGACCCCTCGGCCGGTGTGGCGGTCCCCGGCGCGTCCACGACACCCGACTCCAGTGCCGGTGACGACCCCGGCGGCGACCCCACACCGGAGGACCCGGACACCGACCCGGCTCCGACCACCCCGTCGGTCACCACCCCCTCGACCGACCCCGAGCCCAGCACCTCGGAGTCCTCGGACTCCGACGGTACGGGCACCGGTACCGGCCCCGACACCGCGGCCGACGGCACCGGCACCGACGACTCCGACACCGTCGCCTCGGGCGCCACCCCCCGCTCCTCGTCCCCGGAGAACACCGTCTGATGGCACGCTCCCACCGACACGCGTCACCCCCGCGTGTCCGGCGCAGGCTGCCCCTGCGTTACCTGCTGCCCGTGCTCGTCCTCACCGCGCTGATGGCGATGCTCATGCTGCGCGGGTACGTGCACAGCGAGATCCTCGCGGACTACCGCGTGCAGCCGCCGGTGTCCAACGACAAGGTCCCGAAGAAGATCCTCGACGGCGGCCCCGTGATCGACACCCGCTCGGGCGGCCCGTCCAGCCTCGATGTCCCGGATCACGAACTGGTCCTGACCTTCGACGACGGCCCGGACCCCCAGTGGACCCCCAAGGTCCTCGACGTCCTCAAGAAGCACGACGCCCACGCCGTCTTCTTCATCACCGGCACCATGGCCTCGCGCTACCCGGACCTCGTCCAGCGCATGGTCGACGAGGGCCACGAGATCGGGCTGCACACCTTCAACCACCCGGATCTCTCGCTCCAGTCCAAGCGCCGTATCGACTGGGAACTGTCCCAGAACCAGCTCGCCCTGGCCGGCGCGGCCGGTATCCGCAGCTCGCTGTTCCGTCCGCCGTACTCGTCGTTCGCCCGTGTCATGGACAACCAGTCGTGGCCCGTGACGGAGTACATCGGCAGCCGCGGCTACATCACCATCGTCAACAACACGGACAGCGAGGACTGGCGCAAGCCCGGCGTCGACGAGATCATCCGCCGCGCCACACCCAAGGGCGGCAAGGGCGCCATCGTGCTGATGCACGACTCCGGTGGCGACCGCTCGCAGACCGTCGCGGCACTCGACCGGTTCATCTCCGACCTTCAGGACAAGGACTACGAGTTCGACACCCTGACCGAGGCGCTGGACGCCCCCAGCGCGCACACCCGGGTCACGGGACTCGACCTGTGGAAGGGCAAGGCGTGGGTCTTCCTCGTGCAGGCCTCGGAGAAGACGACCTCGGTCCTCGTCGTCGGGCTCGCCGTGATCGGCGTCCTGGTCTTCGCCCGCTTCGGGCTGATGCTGCTGCTCTCCGTCGTGCACGCCCGCCGGGTACGCCGCCGAGGCTTCCGCTGGGGACCGCGGGGGCCGGTCACGGAGCCGGTGTCCGTCCTCGTCCCGGCGTACAACGAGGCCAAGTGCATCGAGAAGACGGTCCACTCCCTGGTGGCGAGTGACCATCCCGTCGAGGTCATCGTCATCGACGACGGCTCCAGCGACGGCACGGCCCGGATCGTCGAGAACCTGCGCCTGCCGAACGTACGCGTCGTCCGCCAGCTCAACGCGGGCAAGCCGGCCGCGCTCAACCGCGGTATGCGCAACGCCCGCTACGACCTGATCGTGATGATGGACGGCGACACGGTCTTCGAGCCGTCCACCGTCCGCGAGCTCGTGCAGCCCTTCGCCGACCCGACCGTCGGCGCGGTCGCGGGCAACGCGAAGGTCGGCAACAAGGACACGCTCATCGGCGCCTGGCAGCACATCGAGTACGTGATGGGCTTCAACCTCGACCGCCGTATGTACGACATCCTGCGCTGCATGCCCACGATCCCGGGCGCGGTGGGGGCCTTCCGGCGCAGCGCGCTGGAGCGGGTCGGCGGCATGAGCGAGGACACGCTCGCCGAGGACACCGACATCACCATGGCGATGCACCGCGACGGCTGGCGCGTGGTGTACGCGGAGAAGGCCCGCGCCTGGACCGAGGCCCCGGAGTCCGTCCAGCAGCTGTGGTCACAGCGCTACCGCTGGTCGTACGGCACCATGCAGGCGATCTGGAAACACCGCCGGGCCCTCGTCGAACGCGGACCGTCCGGCCGCTTCGGCCGGGTGGGGCTGCCGCTGGTGTCGCTGTTCATGGTCGTGGCGCCCCTGCTGGCCCCCTTGATCGACGTGTTCCTGCTGTACGGGCTGATCTTCGGCCCGACGGAGAAGACGATCGGCGCCTGGCTGGGCGTGCTCGCGATCCAGGCCGTGTGCGCGGCCTACGCGTTCCACCTCGACGGTGAACGTATGACGCACCTGATCTCGCTGCCCCTCCAGCAGATCCTCTACCGCCAGCTCATGTACGTCGTGCTGCTCCAGTCCTGGGTGACCGCCCTGACCGGAGGCCGACTGCGCTGGCAGAAGCTCCGGCGCACGGGCGCGGTGGGGCTTCCCGGCGCCGGGCCGGACACACAGCAGCAGGTCAGGGAGCGGAGACCGGTCGGATGAGCACGCCTACGCCTCGTACCCCGTGGTCGGACGGCACGGATCCCGTCGGCGCTCCGGGCGCGCGGGCTGAAGAGGACGCCTTCATGTACCACGAGCGATACTTCGGCTCTTCGGCGCCGGGGGCGGCACGTCGTCCGGGGCCGGATCCGGCGGTGCCGGTGCCGGTGCCGGTGCCGGACGTGGCGATGCCGGTGCCGGGGCAGGCGGCGCCGTCCGCTGTCATGGGCACCGCTGCCACGGCCACCGTCACGGTTCCGCCCGGCGGGGACGGGACGCCGGAACAGGCGGGGGCCGCCCGGCGCGGTCCCGTCCGGGACCGTTACTTCGACCTGCTGCGGGCGCTCGCCCTGTTCCGTGTCGTCCTGTACCACCTGACGGGCTGGGCCTGGCTGCCGCTGGTGTTCCCCTCCATGGGCGTGATGTTCGCGCTCGCCGGCAACCTCATGGCCCGCTCCCTGAAGCGCCCGCCCACGCAGGTCATCAAGAGCCGGATCCGCCGTCTGCTGCCCCCGCTGTGGGTGCTGGGAGTCGTCGGCGTCACCGGCATGGTGATCCAGGGCTGGAGCCCCGACGCGGACGGTCATCCCGGATGGTGGTGGCTCCACCTCGGCTTCTGGATCCTCCCGCTCAGCGATCCGCCGTACGCCGAGGGACTGCCCGGAGTCCACGGCTTCATCGGCGAGAACTGGGCCGTGGACCTCGCGGGACCGCTCTGGTACATCCGCGCCTACCTCTGGTACGTCCTGCTGTCGCCGGTCCTGCTCCGCGCCCTGCGCGCGATGCCGCTGATCACGCTCTTCGCGCCGATCGCCCTGTCCGGGGCCTTCGAACTGGGCTACATCACCCTGCCCGGCGAGCGGATCCCCTCGGCGCTCACGGACTTCAGCACCTTCGGCGCCTGCTGGATCCTCGGCATGGCGCACCAGGAGGGGATCCTCAAGCGGCTTCCGCGCTACGTCGTACCGTCCGTGGCACCGGCCATCGCCCTGCTGGGGCTCTGGTACGCCACGAACCACGACTTCGGTGACGGCAACGACCTGGACAGCATGCCCTTCGCCCAGGCCCTGTGGTCGCTCGGCACCGTCATGCTGCTGCTGCACATCAGCCCCTCGTGGGCCGAGTGGCCGCGCCGGCTCCGCCGCTGGGACGGGCTGATCACCCTGCTCAACTCCCGTGCGGTGACGATCTACCTCTGGCACAACACCTGCATACTCGTGGCCGCGACGCAGTGGGACCGGCTGTGGCAGATCGATGTGATGTGGATGCACTTCTCGTGGCTGCTGGAGAGCCCGTGGCCCGTGCTGGTGTTCACCTGGATGCTCATCGGAAGCTGCATCGTCATGTTCGGCTGGGCCGAGGACCTGGCGGCGAAGCGGAAGCCGCAGCTGTGGCCGGACGGCTCGGGGCAGAAGAGCGCGCCGGGGCGCACTGTGGATGGCCCCGGGTCGGGGCCGAGCCGTACGAGGCGCGGGGGACAGGGCGGGAACCGGCGAAAGCCCTGATGCGGGCGGGTGGTTGGGCGTGTACTGAGTGCGTAACCGAGTGGAGAACGCACTTGCGTCCGACTGGTGCGTGGTGGATGTTGGGGTCGCATGGGGGGCGGGCGTACCGTGCCTCGCCGATGCGACACGAGGAGTGACACCCGCCGATGACCCAGCCCCCCGGCCAGCCGCCGCAGGACGGTTACGGAGCCCAGCCGCCGCAGCAGCCGCCGTACCCCGGGCCGTACTCGCCGCCCCCGCAGCCGCCGACCCAGGTACCGGGCCAGTCCGCTCAGCCGGGCCAGCCCGGTCAGCCCCCGAACCCGTACGCGGCACCGCAGCCGCAGGGGCCGTACGGGGCCCCGCAGCAGCCGTACGGAGCGCCGCAGCCGCCGTACGCAGGTGCGCCCGGTGCTCCGGGTACGCCGGGTATGCCGGGTATGCCGAACTACGGTGCGCCGTACGGGGGTTACCCGCCACCTCCGCCACCCGGAGGCGGGGGTTCGAAGAACAGGATGGCCCTCATCATCGTGGGCGCCGTGACGGCCGTGGCGGTGGTAGTCGGCGGTATCGCCGTGGCCACCAGCGGCAGTGATGAGAGCTCCGGCGCCACGTCCGACAAGAACGTGTCCGCGGAGCCGAGCGTGTCCGACGGCGCGTCGGAGGAGGCGGCCGACGACCCCTCCACCGAGGCGACCGACGACCCCTCGGACTCCGGCTACAGCGACGACACGGGCGGCGGTTCCGAGGAGGCGCCGCCCGAGCCGAGCGTCGAGGGCCAGTGGCAGGACGCGGACGCCAAGACCCTCACGGTCGGCACCAAGTACACCTCGGGCGACCTGAAGGGCAAGTACGCCCTCTCCTACATCGACACCACCGGCAAGGGCATCCTCACCGGCCTCGGTGCCTACCGCGACGACGACTCCTTCCGCCTCGTCCTCCGGCCCATGGACAGCGACAGCAAGGACGAGTCCGACTACGTCTACGGCACGGTCCGCCGCTCCGGCGACGACGTGGTCATCACCTGGGACGACGGTGGCAAGGAGACCCTGGGCTACATCGGGTCGCTGTCGGACTGACCCGATGACCTGCGGGCCGGCCTCCTGGGGCTGTCGGACTACTCAGACCCGCGTGCGACACTGCCGCCCATGTCTCTCGCTGATCTTTCTCTCGACCGATGGCGGTCCTTCGAGCTGACGACCGCACGTCGTCTCGCCCAGGAGGCCGCCGAGCTGGTGAACGGCCGGGTGACGGGCGTCGAGACCGTCGAGCACCTCGGTGCGCCGCTGCACCGGGTCCGGATCGAGCGGAACGGGCAGGAGTTCGCCCTGATACCCGGAGGCCCGGTGTCCCTCGGATTCGACCTCGACTCCTGGCATCCGACGCCCGAACAGACCGCCGACCATGCCGAGAGCCTTGAACAGGGCTTCGGCCACGGACCCGATCTGCGGGCCCACCTCGCGCAGGTGCTCAGCCCCCGCCGGAGCGTCGTCCTGGCGACCGTGCTCATGGCGGTGGAGGACGAGAACCTGACCGAGTCGCCCGCTGACATGCCGGCCGTTCTCGCCGCTCGTGGCCTGCGGATGCCCAGTTCCGACGAGTGGGAGCACGCCTGCGGGGCCGGGGCGGGCACCCTGTTCCGGTGGGGGAACGACTGCCCCCTCGACCGCACCCCCTACGAGGACCGCACCGGCCCGCACAGCCGGCTGAACGCCTTCGGCCTGCGCATCGCCTACGACACCTACAGCGCAGAGCTGACGAGCGACGCCGGCGCGATCCACGGCGGAGACGGTGGCGAGTCCGTGTGCGGCGGCTACGGCCACATGCTGGCGTGGCTTCCCCTGGCCACCGCCAACCGCAACCCCGCCATGGCCGAGTTCGTGCACGGCGAGGACGGCGAGGACCTCTTCGAGGACTTCTCCACCCGGCCCGTGCTCACGCTCTGAACCCGCGGAACCCGGCCCCGGCGATACGAGGGCAGCTCCGTGCCCGTCCCAGGGCCCGCCCCGGCCTCCTACTTCCCCGTCGCCACCGACCACAGCGTCACCGCCAGGGCGGCGCAGGACGTGATCGCGGCCAGGGAGGGGAGGGGCCAGCGGTTGCGTTCCAGGGTGTCCAGGCGCTCCTCGTGTTCCGAGAGCGTCTTGTCCGTCTGGTCGGCGCGCTGGAGGAGGAGGGCCAGATCACCCCGGGTGGTGGCGAAGCCGACGTCCACGGCGCGGCGGAGGCGCTCCAGCTCCAGGACCACTCCTGCTCGTTCCTCACTGCTCACCATGGGCACCCTCCTGGTTCTTCGTTGCCTCGTTGTTCGTTGTTCGGAGTTCGTCGGGGTCATGTGCGCGGGACCCGGAGCCTGTCCCAGCTCACGCGGCCCGGGATGCCGTCCGCGTCCGCGCCGGAGTAGCCGAGCCTGCGCTGCCAGGCGGCGTACGAGCGGCGGTCGGCCTCCGTCCACACCGGGCCGGGACCGATCTCGTAGCGGCCACAGCCCTCCGCGACCAGACGCCTGCCCATCGCCGTGATGAGCGGGCTTCGGTGGCCCGCAGTGAAGTACGCGGCGCCCGGGAACGGTTCGTACGCGGCGGTCGGAGGCTCCTTGCCGCCGCTCCCCGTCCCGCTGATCCGGTTCGCTATCCGCGTGCGTATCGACGCCATCGAGAACGTGGGGTCGATCTTGCGTCTCGTCCACTCCTTGTGGCCGATGACCCGCGCCGCGCTCCAGCCGTGCGCCCGGCACACCGCCGCCGCGACCCTCTCCACCGCCGCCAGCTGGGCCTCGGGGTACGGGTCGCGGCCGTTGCCGAGGTTCTCGATCTCGAAGCCGTAGAAGTGGGCGTTGCCGTCGACCGCGTCGGCGCCCGGCCCGGACGGGACGGCCGTTCCGGCGCGTACGGCGTCGTACGCCGCCCGAGCGCCGCGGCCCGCGTGGTTCGTACGGCCGTAACCCACCAGGTGGACCGTGCCGTTCTTCGCGATCACCGCGATGCACAGCGGGCCCGGCAGGTCGGCGCGGCCGGTACGGCAGAGGGCGACGCTGTTCGTGCCGGCGGTGTGGTGCAGCATCACGCCCTGGGCCGGACCCCAGGCGCCGATCGCGTTGCGGTTGTGGGTGGACCAGGCGCCGTGTTCCTTGACGGTCACGCCCTCGGCGCGCAGCGCTCGCGCGAAGGCCGAGGCGGACAGGGGTGTGGCCATGGGGGCTCCGTAAGTCGTAAGGCGTAAGTCGTAAGGGGTGGCTTGTGAGAGGGCGGACGGGAGAAGCCCCGGTGTGTCGCGCGTGGGGCGCGGCGCACCGGGGCTTCAGAAAGGGGGGAAGGCAGGTCAGGGGATCGGGTCGATCCGGATGAAGCGGTTGTCGTAGCTCACGACGTTCGCCGGGGTGACGTTGGTGTTGACCGCCGACCAGTACGTCGGCGTCGCCGAGTACGCCGTACCCGATGCCAGACCCGTGATTACGAACTGGCTGGAGACCGAGGCCCGGTCGGTGTTGTAGACGGTGGCGGCCCGGTCGATCGAGGAGGCCAGGAACACCGAGTTGTCCGAGACCTTCTTGATGGTCGCGCTCATGTAGCCGGTCGTGGCCGAGGAGTTGTGCATCCACGTTCCCACCGTGACGATCACCTTGCCGGTCGGCGGCGCCACGAAGCTCGCCACCAGCGGGTCGCCGGTCGCGCCGCTCAGGGTCTCCGAGGCGGTGGTGGAGTTCGTCGTGCCGGCGTCGTTGTTGAAGAGGAACACCGGTACCGGGGCGACCGGCGCCCACACCGTGCCCGTGTAGTGCGTCAGCTGTCCCGGGCTGCTCAGCCAGGCGACCATGCCGGCCGCGGGGGTCGTGATCGCCGCGTCGCGAGCGGCGGCGTTCGCGTAGCGCAGGACCGTACGGCTGTCGATCGTCTCCGCCATGGACTGGAAGTGCAGCGGCAGGTTGGCCGTGTCGGTGGGCTGCGGGTAGGGGAGGCCGCTGAGTGGTGTGTAGGCGGTCATGCCGTTTCCGCCTCCTTTCCGGGGGAGCTGGTGTCGGTGTCGGTGTCGGTGTCCGGATTCGGGTTCGGGTCGGCGTCGGGATCGGCGTCCGGGTCGGGCTCCTCGGCCGGTGGCGGCGGTTCGGGGGCGGAGCCGTCCGGCCCCGAGCCACCGGAGCCGGACGGCTCCGTGATCTCCACCGGCTGCTCGGGCTCTTCGGGCTCCTCGGGCCCCTCGGGCCCCTCGGGCCCCTCCGGCTCTTCCGGCTGCTCCGGCCCACCGGGCTGGTCCGGGTCCTCGACCACCGGGTCGGGGACGGTCACCTCCACCTGCGCGGGCAGGCCGACGACCGGCTCGTCCGCGCTCGCCGGCTCGGAAACCGGCTCGGCGGCCGTCTCGGGAGTCGTCTCAGACATACGCGGACTCCTTGATCTCGCCCCAGGTGAACCCGGAGGCGGTGAGCGCGGACAGGGTCGGGAAGGCGGCGGCCACCTGGGCGTACGTGGACAGCGTCACGGCGGCCGGGTCGGCGGCCGCGTCCGGCGTCAGCCCGGCGTCGGCCGGCGTCCCGTTGGGCTGCGTGCCGCGCAGGGTGAGCGTCTGCCGTACGCCGCCGTCGGCCGCCGCGGACGTGCTGATGCCGACCACCCAGGCCAGGGTGTCCAGCCGCGTGCCCGAGGTGTCGGTCAGCCGTACGACGTCGCCGAGCTGGACCCGCGGGTCGTACAGCACCTCCACGTCGCCGATGACCGGCACCGGGTAGGCCCCGGCGTCGTAGAGCGCGTTGGCGAGGGACTGGGCGGAGGACAGGTCCTGGATCCAGTCGGTGGTCTCGCCGGTGTGCTCCTGACGGCCGTAGTACCGCTCGCTCGCGGTGCCCGGCACATACGCGGTGGCCTGCCGCTCCACGGTGTCGGCCTTCGGCTTCAGCGTCATCAGGTAGACGGACGGCGTGCCGTCCTTCTTCGCCGTGTAGAGCGGCTGGGAGGTGCGGTTGCTGAACCGTACGACCAGATAGCCGTCCTCACGGCGCGTCAGCACGTCGACCGCTCCCTTGACCGCGGTCGTGCCGGCCTTGGTGGTGGCGAAGCGGACCTGGGAGCCGTCCGTGACGACCGAGTCGTCGTCCGTGCCGGGCGGCCCGATGTCGAACTCCTCCTCCGCCATGACGTACGACACGGTCAGCGTGCCGTTCGCCGGGATGGTCCGCACCTGGGTGTCGCTGTACGTCGTGCCGGCGGTCGTCCCGAAGTCCTCCCACACCTTGGCGGGCTGGACGACGTAGTTGCGGCAGGCGTCGATCTCCTCGGTGAGGGTGAGCGAGGCGATGTCCCGGACCGAGGTGAGTGCCAGGTCGGCCTCCGTCGGCGTGCTGTTGAACCGGGTGTGGTTCCGCCAGCGGAAGACACCCCGCTCGGTGAACTCGGCCGTCGACATGCTTGCCTTGGCGATCTGCCCGATGGCCTCCCACTGCGACCCCGACACCCGCGGCACCGCGTACAACGGCAGCATCGCGTCGTCGAGTTCGGCGGCCTTGGTCCAGGCGCCGGCCTGTGAGAACAGTGCCGTGGACGCGATGCCGGTCAGCCCGCTGGTGAGCTGCACCCCCTCGACGGCCATGTCGGTGACGAGCTTGAGCTCGCGCAGCTCGGCCGCGTACTGGAGTCCGGCGGTCTCGGTGAAGGTGACGGCCGTGCCCAGCAGCTGTGTGCCGTCGGGGCCGGACAGCCTGGGCTGCACGGTCGGGTAGATGGTGGAACCCGAACTGTTGGTCGTGTCGAACATCGTCCCGATGTGCCAGGGGCCCCGGAGCGTACGCAGGGCAGTCCAGGTCCACTGGAAGTACCACCAGGTGCCGTCGACCGTGGCCGAGTGGATCCGCACCCAGCCCTCGGCGAAGTTCACCTCCATCCGCATCGCGCCGCGGGCGTTGCCGGTGCGGTCCAGGGCGAGTTCGAGGGTGACGGTGTCGCCGGCGCCGATCGCCGGGTTCACCCACGCCTCCGCGAACAGCAGACTCCCCGGGACCGTGACCCGGGAGCGCGGGAACCAGCTCGCGGTGACGCCCGTGGTGCTCGGCAGCAGGGCCATCTCGTGCGGGGCGCCGTCCCGTGTCCAGGTGTACGAGGACGGGTGCGGCAGGGTCTCCGGCTGGCCGTAGGGCGCGGCGAAACCGCCGTGCAGACCCGCATGGACCAGGGTGAGCGGCTGGCCCTCGACGAAGTCCGGGTAACGGGGCGGCGGGGCGCTGTGCACGCCCGCCTGCCGCAGCAGCTCGTCCACGCACCAGGTGGCGGTGGCGACCGGGCGGCCCCACCAGAACCCCGCGTACGGCTTCGGCAGCTGCGCGGGGCCGCGCAGCCGCTCGGCCCCGTCGAGCGCGGTGACCTGCACGCTGTCCGTACCGGCCTGCGCCGAGCGGGACCGTACGGTGCCCCGGAAGGCGGGCAGCGCCGTCGTGCCCACCCCGCCCCGGTGGACGACGGACTGCCCCGGGCGCGCGATGTCGCCGGTGGTACGGGGCGCCCAGGGGGCGTACAGCTCGGGCGCCGTCACCCCGCCCGTACCGGACAGCTGGAGTTGCAGCTGTGCCGAGGACGAACCGGAGAACGCCCGCATCGCGGGCGGCAGATCGGTCGCGTACGACCGCTCCACCTGCCAGGACTGCACCTGGTCGGAGAGGTCCTTGCCGCCGAGGCGGGTGGTGTGGGTGGTGGTGCGCTCACCGGCCGCGAGCGCGGACTCGGTGGCGTCGTCAGCCGGTTGCACTGGACACCTCCACGAGGTCGAGGCTGAAGTTGCGGAACGGGAGCGGACGGCCGGGCGTGTCGCTGTAGCCGGTCACGGACATCGGCGGCAGCCCGTCGCCCGGGACGCCGTCCGCCGCCGTACCGCCGTACGTGAGGCAGGCGCCGGCGAGCGAGTACGTGCCCGCCGTGCCCGGCTTCGCGGTCGGCGTGACGTACGCGGCGCCGGCCGGGACGGTGCCCGTGACGAGGGGGCCGGAGGCGGACGTCGTGGAGAGGTAGGCGCCGTCGGCCTTCTTGAAGTCGATGCCGACGCCGGCCGTGCCGAGGGCGGCGATCGCGGTCGGGGCCCGGAACGAGACCTGGAGCCCCGGGGAGACCGGGAAGTCCCCGACGGCGCCCTCGGTGCTGACACAGCCCCAGGCGACAGCGCTGCCGCCGTCCACGGCCGTGAAGGTGAAGGTGCCGGGCGCGGTGGTGCTCTCGGCCACCGTGCCGGACGAGCCCGTCCTGAACCACTGGCCGAGCCCGGTGATACCGGTGGCCCCCTTCTCACCGCGCCCGGCGGCCTGCGCGGGGGCGAGCACGTTTCCGGAGGCCGGGTCGACGAGGAACACCGGGCCGGGGTGGTCGATGCGCCGGGCGATCCGGTCGAGGGCGCGGGCCTGCGCGGGCGGCAGCAGGTCCCAGGACAGCTTGATCCGGCGTACCGGCGCGAGGTTGCGGGTGACGGTGACCCGGCCGCCGAGCGACTTGAACTCGCTGACGCCCAGGTCGGCGGTGCGGTCGAAGGACTTGGCGGCCTGGTCGATCTCGTACATGGAGCCGGGTGGGCCGATCCAGAGGTTTCCCATGGTTTCTCCTGGTGGTGGGCGGAGGCGGGCGGAGGCGGGCATGAAA
>NZ_VJZE01000021.1 GCF_009377205.1 Streptomyces phyllanthi
GCTGTGGGGAGTGCGCGGGCCGGGCCTGTGGGGGACCCGGCGGATACCCCCGGTGCGCGGCCGGGGCGGACGTGGCTCCGGCCGGAGGCCCGGCCGCGCGGTCGTGGTCGGTCATCGTCACCTTCCGTCGTGGCCGGAGCCGCCCCCGCGGGGGCGCTTGGCGGTGCCGCGGACGCGGCTGACCCGAGGGGCGGGCGCATCGCCTTCCCGGTCGGTGCGGTCGTGCGCCGGTGGCGTTGCCTCGGTGCGTCCCGTCGGACGGCTCTCCGGGCGCCGGGGTGCGGCACCGCTGTCGTCCGCGGCCGGCAGGGGTTCGTCCTCGGGCGGTCCCGCGGTGCGGGAGGCCACGGCAGGCCGGCCGGCTCCGCCGCCGGAGACCCGGGAGCGTGGCGTGTCCGGGCGGCCCTCCCGGACGCGGGAGGCGCGGCCGGTGTCCGGGGTGCCCCGGGAAGGAGAGCGGGAGCCACCCGTGCCGGTCCCGTCGTGCCGGTCGCGCAGCACCTCGCCCCTGAGCGGGGCGCGCCCGTCGGTGCCGTCGTCGGGGCGGGCCGTGGCGTCCGTCCCCGGCTCCAGTTCGCGCCTCAGGCTGCCGCGCAGACGGCTGTGCCGGGTGGCGGTCTCGAACAGTCCGTCGCCGTCCCGCAGGACCTCGTCGAGGACGGCCCGTTCCAGCTCCGCCTGTTCGAAGGGTTCGCGGTCGGCGTCACCCCGCTCCAGGACCATGCGCATGACCTCGCGCCGGACCTCCCGCTTCTCCGCCTCGCCCTTCTCGATCCAGGCGAGAGCGGCGCGCGGCCCCTCCTTCTCCATGATCTCGGCGATGAGGCCGTCGACGCCCTCCTCGCGGATCATGTCGAGGTGCCGCCTGCGGCGCATGCCGTCCAGCCGGGTCTCGCGCGCGACGTCGCGGTACTCCCGCCCGCTGGCGGTGATCTCGTCCTCGTCGACGAGCAGCTCGATCTGGATGTTGCGCAGCCGCACCGCGTCGTCGCCGCTGAACCCCGCGAGCGCGGAGTTCAGCGCCATCTCGGCCTCGTGGAACTCCGAGATGTCGTAGTCCCGGGCGACCGAGCGCAGCGTCTTGCGCAGATGGCCGTAGAGCGCGCCGCTCATGTCCCGGATCCCGCGGGCGACCACCTCGGCCGGATCGGCGACCCGGCACACCAGGTCGATCCGGCTGCGGAACGAGAAGGTGGGGTCGCGGCTGAGCAGGGGTATGTCCAGGATCAGCCGGTGCTCCGTCATGTCCACCGTGAACACGCTGCGGTACGCCCCGAAGCGCGACGACGGGATCTCCTCGTCGCTGCGGACGGTCAGCGAAGGACCGCTGTCCCGGACGAGGACCAGGGCGCGTCCGGGAGCCGGTGGCCGCAGCGGGTTGGTCAGACGCCAGCGGGGCAGGTCCTCACTGTCGAGCACCGGGTCGTAGGTCTGTTCCTCCACGTCTCCCCCTCGTCTTCTCGTCCTTCTCGCGTGTTCACGTCCGCCTGCCCGCCGAGCGCGCGCGGCCCGGTCACGAGCCCCGCTCCACCACGCGGTACAGCCGCTCGGCGTTCGCCGACGGACGCTCGCGGTTCACGGCCCACTTCTGCAGCCACCACAGCAACCGCTCACGGTGCCGCCCGGGCCGGCGGGCCACGGAGACGAGCAGCCGGGCGAGCGCGTCGAGGGCGCCGGGGCTGCGGTCGGCATGGACGTCGATCCACTCGCGCAGTGCCTCCAGGGCCGTGTCCTGCACCGGCTTGCGGGCCAGCGCCCGGGCCCACAGCTCCGCCAGTCGCCCCTGGTGCTCCGGCAGGCTGCTGAGCAGTACGGGCACTCCGGGGACACCGACGGGACCGTCCTCGTCGGCCTCGATGACGGGCTGCTCGTAGGGCCGGGACACCACGAACACGAAGGCGGACAGCGTCTTGACGACCATCGGTGACAGGTCCTGGGGCTCGGACCACTCCAGGTAGGCGTCCAGCAGCGGGCCCGCCTGGCCCTGGTGGACGAGGTGCACACCGCCCCAGGCCACCGACGGCAGCGTGCCCCAGTCGTCGCCCCGGTCCAGGGCGCCGCGCAGCACGGCCACCGCCCGTTCCGGTGACGTACGGCCGAGGAAACCGCCGACGGCGTTCGCGGCCGTCCCGGCCAGACGTCGCTGGTAGGCGGAGGCGCCGCCCTGGGCCCACCTGTGCAGCAGTTCCCACACGGCCTCGGCCGTCTCGGGACGGCTGCCGGCCACGCCGAGGGCGGTGGCCGCGGCCTGCCGCAGCGGCCAGGAGGTGCTGCCCGCCCAGGTGGTGAGGAACCGGTGAACGGCGTAGTGCGGGTCGGCCAGGGCCAGAACCCCCGCCGCGACCGCGGCCCGGGCCCGCACCTCCAGGTCCCGGTGGCTCAGCAGCCGGCGCAGCCAGTCGAGTACGGCGTCGCGACGGCCGTCGAGGACGTTCCACGCGTAGGCGAGGACGACCTGTCCGAGCAGCGCCCCGCGGAACCGCACCTGTGGCGGGCCCGCCATGAGGCTCCCGTCCTCGGGCACGACGAGCCGGATCCACTGCTGTTCGTGGCCGAGCCGGTCCCCGAACCGGAGGTCGGGCGGGGCCGGTTCGGGCGGGCTGAGGGCCGCGGACAGGTCCACGGCGGCGTCCGCGACGGTCAGATAGCCACTGCCTTCCAGGACGGCGGCGGCGAGCGCGAAGGCCACGGCCTCGGGGGCCCGGTGCCGGTCGAACCAGGCGCGCACCTGGTCACTGGGATCCCGCAACCGGGCCACGGCCGCGGCGACATCGCCGTCCGCGCTGATCACGGAGGCCAGCCGGGCGGCGGTTCCCGCCGCGGGTTGCTCCCGCAGCACCTCCACCGCTCCGGTGCGTGCCAGCAGCGCGTGCAGCTCCTCGTACGCGTCCCGGCTGCCGCCGTGGCCGAGGACACGCCGTTCCACGACCGCCAGGGGATCGACCGGCTCGAGCGTGTGGCGGGCGACGTGCTCGCTGCCGGGCCCGGCAGCGAGCACCGCGAGATCGTGCCCGCCGGTCAGCACCAGCCGGCAGCCCGAGTCGCTCAGTGCGGCGACCACGGCGGCCCATCGCGAGGCCCCGCCGCTGCCGCCCGTTCCGTGCACGCCGAAAGCGGCCGTCAGTTCCCGCACCCCGGCCGGGCCGTCCTCGAGCGCCGCCAGATACCCGGCATGCTTCACCGGTGGTTCCCAGCCCGGTCGCAGCGCTTCCGAGGGCGTGAGAAGCCGGTGGTAGCCGCCCTCCTCGCCGCCGTCCAGGGCCATCGACTCGGCGAGCAGGTTCAGCGCCGTGGCCTCCCGGCCGCTGCCGGGTGGACCCGTGAGCACGAGCAGCCGTCGCTCGCGCAGCGCCTCCACGATGTCGTCGTACCCCTCGGGATGGACGAAGAGCTCGGTGTGCTCGGCCAGTTCCGTCGTGTCGACGGCGAGGACCGACACCCCGCCCGGCCGTGCGTCCCGCGCGCGGGTGCCGCCGCCGCTGTGGAATCCGCCGCCGAAGCTGACGGTGTCGTTGAACAGCGCCAGGGTGCCGATACGGGTCCCGACGGCGTCGGCGTTGAGCCGCCGGGCGATGGCGTCGGCGATGGCCCCCGCGTGCAGTGCCTCGGACCGCTCGGCGTCGAGGTGTCCGGCGCCGTCCGTCAGCGAGCGCAGTGCGTCCGACTCGCTGACCGGCCCGTCCCGTTCCTCGACGGGGCCGCGCGGTTCGGCGGTCGTGGACTCGCCCTCGCCGGACTCCTCCGGCGTCTTGTCTGCTTTATCCGCCGTGCCCGCCTTGCCCGCCTTGTCTGTTGCGGGGTCCTTCTTCGGCTCTTTCCGGCCGGATGGCGGTTCGTCCGCTCGCTCGGTGAAGCCGGCCTTGCCGCGGGGGCTGCCGGACGAGCTTTCCTCGCTCATGTTTCGGTCTTCGGCCTTCGGGATCTCTGGACGGGAGGTCGTGCCTTCAGGAGAGACGGCAGCCCTACGACGTCGTCCAGTCACCCTGCACTTCGACCTTGCCGTTGAACACCTGGGCGTTCTTGATCAGCGCGGCGCTGATCTGCGCACCGCCGTGACCCTGGGCGGCGACGGCCTCGTCGACGAGCCGTCGGATCTCCGTCTCGAAGCCCGAGTCCAGCAGCATGTGGGCGGCCAGCAGCCGCTCCAGGTTCTGGTGGGCTTCCTCGTCGTCCGGGGCGGCGGTGACGCGGTCCAGCGCGTCCTCGGCTTCCGTGTTCCCCCGGAACCGGGCACGGATCCGTTCGACGAGGCGTGCGCCACCGCTCCAACCGGACCGTCCGGCCTCCTGACCTGCCGCTTCCAGTGCTCCCTTGACCACGAGCGCGACCCCTGCCGCCGCGACAGCCGTCACCGGATCCATGCGTATCCCCCGATTTTCCGCACAAACAGGGGAGTCAATTTAGGAGAGACCTCCGAGCCTTGGGGGAGCTTCCCTTCACGTTGGCCGAAAGTAGCTGAACCAATCATGGAGATCACCGGGGAGTGGCGCGGTCGACCGACCGCGAGCGTGGCTCAAAGAGTGCGTGTCCTGAAGGGGGAGGACGTGAGACGTGCGGGCGGGTGCGGTGGGAGACGGGTCGTTGCGGGCGTAACCGGACGACGGGCCTATTACCAGATGACGGGCCTATTGCGGGAGTAACCGCCTGTGATGTCCGACCCGGCCGTTAGTCTCGGGGATCATGAGGCTGCTGCACAAATTTCTCAGCCCCCGCATTACCGCGAAGGTATCGAAATAGCAAATGTGCAGGTCAGGGCGGGATGGGTTGATGCTGCTGATGTAGGTAGGCGGCCTCGGTGCTGGTTCAGTGCTGACCTGTGGCCTGTGCTCATCATCTCTCGCCACCTCTCCCGTGCTGGCTCGGTGCTGATTCCTGTGGGCCCTTGGAAATTGCGGCAGGAGCGCCGGTCGGGTCACCCTTGCAGGGTGGGTGAAGTCTGGGACGTTCGTCGGTCCCACTGTTTCCCGATGACTCATCATGTGGAGTGCGTGGCGATCCTTGATCCGGCCGTAAAGGGTGCCTGACCAGCGGTTTCGTGCGTGCGCATTATGTGCGGTGTGGGCGTTACGGGCGATATCTTGACGCTGAAATGACGCTCGTGACGCTCATTTGACGCTCGTTCTGATGGGATGTCAGGTGTGTTGGGGTGCTGGTCAGGCGGCCTGCAGTGGCGGGGAAATGGGTGGCTCTTCTGCGGAAAAGGGCCACGCATCTACTCTTCGTCGACGTGGCCGCGCGCCGCCCGGCTCGAATTGGTGAACGTCACGATTTCCATCAGCCAATGCCCCTTCACGTGCAGGGTGTGCTCGGTGCGGCTACTTCGACGCGGGCTGCGGGTGCCAGGTGAGGTCGAGTTGGACGTCGGCAGCCGCTGCGACCCGGTCACGGGAGGCGGTCAGGCGCGTCTTCAGCGCCGGCAGGTCTACGTCGACCAGCACGCCGTCGCGTTTGACCGTGCGGCCGGCGACGAGGACGGTGTCGACCAGGCCGGGGTGGCCGTGGCTGACGATGGTGGCGGTCGGGTCGGTGACCGGGAAGACGGTGATGTCGTCGGCGCGCAGGAGGATGATGTCGGCGTCCTTGCCGGGGGCGAGGCTGCCGGTTCGGGTGTCGAGTCCGCAGGAGGCGGCGGCGTCGATGGTGGTGAAGGACAGCAGGTCGCGTGAGCGCAGGCCGCCGTCGAGGCCGCGTTGCACGGCGAAGGCGGTGCGCATGGTGGAGAACATGTCGCCGCCGACTGAGGGGACGTCGTCGACGGACAGGGTCGGACGGAGACCGGCGGCCAGCGCCCGGCCGGTCACCGGCCAGCCGAAGCCCATCTTCAGCTCCACGTCCGGGCTGATCGACAGCGAGCTGCCCGCGTCGGCAAGCATCTGCAGTTCCTCGTCGCTGAGCCCATTGCCGTGCACGAACGTGGTGGTGTCCCGCAGTAGGCCGTGCTCGCGCAGGTCGGCGACAGCCCCGCCTGTGACGTCGACGTGCAGGCTGGTGCGCAGGCTGAGTTCGGCTGCCAGCTCCAGTTCCCGGGCGACGGTGTCCATGTCGGTGGCCTCGGGTCCACGAAGCCCCCATGCCATGGTGACCGGGCCGTCCCCGGGCAGGTCGGCGCGGACCCGGCGGACGGCGGCGTCGACGGGGTCGGAGGTGCCCCAGCCGGCGCCGAGGCAGAAGATCGACCGTCCCGGCGCGTCCCGCAGCGCGGCGACGGCGGCGTCCTCGTGCTCGGGGGTCTGCGCGACGTGGTACCAGTCCAGCATCGTGGTCACGCCGGAGTGCAGGGCCTCCAGTCGGCCGAGCAGGGTGCCTACGTAGACGTCCTCGGGCCGGTAGTGGGGCTTGACCGTGCCGTGCATCGCGACCGCCCACTCGGTGAACGTCCAGTCGGCGCCGGCGCCTCGGAACGCGGTCTGCCAGGTGTGGCGATGGTTGTCGACGAAGCCGGGCATGACGATCCGATCGGTCGCGTCGATCACCTCGGCGGCGTCCGGCGCGTCGATGCGTTCGGCCACCTCGACGATCACACCGTCCTCGATGAGCACGTCACCGCGGGCGAGGTCGCCGGCCGCCGGGTCCATGGTGAGCACGGTGCCGCCGGTGAGCAGGGTTTTCATGGGGTGAACTCCTTCACGGACGTTTTCGGATAGTGCGAGATCGTGTTGTGGCCGCTGCCGTGGTTCTGCTCGTGAGGGCTCAGATCGGGGCGCGGGAGGTACGGGTCTTCTGGCGCAGGTGGCCGATGAGGGAGAGGGCAAACGCGAGGCCGCCGGTGAAGTACAGCTGCACGCGGGTGTCCGGCTGGCGGGCCATGAGGGCCAGGATGGCCAGCACCCCGGCGAGCGCCACCCAGGTCAGGGCCGGGAAGGCCCACATCTTCACGACCAGCTTCTCGGGCGCCTCCCGTTCCAGCCGGCGGCGCATCCGCAGCTGGGCGGCGGCGATGAAGCCCCACACCACGAGGACGGCCGCGCCGACCGTGTTGAGCAGCCAGGTGAAGACGGTCTCGGGCCACCAGTAGCTGAGCAGTACCGCGATGAAGCCGAAGCCGGACGAGGCGATCACCGCGCGGCGCGGCACTCCGCCGGAGACCTTGCCGAGGGCTCGGGGGCCCTGGCCGCGGGCGGTCAGGGAGTACGCCATGCGGGAGGAGCCGTAGATGTTGGCGTTCATCGCGGACAGCAGGGCGATCAGCACGATCACGTTCATGAGCTGTCCGGCGGCGGGGATGTCGAGGTGGTCCAGGACCGCCACGTAGGGTCCGTCGGCGGGGATGGCGGGGTCGTTCCAGGGAATCAGTGTGACGATGACCAGCATCGAGCCGACGTAGAAGACGGCGATGCGCCACATCGCGGTGCGTACGGCTGTGGCGACGCCCCGGACCGGGTGTTCGGACTCGGCGGCGGCGATGGTAACCGTCTCCAGGCCGCCGTAGGCGAAGACCGAGGTGAGCAGGCCGATGACCAGGCCGTTCGTGCCGTGGGGCAGGAAGCCGCCGTCGCCGGTGAGGTTGGCCGCGCCCGGGGTGTCCGTGCCCGGCAGCATGCCGAGGATCGCGAGGGCGCCGAGGGCGAGGAAGAGGGTGATCGCGGCGACCTTCAGGGTGGCGAACCAGAACTCGAACTCACCGAAGTTGCCCACCGCCGCGAGGTTCGTGCCGCAGAAGGCGGCCATGAACAGCAGGACCCACATCCAGGACGAGGTCTGCGGGAACCAGCCGGTCATGATGGACGCGGCCCCGATCGCCTCGGCGGCGACGCCCACGCACAGCAGTGTCCAGAACATCCAGCCGGCGGTGAAACCGGCCCAGGGCCCGATGGCTCGCTCGGCGTGCACCGAGAACGACCCGGAGGCCGGGTTGGCAGCCGACATCTCACCGAGCATGCGCATCACGAGCATGACGAGCACGCCGGACAGGGCGTAGGCGATGACGATCGAGGGACCTGCCGCCGCGATACCGGCGCCGGAGCCGACGAAGAGTCCGGCGCCGATGACACCGCCGAGGGCGATCATCGACAGGTGGCGCTGCTTGAGCCCGCGAGTAAGTGGGGTGTCTCTGCGGCGGCCTTCCCCGTCGGTGTCGTGGGCGGTTCTGTGGTCGGCGAGACGATGGTCTTGCGGGTGGGACATGGCGATGCACCTCTTCGTCGAGCTGCTCGACCCTCAGGGGCCGGGTGGGGTGAGACCAGCGCCGGTCACGTGCCTGCATGCGGGTGGAGCCGTTGCCGTAGCGCGTGACCGGGGCTCTCGCGGTGGTTCAGGCGCTCGCCGACGGGGTGTGTACGGCGTCGGCGGCGGCCAGGGCGTCGGCGACCAGGTCGGCGGTGTCCTCCGTGCCGGCGGCCAGCCGGACCAGGCCCAGCGGCACCGACTCGGCTATCTGGTCCTCGCTGAGCATCCCGCGCCACATGGACGCCGGGTGCACGGCCAGGGACTCGACGCCGCCGAGACTGGCCGACCGGAGGGAGTAGCGCAGTTTGCCGAGGAAGGCGTCGGCGGTCTCGAAGCCGCCGGTGAACTCGATGCCGAGCGCCCCGCCGAAGCCGCTCATCTGACGGGCCGCCAGCTTGTGCTGCGGGTGCGACGCGAGGCCCGGATAGTGCACCTTCGCCACGGCCGGGTGCTCGCTGAGCGCCTGGGCGAGGGCAAGGCCGTTGGCGTTGTGCCGGGGCACCCGCAGAGGCAGGGTGCGCATGCCGCGCAGCAGCAGCCAGGCGTCGATGGGGCCGAGGGTGGCACCGGTGAGCAGCCCGACGTCCCAGATCCGGTCCAGGAGTTCGGCCGGTCCGGCGATCACTCCGGCGGAGACGTCGGAGTGGCCGTTGAGGTACTTGGTCGCGCTGTGCCAGACCAGGTCGATGCCGAGGTCCGCCGGACGCGAGTTCAGCGGGGTGGCGAAGGTGTTGTCCGCCAGGGTGAGTACGTCGTGTGCGCGGGCGAGGTCCGCGACGGCGCACAGGTCGGTGATCTGCAGCAGCGGATTGCTCGGGGACTCGACCAGGATGAGCCGGGTCTTGGGGGTGAGCGCCTTCGCGAACGCCTCCGGGTCGGTCTGGTCGACCTGGGTGGTGGACACGCCGAGGCGGGGCAGCAGGTTCAGCAGCACTGAGCCCGTGCCGCCGTACGTGGACCTCTGCCCGATGACGTGGTCACCGGCGGACACCAGGGCCAGCACGGCGGTGGTGAGCGCGGCCATCCCGGACGCGGTGACCATCGCGGCCTCGGCGCCTTCGAGTGCGGCGACGACGGCCGCGACCTGGGCGTGGTTGGGGTTGCCGAAGCGGGTGTAGAAGTCCTTGCCGCGCGGTTCGACGGCGCCGCGTGCGAACGTCTCGCCGTCCTCGGCCGAGAACGCCGCGGTCTGGTAGATGGGCGGGGCCACGGCGCGGCTGGGGTGGATCTCGCGGTCGGCGTGGACGGTGAGGGTGCTGTTGCCCGGCATGGCTGGCCTTCCGTGGACATCGGTATGACGTCAGGAAGCCTGGCCGACCGACGCTCGGAGCGGGACGGACCACGGCAACTTTGGCAGCAAATTGCGCCTGGTAAGGACGCGCGATTGTGGTACTGAAACTCAACGCGCAATAATCTGCCGCCATGGACGAAGTGGACCGGTCGATTCTGGCCGTACTCGAAAAGAACGGCCGGATCAGCAACAACGAGCTCGCCGCCCGGGTCGGGCTGTCGCCGTCGCCGTGCCTGCGGCGTGTGCGGCAGCTGGAGGAGGCCGGGGTCATCCGCGGCTACCGGGCGCTGGTCGATCCCGCCGCGGTCGGCCGCAGCCTGCGGGTGTTCGCCGGGGTACGGCTGATGCGGCACACCCGCGCGGACGTGACCGCGTTCGAGCGCGGGATCACCCAGTTGTCCGAGGTGGTCGCCTGCCACCACATCACCGGCAACTTCGACTACCTGCTCCAGGTCGAGGTGGCCGACCTGCCCGCCTACGAGGACTTCCACGCCAACCAACTGGCGGCCCTGCCCGGGGTCGCCACGGTGACCAGCTACGTCACCATGAAGACGCTCTCCCCCGACATTCCGTCTCGCCCCTGACACCCCATGGCGGTAGGGGGTCAGAGGGTGATGGTGCCGCGGACGCGGATGACGGCGGCGCCGCTGACCCAGACAGTGCCGTCGGGATCGGCGGTGACCTCGATGCGCGCGGCCCGTCCCAGCCTCGCGCCCTGTGAGACCCGGTAGGTGGAGGGCGCGGCGCCGGTGGAGGTGAGCCACTGCCCGACGCCGGCGTTCATGCTGCCGCACGCGGGATCCTCCGGCACACCCGCGCCCGGGGCGAAGGTACGCAACTCGAAGGCGCACTCGGCCCCCTCGGGGTAGGCGCCGATCGCGCCGACCATCGCGTCCGGGATGAGGGAGAGGTCGGGTTCGAGGGCGAGGACCTCCTCGGCCGTGGCCAGCTGGACCACGGCCCAGCCGGGACCGTTGTCCACCCACTGATGAGCCACGACCCGCTCCCGCGCGATCCCGAACGCAGCCACGATCCGATCCAGATACCCGTCGTCGAGCGCACCGTCCCGAACCCGAGGCGGGGCGGCGAAGGACAACGTGTCCTCGCCGCGGCGCACGGTGACCAGGCCCGCCGCGCACTCCTGGACGATGCGGTCGGCGTGCCGCGGCGTGCCGCCGCCGTCCAGCCAGGCGCGCGCGGAGCCGAGGGTGGGGTGCCCGGCGAACGGCAGCTCGCCTCCCGGGGTGAAGATCCGCAGCCGGTAGTCCGCCTCCGGGACGGTAGGCGGCAGGACGAACGTGGTCTCGGACAGATTCGTCCAACGCGCCAGCCGCTGCATCTCCTCCCCGGTCAGGTCCGTCCCGTCCAGAACCACCGCGACCGGATTACCGGAGTAGGGGCTCGTGGAGAACACATCGACCTGCACGAAAGAACGGGTACGCGACATGGCCATCGACACCTCTCGGTAGCTGCGGCGGGCTCTGCGCATCCTGCCCTCGGCGGAAGCAGGACCATCCCAGCGGCGCCGGCCCAGTGGCGACAGGGCCAGTCGCCACAAAGTGGATTGACTGGCCCTGCCGTGAGGAGGGGCCGTGTTCACCGGGTGGTGGGTGTGACCTGGAGGCCGCCGACGAAGGTGTGGGTGGGGTTCAGGTCCCGCAGGGTGTCGCCGGAGCAGTGGGCCGGGTCCCGGTCCCAGACGGTGAAGTCGGCGAGGCGGCCGGGGGTGAGAGTGCCACGCAGATGCTCCTCACCGGTCAGCCGGGCGGCGCCCGCGGTGTGCAGGGTGAGGGCCTCGTCGTAGGTGATGGCATGTTCGGGGCCCTTGACGCCGATGACGGTCTGCCGGGTGGTCATGCCCCACATCGAGCGCATGGCGCCGAACTGGCCGACGGGGAAGTCGGATCCGGCGCTGACCTGGGCTCCCAGGTCGATCCAGCCGCGGGCGGGAAAGAGGCGGGCCACGCGTTCCGGACCCCAGAAACCCTCCTCCACCTCGGCGGTGTCGTGCAGCAGCGGCTGCTGGATGGTGACGGGGATGCCCAACGCGACGGCACGGGCCTGCTGTTCGGGGCCGGCCAGGCCCCCGTGCTCCATCACCAGCGTGCCGGCGGGCAGACCGGGGTTGCGCTCAAGGACGCGCTCGTAGACATCCAGGAGAGTGCGTACCGCGCGGTCGCCGTAGGCGTGCGTGCCGACCCGCCAGCCGCGCCGGACGACCGCCTCGACCGCCTCGACCAACGCGTCGGGCTCCCAGATCAGCATCCCGGAGAAGGCGTGGTCACATGCGTACGGCTCCTCGGTGGCCCCGGCCTCCAGACCGCCGTCGAGCCCGAACTTCACACCCCACACCGACAGCCACGGGTCGGAGGTGTCACGCCACTCCTCCATGACGTCGAGCAGGTCCTCCACCTGGGCCGCGCTGGTGAATCCGAGCGCAGAGATCAGCGCCCGCACGCGGATGCTGAGCGCCCCCGCCGCACGGGCCGCCAGGAGCACCGCGTAGTCCTCGGGGGTGACCGCGCAGTCGCGTATGGTCGCGATGCCCGTGGCGGCGTAGTCGCGGCTGGCCAGGCGCAGTCCGTCAATGCGTTCGGCCCGGTCAGGGGCCGGGACCAGGTGCTCCACCAGGTGCAGGGCGTTGTCGATCAGCCGGCCGTCCAGCTTGCCGTCGCTGCCGCGGCCAATGGTGCCCCCAAGCGGTACGGGGGTGTCCTCGGTGATGCCCGCCAGACGGAGCGCGTAGGTGTTGACGATGTCGTTGTGGCCGCCGCGCTTGACCAGGACCGGGTGCCGGTCGGTGGCCATGTCGAGTTCGGCCGCCGTGGGCATGCGGCGCTCGGCCAAGTTGAGTTCCTGCCAGTTGGTAGTGGTGCGGATCCATTCGCCCTCGGGGGTGACAGCGGCCCGCTGCCGGATCAGGTCGAGGAACTCGGGGATGTTCCGGGCCCGGTGCACGGGGACGTCGTGGGCACCGAGCGCCGCGAAGATCAGGTGGGTGTGGGTGTCGTCGAAGGCGGGCAGCACGGTGGCGCCGGGCAGGTCGTGCACCGTCGTTCCCTCGCTCACGAGGTGGTCGAGGCCGTGGGGGTCGGCTGAGACGGCGGCGATACGGTCGCCGCGCACGGCCAGGGCCCGCTGCACAGCCTGACCGGGCACCAGGGTGTGCACCGCCTCGGCGCGGATCAACAGGTCGGCTCCGTGATCAGTCATCGTCTTCTCCCTCATCTCGTGGGTGCCGGATCCGAACGGGTTGTTCGGTGACGAGACTGTTGTAGGCGGGGCACGGGGAATCAACGCCAATCGAAAGGCCCATACAAAGAAAGCACGCCACAACTTCGGCCTATGATGCAGATCATGAGACAGGTGCTCGACGAGACCGATCGGCGAATCGCGGCAGCGCTGGTCGCCTCGCCGCGCGCCTCCTGGCGTGAGGTGGCCCGCTGTCTGGGTCTGTCAGAGCGGACCGTCGTACGCCGTGTGGCCCTCCTCTACGCCGACGGCACCCTGCGTGCGACCGTCGTACGCAACCCGGCACGCTTCCCGCACCTGATCCCCGTCGCCCTGCGCATCCGCTGCCGTCCCAACAAGATCCGTCAGGTCGCCCAGGCGCTGGCCCGCCGCAGCGACACCGTCTGGGTCGACATCCTCGGGGGCGGCGACGAGATCTCCACGATCTTCTTCCTGGAGGGACAGGAAGCCCGCAACAACCTGCTGCTGCGCGACCTGGCCGCCACCGACGCCGTCGGCACCTGGACCGCCCACACCCTGCTGCGCGTCTTCCCCACAGCGTTCCGCTGGACCGCCGGTCTCCTCACACCCCGAGAACTGGCCGACCTCGTCCCCGAGCCCGCGTCGCCGGCACCGTCGTACACATGTCTCGACATCGACAGCGCGTTGATCGCAGGGCTGACCGAGGACGGCCGGGCGACCTACACGGACCTGGCCCGCCGCGCAGGCACCACCGCGCTCACTGCCCGCCGACGCCTCGAAGCTCTCGTGGACGGCCAGGTGCTGCGCCTGGCCACCGAACTCGATCTCGCACTGCTCGGCGCGCAGACCGAGGCGTTGCTGTGGATCGTCGTACAGCCAGGTGTACTGCAGGAGGCCGCGCAGACGCTGAGCACCCACCCGCACGTCCGGTTCTGCGCCGCCACCACCGGTCCCGCCAATCTGGTCGTCGCTGTCGCCGCCGCGAACCTCGACGCCCTCTACACCTTCCTCACCGACACCGTCGGCCCCCTAGACGGAGTCACCGCCATCGACACCACCCCGTTGCTGGCGACCGTCAAACGGACGGGCTTGATCCGCCGCTGATGCGCGGGACAGTGCTCCCGCCGAACTCGACGTCACGCGGGAGGCGAACACCCGGTTTGCTCGCTGACCGGCCGCTCCTCGGTCGCCCAGCACCAGCAGATCATCGAACGGTGCGAGGCCGGTGACGTGGAAGGGGCGGCTGCCGCGGTCCGGGAGAACTGGGAGACGCTCACACCGTTGATCGACGGCCTGCTGACGGACATCGACGTCACACGCTGAGCCTCAGCAAACGCGCCTCACACGGCTTTGGCTGACGCTCTCATGGCGGCTCGGTGGCAACGTTCAAGGGCTGCTCGCACCAGATGGTCTTACCTCTGCGGCTGTGCCGGGTGCCCCAGCGCTGGGTGAGCTGCGCGACCAGCAGCAGGCCGCGGCCGCCCTCGTCGAAGACGCGTGCCCGGCGCAGATGGGGGGCCGTGCTGCTGGCGTCCGAGACCTCGCAGATCAGCGCGGTGTCCTTGATCAGTCGCAGGTGGACGGGTGCGGCTCCGTACCGGATCGCGTTGGTGACGAGTTCACTGACGACCAGTTCGGTGACGAAGCCCATGTCCGTCAGTCCCCACGCCTCAAGCCGGTCCATGACCCAGGAGCGGGTGCCCGACACGGCGGCGGGATCCCCGGGCACCTCGACAGCGGCGACCTTGTCCTCGTGGAGGGCACGGGTGCGGGCGATCAACAGAGCCACGTCGTCGGCGGGAGGACCGGGCAGCAGTGCTTCGAGGACGGCGTCGCACCGCGCGTCCGGTGAGGGCGCCGGCCGGGCGAAGGCGTCTTTGAGCCTTCGGAGTCCATCGTCGATGTCCGCGGTAGGGGACTCGATCAGTCCGTCGGTGTAAAGGGCGATCTCGCTGCCCTCCGGCACGCGCAGTTCGGTGGTTTCGAAAGGCAGCCCGCCCAGACCGAGGGGTGGGCCGACCATCACGTCGAGGAGGGTGGCCACGCCGTCCGGGGCCAAGAGGACGGGGGGAGGATGGCCGGCACTGGCGATGGAGCATCTTCTGGAGACGGGGTCGTAGACCATGTACGTGCAAGTGGCCCAGGTGTCCTGCACGGGTGTCTCGGCCGGGTCGGTGCCTTCCGTGGCGGCAAGATGGCTGAGCAGGTCATCGAGTTGGGTGAGCAGCTCGTCCGGAGGAAGGTCGACATCGGCGAGTGTGCGTACCGCGGTGCGCAGCCGGCTCATGGAAGCGGAGGCGTGCAGGCCGTGCCCGGCCACATCTCCGACGACCAGGGCCACCCGCGCTCCGGACAGGGGGATCACGTCGAACCAGTCGCCTCCGACACCGGACTGGGAGCTTGTCGGCAGGTATCGGCAGGCGGCTTCCACTGCGGACTGGCGTGGCAGCTGCTGCGGAAGCAGACTGCGCTGCAGAACGAGGGAAGCGGTCCGTTCCCGGGTGAAGCGGCGGGCGTTGTCCAGGCTGATCGCCGCTCTGGTCACGATCTCCTCGGCGAGGACGAGATCCTCCTGCTCGAACGGCTCGTTCCGGGACCGGCAGAAGACCGTCACCCCGAGGGTCGTGCCGCGCGCCCGCACCGGTACCAGAAGCCAGGAGTGGAATGCGTACGTCTTCGCTCTCGCGGCGCGCACCGGATCATCGGCGAACCACGACTCGATGTGAGGGTCCATGGCCCGCAGGAGCACGGGTACTCCGGCCAGGAGACAGCGGGCCGGAGGCGAATGCCAGGGGTAGATGTCGATCTCGCCCTGCCTGACCACGGCTTCCGGAGCTCCGTCATGGATCGACTTGTGGGCCATCCGGCGCAGTACGGCTCCGCCGGTGACCGGGCCGGGCTCCTCGCCCCGGAGCAAGGGCTCAAGGAGGTCGACACTGACGAAGTCGGCCAGACGCGGGACGGCGACACCGGCGAGTTCCTGTGCGGTCGTCCCCACGTCCAGTGTGCTGCCGATGCGCGTACTGGCTTCGTTGAGGATGGCGAGCCGCTCGCGGTACAGATGCTGTGCGGTGACGTCGTGGACCGTGGCGCACACTCCTAGCAGCCGACCGTCTCGGTCGCGCAGCAGGGAGGCATCGGCCGAGAAGACGTGGTCGTGGTCCGGGTCGGCCGGGGTGCGTCCCCGGACGATGAAGCTTTCCGCCGGAATGCCGGTCCGCAGCACCTGCTGCATACGGCGCTCCCACCGTTCGGCATCCGGGCCGGCCAGAACGTCCGTGATCTGCCGTCCGAGCCGCTCCTGTTGTGGCATGCCGACCATGCGGCTCATCGCGACGTTCTGGCCCACGCACTGCAGATCGGTGTCATAGACGGTCAGGGCGACCGGCGAAGCCTTGAGCAGCCAGTCCAGGATCGCCACCTCGTCATGGAGCGCTGGCGACGACGCCGCGGCCTCGTCCGTCCAGGCAAGCATCAGCAGGCACGAGCCGTCGTCTCCCGGGCGGGACAGTGCGTACCTTCGCGCCGAGAGGGTGACCCGCCGACGGTCCGCGTGCCGAAGGATCAGTTCTCCTACCCACCCGTCCCGGGCCCGGTGCAGAGCCCCGTCACCGGGCGCCGCGTCGCGGTCCGCAAGGAGGTCTCCCACTGGCCGTCCCACGACTTCGTCGGCGGCGTACCCCAGGAGTCGCACAGCACCCGTACTCCACGCCGTGACGATGCCGTCACCGTCCACCGTGATCACGGCAGGGCTGTCGGCGGAGGACGCAGGCCGGTCGCGGCCGTCCTTCGCAGCGTCTGACTCGTTCATCGAGGCGCCCCTCACCTCCGCACGGCCCTTGCATCAGCTGTCCCACGGGCTATGAGAAAGGCATCGAAGCTTGCGGATAATCCGCCGAAGACCAGAAAAACATGATGATCTAGGCTTTTATCAGCGTACCGCCCTGGACTCTGCTGTCGGTTCCGGATCCGAAGCCGGCGGCTGCGAGTGCCCTTGACGATGGCGTGGGGTGTGACAGCGGCCGATCAGCGAGGCAGCATGAGCCCACCAATCCTCGATCCGCAGCCGCCGCGTCGTGCCTCGTCTGCGGTGGTGTCCGCTGTGCCGGGAGAGCCAATGAATGATCTTGAACTGGCCGACTACCGGGACCTCGTCCAGTCCCTGAAGTACTGCGTGCTGATCCACGACGCCGCCACGTACGAGATCCTGTGGGCCAACCAGGCGGCCTGCGCGCTGCTCGGCTGGACCGTCGACGAGCTGAAGCCGCTCAAGGCACCGGACATGAGCAAGAACGCCCAGCAGTACAGCCGTGAGCTGGGACATCGCTGGCTGCGCGGGGCCGTCGAGCAGGGAGTCAGCGCCACCGAGTGGTGTTATCGCTCCAAGCGCGGCGAAGAGGTCCTCACCGAGGCCATCGCCATCCTTGTCGACCTCCCGTCCCGGCCGGTCATCATGGTCCAGTTCCGGGACATCGAGGAGGAGAAGGCCGTCCGGCGCGACCTCTTCCGCACCGAGGGCCGGCTCCGGGCCTTCCTGGCGAGCCTGGCCGAGGGCATCGTCGTGCTCGACGACGACGGGCGGGTCATGTTCGCCAGCGAGTCGGCCACCAAGCAGCTCGGCCCGGATCTGCACGGGGCCGACTTCGCGCGGTACTGCCGGGACGGCGCCGTACCGGCCGAGGCGGGGCGCTATCGCTTCGCCGAACCGGGCGGCGGTGAGCCCCGCTGGTACGCGGTCACCCGTCAGTACATCGACATCGAGAGCGACCTCCGGGGTCATCTGCTGCTCTTCTACGACATCACCGACCGGGTGCTGGAAGAGGAGGAGCACCGCCGGGACACCCAGCGGCTGAACCATCTGGCCCGTTACAACGCCATGGGGGACATGGCGATGGCCATCGCGCACGAGGTCAGCCAGCCGATCGCCGCC
Organism: Streptomyces phyllanthi; assembly: GCF_009377205.1. Lineage (GTDB taxonomy): Bacteria > Actinomycetota > Actinomycetes > Streptomycetales > Streptomycetaceae > Streptomyces > Streptomyces phyllanthi. The sequence continues at coordinate 17,601 of NZ_VJZE01000021.1, forward strand.
GCCTACAACTTCGTGGAAGGTACCCGCGGACGGCTTCTGGCCCAGGGCGCCGGGGCCGGCACCGAGGCCGAATCCGTCATCTGGGGACTGGACAACGCCAAACGACAGATCGAACGGGCCAGCAGGATTCTCGACAGCCTGCGGCAGTACGTCGGCAGACTGGAGCATGCCGAGCGGCTGACCGATCTGGGGTCGATCGTCGAGGACTGCCGGTACTTCATCGAACTGCGTGCCCAGGGCGACTCCGTACACCTCGACTACGACCTGACCTCCGACCCCCTGCCGGTGCGCTGCGAGCACGTCCTCATCGGCCAGGTCGTCATGAATCTGGCCTTCAACGGCATCGAGGAGATGGCCAACTGGCCCCCCGAGCGGCGCAGGGTGGAGCTGGCCACCCGGCTGTCACCGGACGGGGAGTGGGCCGAACTCGTCGTACGCGATCACGGACAGGGCCTCGGGGGACGCTCCGGCGACCGGCTCTTCGACGGGGTGTTCACCGGCAAGGTGAACGGCAGCGGGATCGGTCTGGCGCTCAGCCACCGGATCGTCACCCGACACGGCGGGCGTATCTCCGCCGTGGAGGGACAACCCGAGGGAGCCGTGTTCTCCTTCGCGCTCCCGGTGACCCGCCCGCAATAGGGGAATCCTTTACACGAGGAAAGGAAATACCGGTCCATCCGCTCGGAAACCGGTCTTGTCCGGGTCCGTGCGGAACACCTAGCCTTCGGCGAAAGACTCCCGCGGCATTCGAGACATTCGAGGTATCGCCCATGGGGAACCAGCGAGAACACGTGATGAACACCCTCGACCGGTACCTGCGACTGTGTGACGTTCCCGTCCGTGCCGACATCACGGACGAACTCGGTGAGCTGTTCACCGACGACGCCGTCTGGGAAGGAGTGGGCCCGGAGTACTCCGGTGAATTCGGCCGCCGGGAGGGCAGAACCGCCATCCTGGAGATGCTCGCCGGATACCTGCCACCCAACCCGCACTTCCGGGAGAACGTCCATCTCCTCTTCCCCGGCACCATCGACCTGCACGCCACCACCGCTCGAGGCACCTGGCTGATGCAGCAGTTGTCGCGCTACGCGTCGGGCGATGCCGAGGTCGGGGTGGCGCGGCTGGAGGTGACCTTCCGCCTCGAACCGGACAGGCCGGCCCGGATCTCGCTGTTCCGCACCGAGCGGCTCTTCAGCGCCCCGCTGGCGAGCGCCCCACCGTCGAAGGAGGCCGCGTGAGCGCCGACCGCAGGAGCATGCTCCTGACCTGCTACGCCGACACCCATGGCTACGGCTGGCACCACGTGGACCTGTTCACCCACGACCACACGGGCCGCGAGGTCAACTGGGTGCACTGGCAGGTCGACGAGGACGGCCCGGCCGGCGCCGACGAGGCCACCGCCCGGGTCGAGCCGGCCCTGCGGCGGACGAGCGAATGGCGGCGCGGGATCAGCGCCGACGGCAGCGAGTACTGGACCGCCCAGGCCGCTTGGGGGTGACCGGGATGAACACCCAGACCCAGAGCATCGTCTACATCATCGACGACGACCGTGAGCTGTGTACGTCTCTGGCCTGGCTGCTGGAGTCGGTCCGGATCCAGTCGGTGTGTTTCACCGACGTCGGCTCCTTCCTGGAGTCCTATGACCCGGACCGGCCCGCCTGCATGGTCCTGGACGTCCGCATGCCGGAGGTCGGCGGCTTCCAACTGCAGGAGATCCTCAACCGGGCCGGCTCGGCCATCCCGGTCGTCTTCGTCTCCGCGCACGGCGACATCCGGATGTCGGTCCGCGCCCTGCAGAACGGCGCGGTCGACTTCCTGGAGAAGCCCTACGACCCGCAGCACATGGTGGAGGTCGTCCAGCAGGCGCTGCGCACCGCGCAGGAACGGTTTACGCAGGCATCGCGGAAACGGGTGCTGCTGGCGCGTCTGAGCCAGCTCAGTCCGCGTGAGCTGGAGATACTGCGCATGGTGATCGACGGCGTGCCCAGCAAGAACATCGCGACCCGGCTGGGGATCAGTGTCAAGACCGTCGATGTGCACCGCACCCGGATCCGGGAGAAGGCCGACGCCGAGAGCATGGCCACCCTCGTCCGCGACGTGCTCCAGCACGGGGTCGCGCTGCCGTCGGCCTGAGGCTCGTAAAGAAATCCTTACCCCGGTAGGGAAAACACTGGGAACAAACTCTCAAAACCCTCATTGCCGCTCGTTATCCGGCCTGTATACGCTCCCGCCCAATCCTCAACGGAGACGGGAGTCGGATATGACTCAGGAAGTCCAGCAAGAAAAGCCGGACGTGATATCTGCCGGGGCGATGACGTCCCTCGACACCATAGCGGCACAACGGATCGGTATCGCTCTCCGCTTTTCAGCGGTGATGTGCCTCTTCTTCTTCCCTCTGCCCCTCCTCGGCCTGTTCACCTCGGCGCTCGACGGCGTCGTCGTCGGCGGTCTGACCTGGGCCTGGATCTACGCGTTCGCACAGTTCGCCGTCGCTCTCCTGCTGGCCACCCGGTACACGGCGAGCGCCGCGCGACTGGACGCGAAGATCACCGAAGCTCTGCGGCAATCACCGAAGAAAGGCTGACACCCGATGGACGCTGTCTCAGCGGTGATTTTCACCGTCCTGGTTCTGATCACCCTCGGAATCACCTACGTGGCTGCCAGACGCAGCAAGTCCGCAGCAGACCACTTCGTCGCCGGAGGCCAGCTCTCCGGACGGCAGAACGGTCTCGCCATCGCCGGCGACTACATTTCCGCCGCGTCGTTCCTCGGCGTCACGGGCGCCATCGCACTGGGCGGATTCAACGGCTTCTACCTGGCCGTGTTCGTCCCCGTCGCCTATCTGCTGACGCTGCTCCTGGTCGCCGAACCACTGCGCAACCTCGGCCGCTTCACCCTGGCCGATGTGCTGGCCGCCCGGTTCTCGGGGCGGGCCGTCCGCAGCTCGATGGCCGTCACCACCGTCGTCGTCAGCACGGTCTACCTGATCGCCCAGTTCGTGGGCGCGGCCCTGCTGGTGACCGCCCTCTTCGACATCGACTACACCGCCGCCGTCCTCGTCATCGGCGGACTCACCACCGTGTACACCCTGCTCGGCGGCATGCTCGCGACGAGCTGGATCCAGATCGTCAAGACCGGCCTCATGCTGGCCTGCACCGTCACCCTGTTCGTGCTGATCCTCAACAAGTACGACTTCAACCCCCTCGGCGCTTTCAACGACGCCCTGCACACGGTGGGGCAGCAGGCCGTGGCGCCGACCCGGACCACCGCGCTCGCCGGCTTCGACCAGCTGTCCATGGTCGTCGGCCTGGTCCTCGGCGTGCTCGGCCTGCCGCACGTCATGATCCGGTTCCTCACCGTCCCGGACGCCCGGGCGGCGCGCTCGTCGGCGGTCACCGCCATCTGGGTCTTCGCCGCGTTCTACCTGATGATCCCCGTGATCGGCTACGGCGCCGCCCAGCTCGTCGGCCGGGACGGGATCGCCGCGAAGCACCCGGCCGGCAACCTTGCGGTCGTCCAGCTCGCGGAGACGCTCGGCGGCAATCTGCTGCTCGCGGTGGTCGCGGCGGTCGCCTTCGTCACCATCCTCGCCGTACTGTCCGGCCTGGTGATGGCCGTCTCCGGCGCCATCGCGCACGACCTCTACGGCCAGGTCCTCAAGCGCGGTGCCGCGACCGCCCGGGGCGAGTTGACCGCGGCCCGACTCGCGACCCTCGTCACCTGCGCCGTCGGGGTGGTGATCGCGCTCGCCGCCGAACGCCAGAACATCGCCTTCCTCGCCTCGCTCGCCTTCGCCGTGGCGGCCAGTGCCAACCTCCCGGCCCTGCTGCTGACGATCTACTGGCGCCGGATGACCGCGCGAGCGGTGATCAGCGGGATGGCGGTCGGACTCGTCACCTCCCTCACCATCATCCTGCTCGGCCCCGCCGTGAACGGCCCCGACGCGGTGCTCGGCTTCTCCAACCCCGCCCTGGTCTCGCTGCCGCTCAGCCTGCTCGTCTCGGTACTGGTCGCCCTGCTCCTCCCCGACCGCGGCAAGGCGGCCGACACCGGGCAGTCCACCTTCCGGGCCCTGCGGCTCAAGGCCCTGACCGGAGTCAGCTGACATGACGACACAGGACAGAAGGGACATCAGTATGGCGACGGACTCGCTCGCAGAGGACGGCATCAGATCGGTCACGGTCACGGGAGCGGGCGGAGTGCCACTGCACGTGCTCGACGCCGGACCCGAGGACGCCCCGGCCGTCGTGCTGCTGCACGGCTTCGCCCAGTCCGCCCGCAGCTGGCTCCACCAGCTCGCCGCACCCGGCCCGATCCGCGTGGTCGCACCCGATCTGCGCGGCCACGGACACTCCGGAAAACCCGACTCCGCCTATCTGGACGAACGGGTGTGGGCCGACGACGTGGCGGCCGTGATCGAGGAACTGCGGCTCGACCGGCCCGTCCTGGGCGGCTGGTCCTACGGCGGCCTGGTGGCCCTTGACTACATCGCCGTGCACGGCGACTCGGCACTGTCAGGACTGCTCACCGTGGACGCGAGCCTGCTGGCGGGCGTACCCGGCGCGGAACGGATGTTCGGCGCGGACTTCGTGGCCCTGCTCCCTGAGCTGACAGACGACGACGAGGGGACGACCGCCGAGGCCCGCCGCAAGCTGCTCGACGTGTCGGTGGAGCGCCCCCTCGCCGCCGACACGGCACGGACCCTGCTCGACGCGAGCCTGCGCACGCCACCCCGCGTCTGCGCCGCACTGCTGCAGCGTCCCCTGGACCGCAGCGGGACGGCGGCCGGCGTCACCGTGCCCTGGCTGGCCGTCCAGGGCGACCGGGACCGGGTCGTCACACCGGCCGCGCTGGACCACATCGCAGCCGTCCGGCCGACCGCGCAGGCGCAGCTGTGGGAAGGGACCGGGCATTCGCCCTTCCTGGAGGAACCCGAACGGTTCAACCACCAGTTGACCGCTTTCGTCGGGCGTTCCGTCTCCGGCGCCTAGGGAATTCCCTTACTCGGCGTGGTTCAAATCCCAATGGTGGGCGACCGGTTGACACGCCTAGCGTGAAGACACGGCGGGCAGGTGAACCGCCCGGCAATGCGAGGAGATTCCCTCATGACGAAGTTCGATCAGGTACTGGCCCTGACAGCCGAAAGGCGGGCCGAATTCGAGGAGAAGCGGCACGTTCCGCGGGATGTGATCTCCGTGTTCAAGGACGCGGGAATCTACCGGGCGAGCACTCCGAAGCGATTCGGCGGTGACGCTCTGCCGCCCGCGGAATTCCTCGGCCTCATCGAACGGATATCGGCCGTCGACGCCTCGGCCGGCTGGGTCGCGAGCTTCGCCTGCTCCGGCGTCTACCTCGCCGCCCTGCCGCTCGACACCCAGGCCGACTTGTACGCCGACGGACCCGATGTCGCCTTCGCGGGCGGCCTGTTCCCCGTACAGCCCGCCGAACGCCTCGAGGGCGGCTACCGGGTCTCGGGCCGCTGGAAGTTCTCCAGCGGCTGCAAGGGAGCGGACGTCATCGGCGTCGGCATCAAGGCCGGCCAGGACAAGACGGGCCGGCCACTGACCGCCGTACTGCGGGCCGATCAGGTGGAGATCGCCGAGAACTGGGACGTCGTCGGTCTGCGCGGCACCGGCAGCCACGACCTGGTGGTCGACGGGGCCGTCGTACCGGAGGAGTGGACGTTCGTCCGCGGCGGCGACCCCACCGTCGACGAACCCCTCTACCGCTATCCCACCGTGCCCTACGCCGCACAGGTCCTGGCCGTCGTCGGCCTCGGAACGGCCCGCGCCGCCCTCGACCACGTCATCGCGCAGGGCGGCCGGTCCGGCTACACCGGCGCGCCCAAGCCCGCGGACCGTGCCACCTACCGCATCGCCGTCGGCCAGGCGGAAGCCCAACTCCGTTCCGCACGCGCCTTCTTCTACGAGGCCACGGAGGAGGCGTGGTCGACGGTCCAGGAGGGCGACCCGGTGAGCGCCGAACAGGCGAGCGCACTGCGCCTGGCTTCCGCACACCTCGCCAAGACCTCCTTCGAAGTCGTACGGGCCGCCTACCAGCTCGGCGGCATCGGCGCGATCACCGACGGCAGCCCCCTGCAGCGTTATCTGCGGGACGCGTCGGTCGTACCGCAGCACGCCTTCCTCCAGGAGGGCATGTACGACGCCGCCGGCGCGGTCCTCATGGGCGTCCAGTCCTTCCCCGGCTACCTGTGAAAGGCAGGCACTCCATGTCCGAACCCCCTCTGCGGGTGCTCTTCTGCATCGGCGTCAACCAGAACTTCTTCGACCTGCCCACGGGCGAGGGCAAGTCCGTCTGGGACGGCTTCACCACCATGCTCACCCAGCTGTACGAGCTGCCCGGTGTCACCGTCCTCGGCACCATCGACGACGACCAGCACATGGTCGGCCCGTCCGGCTCCTGGCCGTGGACCTGTTACGTCCTCGCCGACGTCGTCGACCAGCCGGCCGTGGCCGCCGCCTGCAACCTCTTCCGCACCGTCCAGGTCGGCGAGCACGGCCTGTGGCGCTACATGAAGATCGAGGCGCGCGTCGGCCGGCCGCTGCCCGAGCCGGAGGCGACCCGATGACGCACCCGCACCCGCACGCGCCGCTGGTCGAGTCCGACCGTGTCGCCGGCACCCTCTACACCGACCCGGCCCTCTTCGAACGGGAGATGGACCGCATCTTCCACACTACCTGGGTGTGGGTCGCCCACGAGAGCGAGATCGCCAAAGCGGGCGACTTCAAGATGGCCTGGGTCGGCCGTCGTCCCGTCATCGTCAGCCGGGACCGGCGCGGCGGCATCAATGTCCTGCTCAACCGCTGCCGGCACCGCGGCGCCAGCGTCTGCGAGACCCCCAAGGGCAACGGCAACGGCTTCACCTGCCCCTACCACGCCTGGTCGTACGGCCTGGACGGCAGCCTGCGCGGCATCCCGTACCCCGAGGGCTACGAGGACGTCGTGGAGAAGAAGGACCTGCCTCTGCAGCGGCTGAAGGTGGCCAGTTACGCGGGGATGGTCTTCGCCAGCTTCAGCGAGGACATCGAGCCGCTGGAGGACTTCCTCGGCGGGGCCCGTCTCTGGATCGACCGGTTCATGAAGCAGGGAGCGGGCTATCCGATCAAGGTGCAGGGCGAGCACCGGTTCCGGTTCAACGGCAACTGGAAGATCCAGCTGGAGAACACCACCGACTGGTACCACTTCCCGATCGTGCACCGGTCCTGGATGTCCTCGGTCGACGCGGAGACCGCGAGCATGCTGTCGATCATGACCGACGAGAGCGCGGTCACCCACGCCCTCGGCAACGGCCACAGCGTCTCCATCTCGGTCGCCGAACACGCCGACCTCGACGTCGACGACGGCACCGAGAAGCTCCAGGACCGCTTCAGCCACATCGTCGAGGAACTCTCCAAGGACATGCCCCCGGAGCAGGTGCGCCGCATCGTCCGCTCGCTGCACGGGGCCGGGTTCAACCTCAACCTGTTCCCGAACGTGGCGATGTCGATGTCCTTCTTCCGCGTCCTTCGCCCGGTTTCGGTCACCGAGACGGAGATCCGGCATGTGGCCCTCGGCCTGGACGGCGGCCCGGAGATCGTCAACCGCGAACGGCTGCGCATCCACGAGCACTTCCAGGGCCCCTTCGGCTTCGGCAGCCCCGACGACGCCGAGGCGTGGAACCGCGTCCAGCGCGGCGTGGCCGGCGGGGTCGACATGCCGATCCTCGTCAACCGCGGCCTGGGACGCGAGAAGCCGAACGACCTCGGGCAGCCCACCTCCCACGCGACCGACGAGACCGGGATGCGGGAGGCGTACGACATGTGGAACAGGATGATGACCGATGACAACTGAGGCCCTGGATACGGCAGTTGCCGAACTTCCCCTGGACGACCCCCGCGCCCTCGCCGCCGTCTCGCTGATCTGGCGCGAGGCCCACCTCCTTGACTCCCGCCGCTACGAGGAGTGGGACGGCCTGTGGGCTTCAGGTGGCGAGTACGTCGTCCCCATCGACCGCGAGGCCACCGACTTCGCCTCCCGCCTCAACCTCGTCTACGACGACGACCGGATGCGCCGGATGCGCGTCGAACGGCTCACCGGGGGGTTCTCCATCTCGGCCGCGGCCGCCGCCCGTACGGTCCGCTCGGTGTCCCGTTTCGTGGTGACCGGCCGGGAAGACGACGCGATCGAGGTGTGCTCGGCGCAGATCCTCGTCGGCTACAAGCGCGAGGAGACCCTCGTCCTCGCCGCCGACGTCACCCACCGGATCGTGTTCACCGAGGACGGCCCGCGTATCGCCCGCAAGATTGTGCGACTGGTCAACTCCGAGGACGCGGTCACCGCGTCGGGGTTCCTGCTGTGAGCCCGCACGAGGACGACAGCGTCCGGCGCGTGGCACTGGTGACCGGCGCGGCCCGGGGCCTCGGCGCCTGCATCGCCGCGCGGCTGTACGACAGGGGTTACTGCGTGGCCCTGACCGACCTGGACGAGGAAGCCGCGACGAAGGCGGCAGCGGAACTGGACCCCGAGGGCCGGTACGCGGTCGGGCTAGCCCTGGACGTCCGCGACAAGGACGCCTTCGCCAGAGTCCGCGACCAACTCGTCGCACGCTGGGGCGCGGTGCACGTCCTGGTGAACAACGCCGGGCACTCCAAGGCCGAGCGGCTGATGGAGATCAGCCCCGAGAGCTTCGACGCGGTCGTGTCGAGCAACCTCAACGGCGCCTTCTTCGGCTGCCAGGTCTTCGGCGCCTACTTCGCCGAACGCGGCTACGGCCGCATCGTCAACATCGCCTCGCTCGCCGGCCAGAACGGTGGTACGGCGACCGGCGCGCACTATGCGGCCGCCAAGGGCGGAGTGGCCACCCTCACCAAGGTGTTCGCCAGTGAACTCGGCCCGTCCGGAGTGACGGTCAACGCCATCTCGCCGGGCCCGCAGGACCTGCCGATCGTCCGTGAGACGGTCCCGCCGGACCGCCTCGCCGCCATCGAGGAGTCCATTCCCGTACGGAGGTTGGGCCGCCCCCGGTTCATCGCCGACATGGCCGTCCTCCTCGCCTCCGAACACGCGGACACGGTCACCGGCGCCTGCTGGGACGCCAACGGCGGCCTGTACATGCGCTGACGGCGTTGTTCAGCACCCCAACGACCCCAAGGGAGGGGGACGGATGTTCACCGTCACCGTCACCGACACCCACGACGAGACCGACACCGTGAAGGTCCTCCGGCTCGTCCGCTCCGACGGCGGCGCCCTCGCCCCCTACCCGGCCGGCGCGCACGTCGACGTCACCGGACCCACCGGGATCACCCGCCCGTACTCGCTGTGCGGTCCGCCGCACGACACCGGTGCCTACACCATCGCCGTCAAACGGGAGACCGACTCGCGCGGCGGCTCCCAGGCCCTGCACGACAAGGCCGCACCGGGCACGGAACTGACCGTCGGCGCGCCCCGCCGGCTCTTCGGCCTCGCACCCGACACCGCAGCCCGCCACCACCTGATCGCGGCGGGCATCGGCATCACGCCGCTGTTGGCGATGGCGTACGAACTGCACGTCAGGAACGCGGAGTTCACGCTGCACTACGTGGCCCGGAGCCGGTCGGAGGCGGCCTTCGCCGGGCTGTTGGAGCGGTCGCCGTTCGCCGGGCGGGTGGTCCCTCACTTCGGGCTCGGCCGGGAGGAGTCCCGGACCGCGCTGGCCAACGCGCTCCAAGGGCTCGAGGAGGAATCCCACGTTTACACCTGCGGGCCGCACGACTTCATGGCGTACGTCCGCGAGGTCGCCGCCCGTGGCCTGCCCGAGGAACGGATCCACTCGGAGCTGTTCCAGGCCGGCACCCCCGAGGACACGACCGTCGACACCCCCTTCGAGATCGAACTCGACACCGGCGAGGTCTACCCCGTACCGCCCGGCAGGAGCATCGCCGAGGTGCTGGAGGAGAACGGCGTCCCGCTGGACACCTCCTGCCGCGAGGGCATCTGCGGGACCTGCGTCCTCAGGGTGATCGAGGGCGAACCCGACCACCGGGACCACTGCCTCACCGCCAAGGAGAAGGCGGCCGGGGACCAGATCGCCGCCTGTGTGTCGCGGGCGAAGTCGTCACGGCTGGTGGTCGAGCTGTGGTGAGCCGGTCCGAACCGAACCAAGAGAGGAGGGGTACCGCAGTGTCCCCTGACCAGAGCGAGTTCCGGGAGGCGATGGCCCACCTCCCGGCGGCCGTGAACATCCTCACCACCGACGGGCCCAACGGCCGCTGCGGCATCACGCTCAGCGCCGTCTGCTCGGTGACCGACGACCCGCCGACCGTCCTGGTGTGCGTCAACCGGTCCAGCGCCATGCACGACGTCTTCAAGGCCAACGGCCGCGTCGGCCTCAACGTCCTCGGCGGCGAACAGCAGGAACTCGCCCTGCACTTCTCGGGCGCCACCAAAGTGCCCATGGCCGAGCGCTTCGCCTGGGACGTCTGGGACCGCACCCACGACGTACCCGTGCTGAAGGACGCCCTGGTCACGGCGGTCGGCACCATCAAGCACACGGTCCCCATGGGCTCCCACAGCGTGCTCTTCGTCGACATCGAACAGATCCGCACCCTCACCGGCGGACAGAGCCTCGTCTACTTCAACCGCGCCTTCCACCGGCTCGACGCCACACCCCTCGTACCGGAAGGAGCCCGGTCATGACCGTCGGCCGACCCGTGACCGTTGGTCGTACGGCTGGCGTCGAGGACGCCCTGCGGCGGCTGGAGCGGACCGAGTCGGACCTCCGCGCATGGGTGCGAGTGGACGCCGAGGGTGCCCGCGCTGCCGCGTCGCGGGCCCCGGACGGGCCCCTGCACGGCGTGACGTTCGGGGTGAAGGACATCATCGACGTCGCCGGGCTGCCCACGGAGTGCGGCTCGTCCCTGCGGCGCGGCCGGATCGCCACGGACGACGCCTGGGTGGTGGACCGGCTGCGCCGGGCCGGTGCCGTGCCCCTCGGCAAGACGGTCACCACCGAATTCGCCTACTTCCAGCCCGGCCCGACGCGCAACCCGCACAACTCCGCCCACACACCGGGCGGTTCGTCCAGCGGCTCGGCCGCCGCCGTCGCCGCGGGCGTGGTGCCCCTCGCCCTGGGCTCGCAGACCGCCGGCTCCCTGACGCGGCCCGCCTCCTACTGCGGTATCGCCGGGTATGTCGCCCCCGTGGGCGGCTGGTCCACCCAGGGCTTCACCGGACTCAGTCCGAGCTTGGACGCGCCGGGACTTCTCACCGCTCAGGTCGCCGAACTGGCCACGGTGGTGGAGGCGGTCGACGGTACGAAGGTCGAAGCCCCGGATTCCGTACGGCTGGTGGAGTGGCACGGCACCGAACTCTCGGACGTCGACCCGGCGATGCTGGACGCGGTCCGCGGCACCGGCCGTGCGCTGCACGCCGAAGCCGCTGAACTCCCTTTCGACACAAGGGAACTGTCCGACGCCCACGCCGTCGTCATGGCCTACGAGGCCGCCCGCGCCCTCGCCGACGAAGCCCGTCACCCAGAGTCGCTGAGCACCCACCTCAACGAACTCCTGGAACGCGGACGCGGAACCACTGACGACGAGTACCGTACGGCGCTCGCCACCGCCGGCACCGCACGCACCGCCGCCCTGGCACTGCTCACCAGGGTCGACGCGATCCTGGGCCCCGCCGCGCCCGGCCCCGCCCCGCGCGGCCTGGACTCCACCGGCAGCCCCGTCCTCAGCCGCCCCTGGCAACTGCTCGGCCTGTCCGTCGTCACCGTCCCGGGGCACCGCGACCCGGACGGCATGCCGCTCGGTCTCCAGCTCATCGGGCACCCCGACCGGGTAGGACGGCTTCTCGGCGCAGCCCGGATCGTAGAGGAGGCCGCACGGTGAAGATCACCGCGATCGAGACCGTCCCGTACGCCATCCCGTACACCAAGCCCCTGCGCTTCGCGAGCGGCAAGGTGCACTCCGCCGAACACGTCCTGGTGCGCGTGCACACCGACGAGGGGCTGACCGGAGTCGCCGACGCGCCGCCGCGGCCCTTCACCTACGGCGAGACCCAGGCATCCGTGATCGGTGTGATCGGGACGATCTTCGGCCCCCAGCTCACCGGCATGGACGTCTTCGCCCGCGAACAGATCCACGCCCTGCTGCACCGCACGGTCGGCAACCCGGCCGCCAAGTCCGCGATCGACATGGCGCTCTGGGACCTCGCGGGGCAGGCACTCGACCTGAACGTGTCCCGCCTGCTCGGCGGCTGGACCGACCGGATGCGGGTGGCGCACATGCTCGGCTTCGCCACCCCGGATCGGATGGCGGCCGAGGCCGAACGGATGCGGGACATGCACGGCGTCACCGTCTTCAAGGTGAAGGTAGGCCGCCGCCCCGCCCGCCTCGACCTCGACGTCTGCCGGAGACTGCGTGAAGTGCTGGGCGACGGAGCCGAGCTGTACGTGGACGGCAACCGCGGCTGGACCGCCTCCGAGTCAGCCGCTGCACTTCGCGAACTCGACGGAATCGGCATCACCCTGGCCGAGGAGCTGTGCCCCGCCGACGACGTGCTCGGCCGCCGGTGGCTGGTCCGGAACAGCCCCGTCCCGTTCGTCGCCGACGAGTCAGCCACCACCCCGGCCGAAGTGACCCGTTCTCTGCTCGACGGCGCCGCCACCGCGATCAGCGTCAAGACCGCTCGCACCGGATTCACCGGCTCCCAGCGCGTCCTCTTCCAGTGCGAGGGGATGGGCGCCGAGGTGGTGATGGGCAACCAGATCGACGGACAGCTCGGCACCGTCTGCACCGTCGCCTTCGGCGCCGCCCACGCCTCCTCCTCCCGCCGCGCCGGCGAACTCTCCAACTTCCTGGACATGAGCGACGACCTGCTCACCGACCCGATCACCCTCACCGACGGCACGCTCACCGTGCCCGACGGCCCCGGCCTGGGCGTGGCGATCGACCCGGAGAAACTCGACCGCTACCGCCAGGACCGCTGAAACACACCACCTGCACACCTTGGACCCCTCGCACCTCCTGCACCCACTCACGAAGGAGCCGCACCGCCATGTCCGAAACCACCCTCAAAGCCACCGCCGCCGCCTCCGGAGCCTCCGCCACGGAACGCTTCCTGACCGACAAGACCGGCGGAAGCGGCGCGCCCGCCAAGGACGTCGACACCGCCCGCGTCGACACCCTCGCCACCGCCGTGATCACCGCCGCCCACGACGTCGTCCGCCGCCACCAGGTGACGTATGACGAGTACAACGCCCTGAAGTCCTGGCTGATCTCCGTCGGCCAGGACGGCGAGTGGCCGCTCTTCCTCGACGTCTGGATCGAGCACGTCGTCGAGGAGGTCGCCACCGCGTCCCGCGAGGGCAGCAAGGGCACCATCGAGGGCCCGTACTACGTACCCGGCGCCCCGACCCTGGACTCCGTCGCCACCCTGCCGATGCGCGACGACGAGGCCGGCACCCCGTTCCTCTTCCAGGGCCAGGTCACAGGCCCGGCGGGCGACCCGCTTCCCGGCGCCGTACTGGAGATGTGGCAGGCCGACGACGACGGGCTGTACGCGCAGTTCGCGCCCGGCATCCCGGAGTGGAACCTGCGGGGCCGGATCGTCACCGACGAGGAGGGCCGGTTCGCGGTGACCACCGTCCAGCCCGCCCCGTACCAGATCCCCACCGACGGCTCCTGCGGCCGGCTGATAGCCGCCGCGGGCTGGCACGCCTGGCGCCCGGCCCATCTACACCTGAAGGTGTCGGCCCTCGGACACCAGATCCTCACCACCCAGCTCTACTTCAAGGACGGCGCGTACCTCGACGCCGACGTGGCGTCCGCCGTGAAGCCCGAACTCGTCCTCGCCCCACGGCCGAACCCCGCGGGCGGCAACGAGGTCACCTACGACTTCACCCTCGCCCCCGAAGCCCTCTGAACCCCGCCCCCCGACCACCGGGAGTCACCATGCTCTTCGCCGTCCGGATGACCGTGCACCTGCCACCCGACATGGACACCGACGTCCGGACGGCGACCCTCGCTGCGGAGAAGGAGTACGCGCAGAAGCTCCAGCGTTCCGGCGAGTGGCTGCACCTGTGGCGCTGCGCGGGTCGGTACGCGAACCTCAGCATCTTCGACGTCACCGACAACGACCGCCTCAACGACATCCTGTGGGGCCTGCCGCTCTTCCCGTACATGGATGTCACGGTCACACCGCTGGCCCGGCACCCGTCGGACATCCGACAACAGCGAGTATGACCGGCATCACTCTCACCGTTTCGAACTTCCGGGCCTGCCGCGCATCCAGTCCATGTCAGAACCTCTGAACCATCACCGAGGAACAAACACCTGGGATACTTGCGCGGCTTCATCCCCTGGATCGTCTCGGGCGTAGTGTCGTCCTTCGACTGGCGCTGGGGTGCGATCGGGGGTCTCGTCTCGGGCCTTCTGCTGCTTCTGCAGGACCGCCGGCGGGGCGTGGCCCTCGACGCCCTGGTCCTGGACATCGCCACCGTCGCGTACTTCGTCGTGGTCGGTGGCGTGGCCGTCGTCGACGAAGGCTCGGCCCTGGCGGACCACTCCGACGTCGTCTCCTTCGGCTGGCTGGCCGCCACCGCCTGGGGGAGCCTGGCGCTGCGTCGCCCGTTCACCCTGGGCATCGCCAAGCGGCAGACACCGCGCGAGTACTGGGACATGCCGGAGTTCGTCCAGGTCAACAACCACATCACCAGCGCATGGGGCCTCGGCTTCACCTTTATCGGCGTCAGCCTGCTCGTCTGCGGCGGGGTGGACGCCCCGGCCTGGGTGGGCATCACCGCCCACGTCGCCGGACTCGTCGGCCCCATCGTCTTCACGAAGTTCTACCCCGCCCGTGTCCAGGCCGCATGCAGGCGCAGCCGCCGGTGAGGTCCGCATGACCGGCGAGACGGCTCTTCCCCGGTATCTGCGGGGCCGCTTCGCCCCGGTCCCCGAGGAGTGTGACGCGGCCGGTCTCACCGTGCGGGGCTCGCTGCCGCCTGAGTTGGACGGCCGCTATCTGCGCAACGGCCCCAACCCGCTGCCCGGCGAGGACACCGGGCACTGGTTCACCGGCCCCGGCATGCTCCACGGCGTCCGGCTGCGCGGCGGACGCGCCGAGTGGTACCGCAACCGGTGGGTGCGCATACGGGAGTTGGCGGGACATTCGTTCATGCGTGACGACCTCACCCTCGACCTCGCCGCGACGCCCGCGAACACCCATGTGATCCGGCACGCCGGCACCGTGCTGGCCCTGTGCGAGGCCGGTCCCCCCTACTGGGTCACCCTCGACCTGGAGACCGTCGGACCGTACGACTTCGGCGGCCGGCTCCGCAGCGCGATGACCGCCCATCCCAAAGAGGACCCGGTCACCGGCGAACTCCACCTGTTCGGCACCGGGTTCACCCCGCCGTACCTCACCTATCACCGGGTCACTGCCGACGGGGGCCTCCTCGACAGCCGGCCGATCGAGGTGCCTGGCCCGACGATGATGCACGACTTCGCCATCACCGAGCACCACATCGTCTGGATGGACCTGCCGGTCGTCCTCGATCCCGCCCTGGCCGGGCGCGGCGGCATGCCCTACCGGTGGGACGAGGCGTACGGAGCACGGCTCGGGGTGATGTCACGCGCGGAGGGCAGCAGCGATGTCCGGTGGTACGAGATCGACCCCTGCTATGTCTTCCACGTTGGCAACGCCTACGAGGACCCAGGGGGAGGCATCCTGCCGGACGTGGTGCGCTACGACCGCGTCGGCTTCCTGCGGAGCTGGTCGGACATCGGCGGCACTGTGGGGCCGAGCGGTCCGGCTCCGGCGAGGGAACGGGACCGTTACCCGGCCCTTTCCGTACTGCACCGCTGGGTACTGGACCCGGCCACCGGCCCCAGGGCCTCTCCTACATGGCATGGCTGACGTCCCACAAGGACGCCTTCCGGCACCTGGTCCGTGACCGGCTCGGGGTTTCGGTCGCGTCCCAGGTCCTGTGGAGCGCCCCCCCCGGCTGATCTGCGTCGCCGGTGACTTCACCCGCTACGACGCTCACGTGGTACGCGAGCACCGGCGCAGCATCGACCTGGTCCGCTACCGATTCTTCGGCACGGACTTTCTTGGACTTGAGACCGTGGCTTCGGCCACCCGGCGGGCGTCGGCTGCGAGGCCCGTGCGCCGGGGCGCGGCCGGGCTGCCGCATGTCCGCGGGCAGGGCGGTGCTCTGGCGGAGCTGGCGGAGGCGGTCGATGAGGTTCTGCTTGGCCTTGGAGACGGCGTGAGCCGGGTGCAGCGCAAGCAGTACCGGGCGTATCAGCGCCTGTGGAACTTTGCCTGCGTCTGCCCGCCCCAGAAGACCAAGCTCCTCGTCTACCTCAGGGCCGACCCGAAGGAGGTCGACGACCTCGTCCCCAGTTTCACCCGGGACGTGATGGGGCTCGGCCACCACGGCACGGGCGACCTGGCGGTCCGAGCGGGCTGTGGACCTCTTCCGGGCCAGCTACGCGGCGGCGTGGCCGTCTGGTACGTCTGTAACGGCCCGACTCAAGCCAACCTGCGATGGCGGTATCGCCGCGATCGACAGCGACGGGTAGACACCGACGATCAACCTCATAGCTCACCACCCTGCGAGCCACTGCCGCCGGGTGGCGTCGGCATGCACCGGAGCCGCGTGCTGGGCGTACTGACGGGCTGCCGGATTGGGTCGGTACGGCACCGCTCCAGCCAGCACCAGGCCGTCTACGGCAGCACCGGCACCGACGGCGCACCACGCCGGCCCAGTCGGCTCCCCTGTAGCTATCGGCATCCGCAATGCGGATTGCGGTGCTACTGCATGGTTACGGCTTCCTCAAGTCCTGGTGGCTTCATGGTGAGCGCCTCATGATGGGGTCATGACGACGGCCTCGCGTGCCATGACGCAACTAGCGAGCTGGCCGGACGGGCCTTTCCCTGGGAAAGCCCCCATGCGGGCACGCCAGATTCGAGGACTCGGCGCACCAGGTCTGGTGCGGCCCTTCGATTCCCCGGGTGGATGCGCGATCGGCGTGGACGACGCGGCGGGCGTCTGACCCCGCCTGCTCTACGGACCAGGACGTCCAACCAAGCAGGAACTCGCGAGCGGTCTCGCGAGGCGAGTACTTTCGGGGCGGCAGCAATAAATGAGAGTCCATTTCTGGCGCCTTTCCCTCCCGCCGTCCAGCTCGCGATACCGGACCGGACGGCGGCATGCGTTAGCGTGGCAGGTGTTGACGGCGAGCCCCGTGCTGGTTCGTGCTGGTTACAGAGGCGCAGTGGGGGCAAACGTGCAGGTCAGAGTGATTGCATGAGACTGCTGCACACGTCCGACTGGCATCTCGGCAGGGCGTTCCACCGGGTGAACATGCTCGATGCCCAGACCGCGTTCATCGGGCATCTCGTCACCACCGTGCGCGAGCGCGACGTGGACGCGCTGGTCGTGTCGGGGGACGTGTACGACCGGGCGGTGCCCCCGCTGGCCGCGGTCCAGCTGTTCGACGACGCCCTGCACCGGCTGGCGGAGCTGGGCGTGCCCACGGTGATGATCTCCGGGAACCACGACTCGGCGCGCAGGCTCGGCGTCGGCGCCGGGCTCATCGGCCGCGCGGGCATCCACCTGCGGACCGACGCCACGGCGTGCGGCACGCCCGTCGTCCTCGCCGACGCCCACGGCGACGTGGCCTTCTACGGGCTGCCGTATCTCGAACCCGCCCTGGTCAGGGACCAGTTCGGGGTCGACAAGGCCGGCCACGAGACCGTGCTCGCCGCCGCCATGGACCGGGTCCGCGCCGATCTCGCCACGCGCGCGCCCGGCACGCGGTCCGTCGTCCTCGCCCACGCCTTCGTCACCGGCGGCGAGCCCAGCGACAGCGAGCGGGACATCTCCGTGGGAGGAGTGGCCTCGGTGCCCGCCGGGATCTTCGACGGTGTCGACTACGTCGCGCTGGGCCATCTGCACGGCAGCCAGACCATCACCGAGCGCGTGCGCTACTCGGGCTCCCCGCTGGCGTACTCGTTCTCGGAGGCAGGACACCGCAAGAGCATGTGGCTCGTCGACCTGGGAGGCGACGGCTCGGTCGGGGCCGAGCGGATCGACTGCCCGGTGCCGCGCCCGCTCGCCCGCGTCCGGGGGCAGCTGGAGGACCTGCTGGCCGACCCGGAGCTGGCGCGGTACGAGGACGCGTGGGTGGAGGCGACACTCACCGACCCGGTGCGCCCCGCCGACCCCATGGCCCGGATCGAGGAGCGCTTCCCGCACACGCTGAACCTCGTCTTCGCACCCGAGCGGTCCTCCGGGGACCCGGACGTCTCCTACGCCAGGCGCCTCGCGGGGCGGAGCGACCAGCAGATCGCGGAGGACTTCGTGGCCCATGTACGCGGCACCGGACCCGACGAGCACGAACAGGCCGTGCTGCGCGACGCGTTCGACGCGGTGCGGGCCGACGAGGCGGTACGGGAGGTCGCCCGGTGACCGCGGACGACCGGACAGGGGAGGGGTCCCGGCGCGGACGCTCCGGCTCGTCACGGGAGGGGGACGGGCGTGGACGCGCCGACTCGCCATGGCGGGGACTCGATGAGGACGCGCCGGCCCGCCACGGGAGGGAACCCCGTGAGGACGCGCCGGCCCGTCACGGAGGGAACCCGGTGAGGACGCGCCGGCTCGGCACGGGTGGGGACTCGGTGAGGACGCGCCGACTCGGCACGGGAGGGGACCGATGAGGCTGCACCGGCTCGACATCACGGCCTTCGGGCCCTTCGGCGGCTCCCAGAAGGTCGACTTCGACGAGCTGTCGGCCGCCGGTCTGTTCCTGCTGCACGGCCCGACCGGCGCGGGCAAGACCTCCGTCCTCGACGCCGTCTGCTACGCGCTGTACGGCGCGGTACCGGGCGCCCGGCAGAACAGCCAGGGCCTGACCCTGCGCAGCCACCACGCGGCTCCCGCCACCCGCACCGAGGTCCGGCTCGACCTCACCGTCGCCGGGCGCCGGCTGGAGATCACCCGGCAGCCGCCCTGGGAGCGCCCCAAGAAGGGCAACAGGCCGGGCACGACCGTCGACAAGGCACAGACCTGGCTGCGCGAGTACGACCCGGTGGCGGGCTCCTGGAAGGACCTCAGCCGCTCCCACCAGGAGATCGGCGAGGAGATCACCCAGCTCCTCGGGATGAGCCGTGAGCAGTTCTGCCAGGTGGTGCTGCTGCCCCAGGGGGACTTCGCACGATTCCTGCGCGCCGACGCCGAGGCCCGCGGACGGCTGCTCGGACGGCTCTTCGACACGCACCGCTTCGCCGACGTCGAGAAGCGGCTCGCCGAGCGGAGGCGTACGACCGAGGCCGAAGTGCGCGCGGGTGACACCGAGTTGCTCGCCGACGCGCACCGGATGCACCAGGCAGCCGGGGACGGCACGGCCCTGCCCGACCTCGCACCGGGCGACCCGGGACTCGCCGAGGAGGTTCTGGCCTGGGCGGCCGTGGCCCGCAGTACGGCCCGCGAGCGGCTCACCATCGCGCACTGCGCGCGGTCCGCCGCCGAGTCGGCACGGTCCGCCGCCGAGCGCGCCCTCGACGACGTACGCGAACTGGCGCGACTGCAAAGGAGGTCGACGGAGGCGCGGGAGCGGGCCGCCCGTCTGGAGGAGCGTGCCGACGCCCACCGGGAGGCGCAGGCGCGGATGGAGCGCGCTCGCAAGGCCGAGGCCGTCGCCCCGGCCCTGGACCTCCGGGACGAGGCCGAGACCGAGCACCGTCGCGCCGCCGAGGCCGAGACCCGCACACGTGCGCTGCTCCCGCAGGAGTACGCCGACGCCGGTGCGGGCGGACTCGCCGCCGCCGCGCGCAGGGCCGCCGAGGAACTGGGCGGACTGGAGTCGGCCCGGCGCGCCGAGCGCCGGCTTACGGGCCTCGTCGCCGAGCGCGCCGACCTGGACCGCCAGGAGCGGGCCGACGACGACGTGCTCCAGGAGGCCGAGAGCTGGCTCGCCGGGTGGAACACGGCCCGCGCCGGCCTCCAGGGCCGTATCGACTCCGCACAGGAGGCCGCCACCCGGGCCGAACAGCTCGCCGAGCGGCGCGACCCCGCGCGGAAACGGCTCGACGCCGCCCGGCTGCGCGACCAGCTCGCCGGTGACACGGATGACGCCCAAGCGCGCGTACTGGCCCTGGGGGAGCGCGCGTTGACGTCGCGCGCTCACTGGCTCGACCTCAAGGAGCAGCGCCTGCAGGGCATCGCCGCCGAACTGGCCGCGAAGCTGACCGACGGTGAACCCTGCGCGGTCTGCGGGGCCACCGAACACCCCGCGCCCGCCCGGAAGATCGACGGTCATGTCGACCGGGACGCGGAGGAGCGGGCCCTCGCCGCCTACCAGCTCGCCGACGAGGAACGAGCCGAGGCCGAGCGGCGCCTCGGTGTCGTGCGCGAGGCTCTGGCCGCCGCCACCGCCGAGGCCGGTGACACACCGACCGACCAACTCGAACGACAGCTGGCCGAGTTGGAGGAGTCCTGCGCGGAAACCCGCCGAGGAGCCTCCGGACTGCACGCCGCACAGGAAGAGCTGCGCAGAGCCGAGCACGAGCGGGAGCTCCGGCTCGCCGCACAGCAGGAGGCGGCGGTCAGGGCCGCGTCCCGGACCACCCGCCGGGACACACTGGACCGCGAGAAGGCCTCACTGGAGGAGGAACTGGCCCAGGCGCGCGGCACCGCCGACTCCGTGGCCGCACGGGCCGCCCATCTGGAGCGCCTGGCCTCGCGGCTCACCGACGCCGCCGACGCGGCCCGCGCGGCCGAGGACTCCGCACAGCGGCTCAAGGACGCCGACGCGCGGCTCGCCGACGCGGCCTTCCGCGCCGGGTTCGACACCCCGCGCGCGGCGGCCGCCGCACTCCTCGACGACGCGGCCCACCGCGAGCTCCAACGGCGGCTCGACGCCTGGCAGTCCGAGGAGGCGGCCGTACGTGCCGTCCTCGCGGAGTCCGACACCGCGGCGGCCGGCCGCCAGCCGGCCGCCGACCTGCCCGCCGCCGAGCGGGCCGCCGAGGCCGCCGGACGGCGACTCCAGGACGCCGTCTCCGCATGGGACGCGGCCGCGGGCCGCTGCAGGGAACTGGACCGTCTGTCCGCCCGGGCCGCGGCCTCCATACGCGGGCTCGCCCCGCTGCGCGAGGAATACGACCGCGTGGCCCGTATGGCCGGCCTCGCCGCGGGCACCTCCGCGGACAACGAGCGCAAGATGCGCCTGGAGGCGTACGTGCTCGCCGCCCGGCTGGAGCAGGTGGCCGCAGCGGCGACCGTGCGGCTGCGGCGCATGTCGGCAGGGCGCTACACCCTCGTCCACTCCGACGACCGCGCCGGACGCGGCCGCAGCGGACTGGGACTCCATGTCGTCGACGCCTGGACCGGGCGCGAACGGGACACGGCCACGCTCTCCGGCGGCGAGACGTTCTTCGCCTCCCTCGCGCTGGCCCTCGGCCTCGCGGACGTCGTCACGGACGAGGCGGGCGGCGTGCGCCTCGACACCCTCTTCATCGACGAGGGGTTCGGCAGCCTCGACGACCAGACCCTCGACGAGGTCCTGGACGTCCTCGACTCCCTCCGGGAGCGCGACCGCAGCGTCGGCATCGTCAGCCACGTGGCGGACCTCCGCCGCCGTATCCACGCACAACTGGAGATAGTGAAGGACCGGTCGGGGTCGGTCGTACGGCAGCGGGGAGCGCGCTGACGCACAGGGAAGTCCTTGTCAGCGGCCGAGAGATCAGCGGCCGAGAGGCCGGCGCGGCAGCGGCGACGAGTAGACGACGCTCGTGGTCACCGAGCCCAGCGCGCCGATCCTGCCCGACACCTCCTCCAGGTGGCGCATCGAGCGGGCCGCGACCTTGATGACGAAGCAGTCGTCGCCCGTGACATGGTGCGCCTCCAGGATCTCGGGCGTCGCGGCGATGAGATCGTGGAACGGCTTGTAGTTGCCGGTCGGGTACCGCAGCCGTACGAACGCGAGGATCGGCAGCCCCAGCCGCTCCGGGTCCACGACGGCTGTGTATCCCTGGATGACGCCCGCCTCCTCCATCCTCCGCACCCGTTCCGTGACCGCGCTCGCGGACATCGAGACGGCACGCGCCAGCTCGGCGAAGCCGGCCCGTCCCTCTCGTTGGAGGACGTCGAGGATGCGCCAGTCGGTGGCGTCCGGGGAATACGCGGTCATGACGACAGACAACAGGGGAATCCCCGGTCGATCAAGCCCTTCGCCATGGATGATCCCTTCAGCGAGCCGGTCCGACCGCCGTAGATTTCCGGCCATGACGACCACTGCCTCCCCACGTCCCGCGACCACCGCCTCCCCACGTCCCGTGACCGCTCCCGCGAACCCCGTCCTGCGCGTCGCGCCCGCGTCCCCCGCCACCGCGGCCGCGTACTTCCGGGCGAGCCTCACCTTCCACACCGACGTGTCCGATGTCGCCGCCGCCCTGGCCACCGACGGTGACCCCGGCTTCGTCCTGCTCGACTCCCGCTCCGCACAGGCCTGGGACCAGGGCCACATCCCGGGCGCGGTCCACCTGCCCACCGCTCTCGTCCCCGAACAGGCCGGGCAACTCCTCGACAGGTCGGTGCCCGTCGTCACGTACTGCTGGGGCCCGGGCTGCGACGGCGCCACCCGGGCCGCACTCGCCCTCGCCGAACTCGGCTTCCAGGTCAAGGAGATGCTCGGCGGCTTCGAGTACTGGGTGCGGGAGGGCTTCGCGTACGAGACCTGGGAGGGCCGTGAGCAACGAGGCCCCGATCCCTTGACGGCGCCCGTGGACGCGGGGAACTGCGGCTGCTGAGCGCACTCCTCCCCAATGCTCGGTGTGCTGGATGTGTTCGATGTGTCAGGCACCGGTCTCCGTCCGGCACGCCCCGTGTAGCTTCTCCGGCATGGCTCGATACGCGGATCCAGGTGTGACGGAGTGGGTGGAGTCGGGCGGAGGACCGCTCATCGCGGTACCGGAGGCGGTGTTGCCGTTCTGGACGGGGGCGGACGGCGACGAGGTGTCGTCCGACTACGACCGGGCCTGTGACATCGACGGCTCCATCGGGCTGCTGCCCGTGGGCGACACCAGAGCCCTGGTCCTCGGGGACGAGCCGGCCTCGACCGCGTACCTCCCCGAGTACGGCACCTTCGTTCGATGGTGCGCCGCGAACTCCGAGGACGAACTCCTCGCCGAGATGCCCGGGGCGCTCGAGAGCGCGCTGTGGGGGACGGAGGTCGAGTGGCGTGTGCCGGGCGCGGTCGTCCTGTTCGACGCCGCCTGGCCCGGGGACGGCTCGGGGCGCACGGACCGCCTGCGCGTCGAACTGGAGCCCGGACGGTACGGGGTGCGCGCCGCGTACGTGTCGGCCGGGCCGGAGACCTGGCTGGGCCTCGTCCAACTGCGGCGGCTCGCGCCCTGAGCCCGGGGCGCCCGTGAGGGCCGTACCGAAACCAGGTGCGCCGCACGCCCCCTCCGTGGACCATGGGTGCCCATGCCCAGACTCCCCCATCCCACATCCGAGGAACTGCGCCGCGAACCACTGCCGCTGCGCGGCCGTACCGCCCTCGTCACGGGGGCGAGCAGACGCGGCGGCATCGGCTACGCCGTGGCGCGCCGCCTCGCCGCGTACGGGGCGAGCGTGTACCTGCACCACCACGTGCCGCACGACACCGCGATGCCCTGGGGCGCCGACCGTCCCGAGGAGGTGGCCGCGGGTGTGCGCGAGGCGCTCGGTGACCCGGACGCGCGGGTGGCCGACGGTCCGGGCGACCTGTCCGACCCCGCGGTCCCGGCCCGACTCGTCCGGGCGGCGGCGGACGCGCTCGGCGGACGCCTCGACATCCTCGTCGCCAACCACGCCCTCTCCGGTTCGGACGGCACCCTCGACGCCATCGACGCCGGGATGCTCGACGCCCACTGGGCGGTCGACACCCGCTCGGTGCTCCTGCTCGTCCAGGCGTACGCCCGGCTCAGGGCCGCCCTCCCGCCCCGTACCCCGGGTGGGCGCGTGGTGATGATGACCTCCGGTCAGGACATCGCCGCCGGTATGCCGGGCGAGATCGCGTACGCCCTCCAGAAGGGCGCCCTCGCCTCGGTCACCCGCTCCCTGTCGACCGCGCTCGCCGATCTCGCCGTGACCGTGAACACCGTCAACCCCGGTCCGGTGGACACCGGCTACATGACCGGCGACGACCACGCGGCCGTCGCCGCGATGTTCCCCGCCGGCCGCTGGGGCGTGCCCGACGACCCCGCCCGCCTCATCTCCTGGCTCGCCACGGACGAGGCCGCGTGGATCACCGGGCAGGTCATCGACTCGGAGGGCGGATTCCGCCGGTGAGACGGGCGGGCACGCGGGAGGAACCGTAGGGGACCGGCGGGCGCGCGCGGCAGGAACCGTAGGAGACGGGCGGGCCCGTACGGCGAACCGGCCGCGACCGGCCGTACACGTGGCACAACCGGCCGCAGCCGGGCGTACAACCTGGCACAACCGGCCAGAGCCGGGCGTGCGAACGGCCGAACGCGTGCGCCCGGCCGTCAGAGCCGGGACAGCTCGTCCACCAGGTCGTCCAGGCCCAGCGACCCCTGCGACAGCGCCGCCATGTGCCAGGCCTTGGCGTCGAAGGCGTCGCCGAGCCGCTTCCTGGCGTTCTCACGGCCCAGCAGCCACGCCCGCTCGCCGAGCTTGTAGCCGATGGCCTGTCCCGGCATGGAGAGGTAGCGGGTGAGCTCGCTCTCCTGGAACTCCGCCGGAAGGCTGTTGTGCGCGGCGAAGAACTCCTGCGCCAGCTCCGGCGTCCAGCGCTCGCCGGGACGGAAGGGGGAGTGCGCCGGGATCTCCAGCTCCAGATGCATGCCGATGTCGACGATGACACGGGCCGCGCGCATCATCTGCGCGTCCAGATAGCCCAGCCGCCGCTCGGGGTCCGTGAGGAAGCCCAGCTCGTCCATGAGGCGCTCCGCGTACAGTGCCCAGCCCTCGACGTTGGCGCTGACGGAGCCCACGGTGGCCTGGTAGCGGGAGAGGTCCTGCGCGACGTGCACCCACTGCGCCAGCTGGAGGTGGTGGCCGGGGACGCCCTCGTGGTACCAGGTCGAGACGAGGTCGTACACCGGGAAGCGGGTCCTGCCCAGCGTGGGCAGCCAGGTACGGCCGGGGCGCGAGAAGTCCTCGGACGGGGAGGTGTAGTAGGGGGCTGCGGCGCTGCCCGGGGGCGCGATACGGGACTCCACCCTCCGCACCCGCTCGGCCAGTTCGAAGTGCGTGCCGTCCAGCGCCTCGACCGCCTCGTCCATCAGGTTCTGCAGCCACGCCCGGACCTCGTCCACGCCCTCGATGTGCGTGCCGTGCTCGTCCAGGTGCGCGAACGCCTCCCACGGCGACCCGGCGCCGGGCAGGATCTTCTCGGCCTCCTGTCTCATCTCGCCGAGGATCCGGTGGAACTCGGACCAGCCGTACGCGTACGCCTCGTCGAGGTCGAGATCCGTGCCGTTGTAGTAGCGCGCCCAGCGGGCGTACCGCTCCCGGCCCACCGTGTCCGGCGCGCCCTCGATGGCGGGCGCGTACACGTCGCGCATCCAGTCGCGCAGGGAGACCAGTGCCTCCGTCGCCGTGCGGGCCGCCGCGTCCAGCTCGGCGCGCAGCGCGTCCGGCCCCGGTGCCACGAAGTCCTCGAACCAGCCGTGGCCCTTCCCGTCCGGGTCCGACCACTCGCCGAGCTGCCCGACGAACGTCGCGGTGGCCCGCGGGCCGGCGTACAGCTCGCGTTCCAGGCCGAGGGCGAGGGACTGCCGGTATCCCTCGACCGTGGTCGGCACCGCGCGCAGCCGTTCGGCGATCGCCGCCCAGTCCTCGTCCGTCCCGGTAGGGGTGAGGGTGAAGGCGTGGCGCATGGCGTGCGCGGGCGAGCTCAGGTTGCCGACGGCCCGCAGGCCCTCGTCGGCCTCGTGCACGGCGAGCTCCGCGGTCAGCCGCTCCCGCAGCAGCCGGGCACAGCGGCGCTCGATGTCACGGTCCGCGCCGGGCTGCCGTTCGGCGTCGTCGAGCCGGGCCAGTGTCGCCCGTGCCAGTTCGGCGAGCGCCTCCTGGCCCGCGGGTGAGAAGTCGGGCAGCCTGCTCGAACTCTCCTTGTCACCGAGGTACGTACCGGTGATCGGGTCGAGGGCGATGAGCTCGTCGACATAGGCGTCGGCGACCTCGCGGGGCAGCGGGCTCTTGGTCGATGACATGCGGACCATCCTCATACGGGTACCCGGTGCGCGTCAGCCGCGTTTTCCGCGTTTTCCGCGTTCTCCGCGTTCCGGGCCGCTGTCAGCCCGGCCTCTCGGAGGGCGTGGGCTGCTGAGGGG
>NZ_VJZE01000220.1 GCF_009377205.1 Streptomyces phyllanthi
GGCCGGGGCGAGCCCGTCCCTCCGCCGCCCATCAGCCCCGACGGCCCGGGCCAGGTGCCGTACGGATACCCCCAGTACCCGGGCTACGTGGGTCACCCGGGCCACCCGGGCCACGGGAACCAGTTCGCCCCGTACCCCCGGACCTCGTACCCCCACGCTCTTTACCAGGGCGCCGCGGGTTACGGCTGGCCCGGGATGCCGCCCGAGCCGAGCAACGGCATGGGGATCGCCTCGCTCTCCCTCGGGATCATCGGGGCGGTCCTGTTCTGTCTGTGGCCGCTGGCCATCGTGCTGGGGGCGCTCGCCCTGATCTTCGGCGTCATCGGTCACGGCAAGGCACGCCGGGGCGAGGCGACGAACCCGGGGCAGGCCCTGGCCGGGATGATCTGCGGGGCGGTCGGCATCGCGCTGGGGCTGCTCGCGCTCCTCTACTTCGTGGTGCTCCCCGAGGGTGGCGGGGGCGCGGACAACGATGCCCCCTTCGGCGACGGCCACTCCACCTCACTGGTCGTGCCTCACACGGCGCACGACCCCCGGCCAGGGCACGACTAGGCCACGACTAGGCCCTGTCCGACGGCTCAGGCTCGGGGTGGGACAGGCCCTGGGCCGCCCGCGCGAGGCGCTCCCGCGCCTCCATCAGCGCGAACCCCAGCAGGTTCGGTCCGCGCCAGCGCTCGGGGTCACCGGCGCGCTCGTCGTCGGCGGCCAGCCCGATACCCCACACCCGGTCCACCGGGCTGGCCTCCACCAGCACCCGGTTGCCCGTGCCCAGCAGGAACCCCTGAAGGTCGGCGTGCGCGGCGAACTTGTGGACGCTGCCCTCGACGACGATCCCGAACCGCTCCCGCTCCCATGTGGAGTCGTCGAAGCCGCGCACCAGCCGTCCGGCCTTCTTCGCGAGCGCGGGACTCGTGGCCGTGACGGCCTTCTTCTCCGCCTCCGCGTCGCCGAACAGCCGGGCCTTCGACGCCATCATCCAGTGCTCCGCCGTCGCGTACTCGACGCCGTCCACCGTGAACGGCGACGGCCACCACTGGCTCAGACAGCTCGCACCCACCCGGCCGTCGGGCCGCGGCCGGTGACCCCAGAAGTGGAGGTACGTGACCCTTGTCCCCGCGTGGACCTCCCTGATCAGGGCGTCCCAAGAATCGATTTTTCCCATGCCGACGAGTCTGGCACGCACCACTGACAGTGCCGCCCGGGTTTTCCCCGGCCCCGCGGGCCCGCCCGTTCTCGTTCGGCAGCCGCTCGACAGATTCCGTCGCGTAACCAAAAGGCAACAACGGAATCACTTGTTGGTATGGGGTTGCTCTGTCAGGATCGGCACTCAAATCGAGCCTGAGCTACGTCGGCCCGAAGCGGGGGACACGGAGGAGAGCCACATGCACAACCCGGGTACCGCCACCCCGGACCGATTCCCGGCCCGGGACCGCTTCCCGGACGGCGCGCAGTACATCGCGGGCCGCCCGGCCACGGGCACCTCCGGCCGTACGTACGCGGTCGTCGACCCGGCCACCGGCGACGAGGTGTACACGTACGAGCCGGCCGGCACACGGGACGTGGACGCCGCCGTCGCCGCCGCGCGCGAGGCGTTCCCCGGCTGGGCCGCCGCCACCCCCGGTGAGCGCTCCGACGCCCTGAACCGCTTCGCCGCCGTACTCGCCGACCGGGCCGAGGAGTTCGCCCGGGCCGAGTCGCTCCAGTGCGGCAAGCCGCTGAAGCTGACGCGGGAGTTCGACGTGCCGGGCACGATCGACAACACCGCCTTCTTCGCCGGTGCCGCCCGGCAGCTGCAGGGGCAGTCCGCCGGCGAGTACTCCGGCGACCACACCTCGTACGTACGCCGTGAACCCATCGGTGTGGTCGGCTCCATCGCCCCCTGGAACTACCCGCTCCAGATGGCCGCCTGGAAGATCCTCCCGGCGATCGCCGCGGGCAACACGATCGTCCTGAAGCCCTCCGAGCTCACCCCGCTGACCTCGCTCCTCTTCGCGCAGGCCGCCACGGACGCCGGGATCCCGGACGGGGTCGTCAACATCGTCACCGGAACCGGCGAAGAGGCCGGTCAGCACCTTGTCGCGCACCCGGACGTGGCCATGACCTCGTTCACCGGGTCCACTGCCGTCGGCAGAAGGGTCGCGGAGATCGCCACCGCCACCGTCAAGCGGATCCATCTGGAGCTCGGCGGCAAGGCACCCTTCGTCGTCTTCGACGACGCGGACCTGGAGGCGGCCGTCCACGGTGCCGTCGCGGGCGCGCTCATCAACACCGGGCAGGACTGCACGGCCGCCACGCGCGCGTACGTGCAAAGGCCCCTCTACGAGGAGTTCGTCGAGCGGACGGCCGCCCTCATGGAGAGCGTCCGCCTCGGTGACCCCTTCGCGCCGGGTACCGACCTCGGCCCGCTGATCTCGCACGTCCAGCGCGACCGGGTGGCGGGCTTCGTCGACCGGGCGCGTGCCTACGCGCGCGTGGTGACCGGGGGACAGGCACCCGGTGGGGAGTTGGAGAAGGGCGCGTACTACCGGCCCACGCTCATCGCCGACGCGCCCCAGGGCAGCGAGGCCGTCCAGTCCGAGATCTTCGGGCCGGTCCTCGTGGCCCTGCCCTTCGACGGCGACGACGAGGGTCTCCGGCTCGCCAACGACACCCCGTACGGGCTCGCCGCCTCCGCCTGGACCCGTGACGTCTACCGGGCGAATCGTGCCACCCGCGAGATCCGTGCCGGCTGCGTATGGATCAACGACCACATCCCGATCATCAGCGAGATGCCCCACGGCGGGTACCAGGCATCCGGCTTCGGCAAGGACATGTCCTCGTATTCGTTCGAGGAATACACGCAGATCAAGCATGTCATGTTCGACAACACGGCGGTGGCCCGCAAGGACTGGCACCGCACCGTCTTCGGGGACCGACAGCTGTAGCAGGCCGCCGACCACGGCCACACCTCCGGAAGGGCACCACGCGCATGGAGCAGTACGAGCCCGAACGCCTCTCCCCGGCCCAGCTGGCCGCGATGCGGCGCAGCTTCCGCAGCGGCAGGGCCGCCCTGACCCGCCGTTCGCTGCTGCGCGCCTCCGCGGGCGGCGCGCTCGCGCTCGGCGGCGCCGGCGCGCTGAGCGCCTGCGGGATCCCGGCGGCGGGCAAGAGCCAGGGCGGCGTCTCCGCGGAGGACCACTCGGCAGAGGAGAAGGTGGTCGACTTCTCCAACTGGACCGAGTACATGGACGTCGACGAGAGCGAGAAGCACCACCCCACGCTCGACGCCTTCACCAAGCGGACCGGCGTCAAGGTCAAGTACACCGAGGACATCAACGACAACAACGAGTTCTTCGGCAAGATCAAACCGCAGCTCGCCGCGGGCCAGGACACCGGACGCGACCTCATCGTCCTCACCGACTGGCTGGCGGGCCGTCTCATCCGCCTCGGATGGGTGCAGAAACTGGACCCGGCCAACCTGCCGCACGCGTACGCCAACCTGTCCGCCCAGTTCCGCAGCCCCGACTGGGACCCGGGCCGCGCCTACTCGTACCCCTGGCAGGGCATCTCGACCGTCATCGCGTTCAACAGGAAGGCCCTCGACGGCGTCGAGGTGACCTCGGTCTCCGACATGCTCGACAACCCCAAACTGAAGGGGCGTGTCGGCTTCCTCACCGAGATGCGCGACACCGTCGGCATGACCCTGCTCGACATGGGCAAGGACCCCGCCTCGTTCACCGACGACGACTACGACGCGGCGATCGCCCGCCTCCAGAAGGGCGTCGACAACGGTCAGATCCGCCGCTTCACCGGCAACGACTACACGTCGGACCTGACCAAGGGCGACCTCGCGGCCTGTATCGCCTGGGCAGGTGACGTCGTCCAGCTGAAGGCGGACAGCCCGGACGTCGACTTCGTCATCCCGGACAGCGGCTACATGACGTCCACGGACAACATGCTCATCCCCAACAAGGCACGTCACAAGACGAACGCCGAGCGGCTGATGGACTACTACTACGAGCCGAAGCCAGCCGCCGAACTCGCCGCCTACATCAACTACGTCTGCCCCGTCGACGGGGTGAAGGCGGAGCTGGAGAAGATCGACAGGGACGCGGCGAACAACCCGCTGATCATCCCCGACCGGGCCATGGCCGCCAAGTCCCGTTCCTTCCGCCTGCTGAGCGGCAAGGAAGAGACGGCGTACGAAGAGAAGTTCGCGAAGCTGACTGGGGCGTGACGACGATGAAGACGACGACAGACACCGGCGGCGATGTCCGCCTCTCCGGGATCGGCAAGACGTACGGCTCCTTCACCGCCGTCCACCCGCTCGACCTGACCGTGCCCCAGGGTTCCTTCTTCGCTCTCCTCGGGGCCTCCGGCTGCGGCAAGACCACGACCCTGCGCATGATCGCGGGCCTGGAGGAGCCCACTTCGGGGACCGTGTCGCTGGGGGAGCAGGACGTGACCCGTCTGCCGCCCCACAAACGGCCCGTGAACACCGTCTTCCAGTCGTACGCGCTCTTCCCGCACCTCGACATCTTCGAGAACGTCGCCTTCGGGCTGCGCAGACGCGGCATCAGGTCCGTGAAGAAGCAGGTCGAGGAGATGCTGGAGCTCGTCCAGCTCGGCGAGCAGGCCCGTAAGAAGCCCCACCAGCTCTCCGGCGGCCAGCAACAGCGCGTCGCCGTCGCCCGCGCGCTGATCAACCACCCCAAGGTGCTCCTCCTCGACGAGCCCCTCGGCGCCCTCGACCTCAAACTGCGCCGCCAGATGCAGCTCGAACTCAAGCGCATCCAGACGGAGGTCGGCATCACCTTCATCCATGTCACGCACGACCAGGAGGAGGCCATGACGATGGCCGACACGGTCGCCGTGATGAAC
This sequence comes from Streptomyces phyllanthi, assembly GCF_009377205.1. Classification (GTDB taxonomy): domain Bacteria; phylum Actinomycetota; class Actinomycetes; order Streptomycetales; family Streptomycetaceae; genus Streptomyces; species Streptomyces phyllanthi. The sequence goes on from NZ_VJZE01000220.1 coordinate 4,861, forward strand.
GCCGGCCGGGTCGAACAGCTCGGCCCGCCCACCGACCTGTACGAGAACCCGAGAACCACGTTCGTCGCCAACTTCCTCGGCACCTCGAACCTCATCGAGGCCGAGGTCGACTCCCGGGGCGGCGGCGACATCGTCGTCAAGGCCGGCGACTGCAAGCTCACCCTCCCCGAGGCCCGCTGCCCGGCACCCGTGACGGCCGGCGGCAGGCTCCTGGTCGGTGTGCGCCCCGAGAAGATCTCCCTCGTGCACGCCGACGACGCGGGCGGGATACCGGCCGGGCGCAACCGCGTCACCGGGAGGATCGCCGGCAGCAGCTTCATCGGCGTCTCCACCCAGTACGTGATCGACAGCCCGGTCTGCCCGGAGCTGGAGGTGTACGCGCAGAACGTCGACCGGGACGCCCGACTGGCCCCCGGCGCCGAGGTGGTCCTGCACTGGAGCCCGGCCCACACCTTCGGCCTGGACGCCGCCCAGGACATCGACGCGGGCGTCCAGGACATCGGGGAGGAGGCCGCCTGATGGCCGCAGTCACCGAGGCGCCACCGCCTCTCGCGCCCGCCACGCCCGAGCAGAAGCCCCCGCCCGGACGCGGCCGCCTCGTCCCGTACTGGCTGCTCCTGCCCGGCATCCTGTGGCTGCTGGTCTTCTTCGTGATGCCGATGGTCTACCAGGCCTCCACGTCCGTGCAGACGGGCTCCCTGGAGGAGGGCTACCAGGTCACCTGGCACTTCGCGACCTACTGGGACGCCCTGTCCGAGTACTGGCCGCAGTTCCTGCGCTCGGTGCTGTACGCGGGCTCCGCGACCGTGCTGTGCCTGCTGCTGGGCTATCCGCTGGCGTACCTGATCGCGTTCCGGGCGGGCCGCTGGCGCAACCTGATCCTGATCCTGGTGATCGCGCCGTTCTTCACCAGCTTCCTGATCCGTACGCTCGCCTGGAAGACGATCCTCGCGGACGGCGGCCCGGTCGTCGGCGCCCTCAACACGCTGCACGTCCTCGACGTCACCAGCTGGCTCGGCATCACCGCAGGGGACCGCGTCCTCGCCACCCCGCTGGCGGTGATCTGCGGACTGACGTACAACTTCCTGCCGTTCATGATCCTGCCGCTCTACACCTCCCTGGAACGCATCGACGGGCGGCTGCACGAGGCGGCGGGCGACCTGTACGCGACACCGTTCACGACGTTCCGCAAGGTCACCTTCCCGCTGTCCATGCCCGGTGTCGTCTCCGGCACGCTGCTCACCTTCATCCCGGCGAGCGGCGACTACGTGAACGCCGATCTGCTCGGCTCCACAGACACCCGCATGGTCGGCAACGTCATCCAGACGCAGTTCCTGCGGATCCTCGACTATCCGACGGCCGCGGCTCTCTCCTTCATCCTCATGGCCGCGATCCTCATCATGGTCACGCTCTACATCCGCAAGTCCGGGACGGAGGATCTCGTCTGATGGCCTTCCTACGCCGGCTCAGGAGCCGTCTCGTCGTCATCGCGGGTCTGCTGACGCTCGGATATCTGCTCCTGCCGAACGTCGTCGTCACGGTGTTCTCCTTCAACGATCCGAAGGGCCGCTTCAACTACACCTGGCAGAAGTTCTCGACGGACGCCTGGACCGATCCCTGCGGGGTCGCCGACCTCTGCGGCTCCCTCTCGATCAGCCTGCAGATCGCGGCCTGGGCGACGCTCGGGGCCACGGTCCTCGGCACGATGATCGCCTTCGCGCTGGTGCGTTACCGCTTCCGGGCGCGAGGGGCCGTCAACTCGCTGATCTTCCTGCCGATGGCGATGCCCGAGGTCGTGATGGCCGCGTCCCTGCTGACCCTGTTCCTCAACCTGGGCGCGCAGCTGGGCTTCTGGACGATCCTGATCGCCCACATCATGTTCTGCCTCAGCTTCGTCGTGGTCGCCGTCAAGGCGCGCGTGATGTCGATGGATCCGCGGCTGGAGGAAGCGGCACGGGACCTGTACGCCGGTCCGGTGCAGACCTTCGTCCGGGTGACCCTCCCGATCGCGGCCCCTGGAATCGCCGCGGGCGCGTTGCTCGCCTTCGCGCTCTCCTTCGACGACTTCATCATCACCAATTTCAACGCGGGCGCGCTCGTCACCTTCCCCATGTTCGTCTGGGGTTCGGCACAGCGCGGAACACCCGTACAGATCAATGTCATAGGAACGGCCATGTTCGTCGTCGCCGTCCTGTGCGTACTGGCCGGAATGGCCGTCGGGAATCGCCGCAAGAGACAAAAAGCGGCGTAAAAGTCATTTCATTCGTGGGGAGTTGACATCATGGCCCCAAGCGCCATGACCCTTGCACATCGCTGGACGAAATCCCTCTCCGAGGCCCAGCCGGTCCCGTACTGGCTGGACGACCCCGGCAGACCCCGCCCCGAGCCCGCGCTCACCGGTGCGGAGACCTGCGATCTGCTGGTAGTCGGCGGCGGCTACAGCGGACTGTGGACCGCGCTCCTCGCGAAGGAGCGCGACCCGCGGCGGGACGTCGTGCTGGTGGAGGGCCGGGAGACGGGCTGGGCCGCCTCGGGCCGCAACGGCGGCTTCTGCGCCGCCTCCCTCACCCACGGCCTGGCCAACGGCCTCGCCCGCTGGCCCGACGAGATCCACGGACTGCAGGAGCTGGGCGCCCGCAACCTCGACGCGATCGAGGCCGCGGTCGCCCGCTACTCCCTCGACTGCGACTTCGAGCGCACCGGCGAGATCGATGTCGCCACCGAGCCCCACCAGGCCGCGGCACTGCGCGCCTGGCACGAGGAGACGGAGCGGCGCGGCCTCGCGGACGGCACCGAGTTCCTGGACACCGAAGCCGTACGGGAACAGGTCCACTCGCCGACCTTCCTGGCCGGCCTCCACGACCGCCGGGGCGTGGCCATGCTCCACCCCGCCAAGCTCGCGTGGGGCCTCAAGCGGGCCTGCCTCGGACTCGGCGTCCGCGTCCACGAGCACACCCCGGCGCTGACCCTCAAGCCGTACGGCGGCGGCATGGCCGTCCGCACCCCGTACGGCACGGTCCGCGCCCGCCAGGTCGCCCTCGGCACGAACGTCTTTCCCAGCCTCGTCCGGCGTGTCCGCGCGTACACCGTGCCCGTCTACGACTACGCCCTGATGACCGAGCCGCTCACCCCCGGGCAACTGGCCTCCATCGGCTGGCGGAACCGGCAGGGCCTCGGCGACAGCGCCAACCAGTTCCACTACTTCCGGCTCTCCGCCGACAACCGCGTCCTGTGGGGCGGGTACGACGCCGTCTACCCGTACGGCGGCCGGGTGCGCGCCGAGTACGACGACCGGCCGGAGACCTACGCCAAGCTCGCAGGGCACTTCTTCACCTGCTTCCCGCAGCTGGAGGGCGTCCGCTTCACCCACGCGTGGGGCGGAGCCATCGACACCTGCTCACGCTTCTCGGCCTTCTTCGGTACGGCGCACCAGGGCCGGGTCGCGTACGCGGCGGGCTTCACGGGCCTGGGCGTGGGCGCGACCCGGTTCGGCGCGGACGTGATGCTGGACCTGCTCGCGGGGGAGCGCACGGAGCGGACGGAACTGGAGATGGTCCGCAGGAAGCCGCTGCCCTTCCCGCCCGAACCGTTCGCCTGGACCGGGATCGCACTCACCAAGTGGTCACTGGCCCGGGCGGACGCGCGCGGCGGGCGGCGCAACCTGTGGCTGAGGACAATGGACCGGCTGGGGCTGGGCTTCGACAGCTGACCGTCAGCACCGTCGTCGGGCAGGTGACCGCCGGCGGCGGCGGTGACCGTCGTCGGGCGTGACCGTCAGCGGCGGCGGAGGAACAGCCACAGCGCGAAGAGCAGCATCGCGCACAGGCACCAGCTGGCCACCACGTCCAGGGGCCAGTGGTAGCCCATCCGGATCAGCCCGGCGGGGACCGCGAGGTTCAGCACGACGCACACGAGGGCGATCGGTCCGCGTACGCGCGGACCCCGCAGCCAGGGCCACAGGACCAGGAGCGCGCCCCCGTACGCGACACAGGCGGTCGCCGTGTGGCCCGAGGGGTACCAGCCGGTGCCCGGGCCCATGATCGGTGGGCCCGGGCGGTCGATCAGCTCCTTCAGGGGGATGACCAGCGCCGGCACGAGGAGCATCAGGACGCCCGCCGCCACCGAGGGCACCCACCAGCGGTCCCTGCCGGCCCGGCGGGCCCGGACGGCGACATGGAGCAGCACCACGGTCATGACCGGTACGGCGACCGTGACATTGCCGAGGTCGGCGAGGAAGTCCGCGAAACCGTGCCGGTCGACGAGGGCGTCGCTGAGGCGTTCGTCCACGCGGGCGAGGGGCCCGCGGACGACGACCTGCCAGGTGATCAGTGCGAGCAGGAGGGCCGGAAGACCCAGGAAACAGAAGAGGAGGAGGAAGGTCGGCGACCCCGGAACAGGGGGGGAAGTTCCGGGGCCGCCGTCCGGATCGGTGTGCCGCGCGCCCCGGGGGGTTTGGGGCGAGCGGCCATCCGATCGGTGAGGAGATTCGGAGCCGGAAGCTCCGGGTGTGTGCGCGAGGGCACGACCAGGGCGAAGCTGGGGAGGCCCCGTCCCGGTGTCACCCACAGTCCCCTGTGGGCGGGGTGTATCTCTCATCTGCTGGAGAACCTACGCCAGGAGAAACAGCCGCGACAGCCGGAATCATGGCCTCACAGCTACCTTGCACATGTTCTTCACGCCCTCTGACTGTTGTCGCCCCGTACCCGGAATCCGGGCGGCATTCAGGGACGACAATAAAAAGAGGGCTTTTCGCACTCAGATCCGAGTGAACGCCTGCTCGAGGATGTCGAGGCCCTCGGTCAGGAGGTCCTCGCCGATGACCAGCGGGGGCAGGAAGCGCAGCACGTTGCCGTACGTGCCACAGGTCAGGACCAGCAGGCCCTCCTGGTGGCAGGCCTTCGCGAGCGCGGCGGTCGTCTCCGGGGCCGGCTCCTTGGTGGTGCGGTCCTTGACCAGCTCGATCGCGATCATGGCGCCCCGGCCGCGTACGTCGCCGATGACGTCGAACTTCTCGGCCATGGCGGTCAGCCGGGCCTTCATCGTCGCCTCGATCGCCTTCGCCCGGGCGTTGAGGTCGAGCTCCTTCATCGTCTCGATCGAGCCCAGCGCACCCGCGCAGGCCACCGGGTTGCCCCCGTACGTGCCGCCGAGGCCGCCCGCGTGCGCGGCGTCCATGATCTCGGCGCGTCCCGTCACCGCGGCGAGCGGCAGACCGCCCGCGATGCCCTTGGCCGTGGTGATCAGGTCGGGGACGACGCCCTCGTCCTCGCACGCGAACCACTGACCCGTACGGCAGAACCCGGACTGGATCTCGTCCGCGACGAACACGATGCCGTGGTCGGAGGCGAACTTCCTGAGGGCCGGCAGGAAGCCCTTCGCCGGCTCGATGAAGCCGCCCTCGCCGAGGACCGGCTCGATGACGATCGCGGCCACGTTCTCCGGGCCGATCTGCTTGGCGATCTGGTCGACGGCCTGCGCGGCGGCCTCCGGGCCCGCGTTCGCGGGGCCGGTCGGCCAGCGGTAGCCGTAGGCGAGCGGCACGCGGTACACCTCGGGCGCGAACGGGCCGAAGCCGTGCTTGTACGGCATGTTCTTCGAGGTCAGTGCCATGGTGAGGTTCGTCCGGCCGTGGTAGCCGTGGTCGAAGACGACGACCGCCTGGCGCCCGGTGTAGGAGCGCGCGACCTTGACGGCGTTCTCCACGGCCTCGGCGCCGCTGTTGAACAGGGCGGACTTCTTGGCGTGGTCGCCCGGAGTGAGCTCGGCCAGCGCCTCGGCGACGGCGACGTAGCCCTCGTACGGCGTGACCATGAAACAGGTGTGGGTGAAGTCCTGGAGCTGCTCGGTGGCCCGGCGTACGACGGCCTCGGCGGAGGCGCCGACGCTCGTCACCGCGATACCGGAGCCGAAGTCGATGAACCGGTTGCCGTCGACGTCCTCGACGATCCCGCCGCCCGCGCGCGCCGCGAACACGGGCAGCACCGAACCCACGCCCCGCGCGACCGACGCGGCACGACGGGCCTGCAACTCCTGCGACTTCGGACCGGGGACGGCGGTGACGACACGGCGCTCCTGCGGAAGTGCGGTCATGAGGACTCCCTGTGATCTTGCGTACGGCGGGCCGGGGGATCGGGCCGGCGAACGGGGGTGCTTTTCGGACGCTTGCCTTCTTTCCTCGCAGGCTAGGTCCGGGACGCAGGGGCGGGCATGCTCCATGTGGGCGTTGTCGAGGTGTCAGGTTGTCCGCGGTGGACATGGCGGTGCGACGGGGCAGGCGTGGGCCTCCGGCCGCGTAAACGGTGAACTGCCCTTCCGGGGGCGTTAGATTGACTCGCTGATGGTGGACGGAGCGGCTGGTCAGGGGGCAAGGGCGATGGACAGCGACGGGACGCAGGACGCGCGGGGTACGCATGCGAACCCTGTGCCGCGCCCGGCGGGGCCGCCGGACCGCTCCGCGGTGCCGCCGATGCCCTCGGTGGCGCCCGGGGTGCCTCCGCTGCCGGACGGCTCGGCGTTCCTGGCGTGGGTGCGGGCGCCCCGGCCGGAGGCGGCGCCGGGGGTGTGGCGGTTCGGGCACCGGCCGCGGCCGGACGAGGAGCCGGAGGAGATTCCCGCGCGGCAGCTGCTGAGCGGGGCGCTGATCGCGTTTCTGGTGGGGTGGCTGCTGTGGTCGTTGTTGCAGAACGGGTACCTCGGCAGCTGGTGGATACTGCCGCTCCAGCTCCTCGCCCCCGATTCCTGGCTGTACAGCGACAGCCGGATCGGCAACGCCCTCCTCTACAACGGCTACACCTTCCTCATCGCCCTGGCGATCATGGTCGGAGTCGGCAGGCTCGGCCGCTGGGGTGAGGTGTGGCGCCGCTTCGTCGCCCCCCGCTTCCGTCGGCAGCAGCCCCAGGAGGCGGTCCCCGAACCGCAGGACGACCCCGCCCAGTGGAACCAGCTGCGCGCCGCCGGAGCCGCCGACGCCGCCGAGCGGCTCGCCGCCGAGGCCCGCGCCGGGCACATGCGGGACGTCGACCACGCCCGGATCCTGCGTGCCTGGCAGGGCGTCCGCAGTGGCCGGCACAGCCTCGCCACGTTCAGCTCGGCCGTCCTCGAGGAGGGTGCCGCCGCCTGTCTCCACCCCTCCGGCGCACGTGACCTTCCGGGGCGGCTCGCCCAGCACGATCTGGCCACCGGACAGGTACGGCTGGGGACCACCGTGGACGACTCCCGCAATCCGTACGCCTACCGCGGGGCCGGCCTCGCCCTCGGTCCCGACCTGCTCGGCACCTCGCTCGTCGCCGTCGGCCCGGCCGGCTCCGGCAAGACCGGCTCCGTCGTCCGGCCCATCGCCGAGTCGCTGTGCCTGCACGCGCTCGCCGGGCGGGCCGCGGTCGTCGTGGTCGGTGCCGCGGGTGCCGGGCTCGGGCCCGCGGACGCGTACGACGTCGTCGTACGCGTCGGGAACCCCGAATCCGTGTACGACCTCGACCTGTACGGCGGCACCGCCGACCCCGACGAGGCGGCCGCCGTGCTCGCCGAGGCGCTGGTCGGGGACCTGGCCGACCCGCACCCGGGAGGCGACAGCCGCCGCTCCACCACGGTGCTCGCCCAGCTCCTCGGGCCGTACCGGGCCGTCCACGGGCGTTTCCCGTCCGTCCCCGAGCTGCGGCAGCTGCTGGACGGCGCGCCCGGACCGCTGGGCGCGCTGCGCAAGGCGCTTCAGGACGCGGGACAGGAGGCCCTGATCCGCGAACTCGACGCGCGAGAACGGCAGCTGGGCCACCCCGGCGATGTGGGGACCGTCCTCGCGGACCGGGTGGCGCTGCTGGACCGGCCCGCCTTCGCCGGCTTCTTCGACACCTCCGGGCGGTCCCGGCCCTTCTCCCTGAAAGCGCTCGACCACCCCGTGCGGGTGCGCGTCGACCTGCCCGAGCGCGGGCACGCGGACGCCTCGCGGATCCTGGCCCGGCTGGTGCTCGCGCAGTTCACCGCGAGCACGGCGGTCAGGGAGGACAGGTCGCTGTTCGCCTGCCTCGTCCTCGACGACGCCACGGGCGTGGTGACCCCCGAGGCCGTACGCGGGATCCAGCGGCTGCGGTCCGCCCACGCCGGGGTCGTCCTGACCCTGCGCACCCTCGACGACGTGCCCCGGCCGCTGCGCGGGCCACTGCTCGGGGCGACCGGGTGCCGGATGGCGCTGTCCGGGCTCACCCCCTGGGACGGGCAGGACTTCGCCGAGGTGTGGGGCAAGGAGTGGATCGAGGCCCGGGACGTCACCGACCGGCAGATCATCGCGGAGACACCGGCCGGGAAGGCCCTCCACATGCTGCGGCGCGTGATCACCGGGCACGCGCCGACCGCACGGGCCGTCACCGTGCGGCAGGTCGAGCGGGAGCGGTGGTCCGCCTCCGAACTGGCCCACGGGGTGCCACCGGGGCACGCGGTGCTGTCGCTGACGAATGTGAAGGGGGAGCACGCGCCTCCGCTGCTGGTGAACCTACGGCGCTGACCTGCGCAACTGGACATCGGGCAACCGGGTGACCATACGATCGGGTGGAATCGGCATAGGCTGTTCATACATCTCGTCCAGTTGAAGGCCACATGCCCCCCACGCTCGCCTCACTCGTCCACCACTCCGCGCTCAAGCTGACCGTGCGCGCCGGCGCGGACCGGCTGGACGTACCCGTCCGCTGGGCGCACGTGAGCGAACTCGCCGACCCCGTTCCGTACATGGAGGGCGGGGAGCTGCTGCTGACCACCGCGCTCAAGCTGGACGCGGAGGACCCCGAGGCGATGCGGCGGTATGTGAAGCGGCTGGTGCGGGCGGGGGTCGTCGGGCTGGGGTTCGGCGTCGGGGTGAACTACGACGAGGTGCCCGAGGCGCTCGTCGACGCGGCGGGGCGGGAGGAACTGCCGCTCCTCGAGGTGCCGCGGCGCACACCGTTCCTGGCCATCAGCAAGGCGGTCTCCGCCGCCATCGCCGCCGACCAGTACCGGGCCGTGACGGCCGGGTTCGCGGCCCAGCGGGAACTCACCAGGCATGCGATGAACGCCGGGCCCGAGGGGCTGCTCGCCGCGCTCGCCGGACAGGTCGACGGGTGGGCCGCCCTGTACGACGCCTCCGGTGCCGTGGTGGCGACCGCCCCCGAGTGGGCGGGGCGGCGGGCCGCGCGGATCACGGCGGACGTCGAGAGGCTGCGGGAGCGGTCGGCGCCCGCGAGCGCGGTGGTCGTCGGTGAGGGCGGGGAGGGCCCTGGTGGCAGTGGCGACCGGATCGAGTTGCACACCCTCGGCACCGGGCGGCGGTCGCGGGCCGCACTGGCCGTGGGGACGGCGGCGGCGCTGGGGACCGCCGAGCGGTACGCCGTGCACTCGGCCATAGCACTGCTGACGCTGACGACGGAGCGGTCCCTGTCGTTGCACGTGGCGGAGCAGCGGATCGGGACGGCCGTCCTGCGCATGCTGCTGGCCGGGGAGCCGGATCATGCCCGGGCCGTGGCGGGGGATCTGTACGGGGATCTGCTGGACGCGCCGTTCCGGCTGATGCTGGCGGAGTCGTCGCCGGTGTCGAAGCCGTTCGGGGGCGACGCCTCCCTGGTGGCGGTGAAGCCGGTGCCGGCCGGCGCGGACGGTGATCCGCTCGGGCAGCTGGCCGAGGTCGTGGAG
>NZ_VJZE01000221.1 GCF_009377205.1 Streptomyces phyllanthi
CAGATGGAACGCCTCCGCGGCCTCACCGGCCCGAGCGGTCCCCACGACACGCGCGACGCCCGCTGACCGACACCCCTCCCGAGCAACGCGGGCCCAGCCTGCGACCCCGTGCCGTCATCGCCGCCCAAGGGGAGGTCGGGAACGAGCAGCTCAGAGGTCCTCGTGCGCTCCGCCCCGCTGCCCACTCCCCATCACCCCACAGGCACCGCCTTCACCCAGATCCGATCCTCCGTCAGATACCGGTCCACCCTCAGCCCCACTTCCCCGAGCGCCTCCTCGAACTGCTCCCTGGTCAGCGGCCGGGCCTGGAACGTCTGGGTCCAGGTCGCGTCCGGGAAGACGTACTCCGCGCGTACCGAGTTCACCCCGTCACCCACGGGCTCGGCCGACACTATGCGCACGGTGAAACCACTGGGGTCGACCCGCTCCCGTGGCACATTCGTGTGGTAGTCCTCCCCCTCGCGCTGGATCAGCACGAACCCGTCGTCCCCCACATGCCTCAGACAGGTCCTGAGCAGGGCCCGCCGCTCCTCGATGTCGCCGGTGTGGACGAGGAACGACGCGAGCAGCACCACATCGAACCTCTCGCCCAGGTCGAGCTCCTCGATCGGGCTGCACACCGTGCGGGCCCCACGCACCCGCTCCAGCATCTCCGCGCACTCGTCCACGGCCGTGACAGTGAAGCCCCGCTCCAGTAACGGGTGTGTCATCCGGCCCACCCCGCTGCCCAGTTCGAGGATGTGTGCACCCGCGGGCGCCACGCCGGCGATCACATCCGGCTCGCCCATCACCGGCAGCCGTGAATAGACCTCGACCGCGCAGCCGTCCGGGGTCATCGCACCGAGCCCGGTCCCCTTGTGTCCTTCACGCATCTGATCGCTCATGTCTCTCCAACGGACCGCCCTCACCCGCTCGTTCCCCGCACCCCATCACCCGATGGGGTGAACCCGTTCGATGCGGGATCGATCCGGGTCTCGGCGGACGCGGATCCGGGTTTCAGAGCGCCTCGGAGCACCTCAGAGCGAGAACCATCCACGCCCCGCATACCAGTGCCCACCCGCCCGCAGATGGTCCACCACCGCCCGCTCGACGCTCGTACGGCGAGGCAGCGTGTCCACCGGCAGTTCCGGATCGCCGAAGACGAAGCGGATGGGAAGGTCGTCCTCCGGTTCGCTGTTCACGTACACGACCTCGAACCGCTCCTGGAACCGAACGATGTTGGAGTCCCCGGGCAGCCGTCGCTTCAGCTGCGGGTCGAGCAGCCACGAGTGGCACAGGGCGGACTCGTAACGCTCGTCCGGGTAGTGCAGCGCGAAGAACTCCCGCGCCAGCGCCACCGACCGGTCGCAGGCCTCCGGCGACAGCGGGCCCCGGTAGTCGGGAATGTGAAGGTTCAGACAGGGCTCACCCGACCGCAGCTCCAGCCCCACCCGGGCGAACCGCGCCACGTCCCCGTCTCCCAGACGCCAGCGCTGGAACTGGAGCCGGCCCAGCTGGTACATCTCCCCGTGGAAGTGCAGCGCGAACCACTCCGGCGTTACCAGGCCCCCCACGCCGTACCGCCTGCGGTGCAGGACCAGACCGCGTCCGAGGTCGGCCAGCGTGCGCCGGGACACCTCGTCGGGGACACCGCGCTCGCGGTGGTACGCGCGCACGTACGGCAGGGCGGCGACGAAGACGTACACGTGGAAGTAGCGGCCGAGCGGACCCGAGTCCAGAGGGAATCCGGGGAGATAGGGCCCTTTGCCGACCTCCCCCATGTCCCGCACCAGCCCGCCGACGCACCGTTCGAGGAGCCTCGTCGCCTCCTCGTCGGCGAGCAGCGTCCGGCGCAGCGCCAGGACCTCGTTGACGTCCTCGTACGGCACCGCGAGATCCAGCAGGAGGTCGGGCAGCTCGTCGGTCGGCGGGAGCCGCGTGTCCACGCTCGGGACGTCGTCGCCCTCCCGTTCCTTCAGCCATTCGGCCAGCTTCTCGTCCGCCCTCAGCGCGTCCAGCAGCAACGTCGCCTCCCTCGTGGGTTCGATCGGACCACCGACTCGTGGATGATCACCGTCTTCTGGAGAACGAGCGGGCCGAGGAGTACGTTTCCACGTAGGAGCAGTGATCCTGATGCGTACCGGCAGTGAACCGAGGACAGCCCGCAGCGCCCTCAGGCTGCGGCTCTGGCTGAGCGTGTGGGGGCTGATCTGGGCAACCATCGGAACCGCCGCGTTCGCTCTCGTCGGACGGACCGGCTGGGCGATCGCCTGCGGTGTGCTGTGGCTGCTCGTCACCGTCGACCTGGCCGTGATCCTGCGGCACATCCGCCAGGGTCCGCACTACCAGCCCGGGCGCGACGTGCCGCCGTACGACCCGTCCGATGTCCCGCCGTCCCGGCCGCCGCAGCGTTATCACCGGTAGACCCCGACGCCGATACGGCTCACGAGTCGAAGCGTGCCGCCTTCAGGTACTCCGGGTTCGGGTCGAGCGCCGCCGCGAGGCGGAAGTGCCGCTTGGCCTGGTCGGGCCGGCTCTGGCGCTGGTAGGTGCGGGCGAGTGCGAAGTGCGCGAACGCGTTGTCCGGCTCGCGCTCCAGGACGATGGTGAACTCCAGCTCCGCGGGCCGCAGTTGCGCCGAGGCGAAGAAGGCACGCGCGCGCAGCAGCCGGGCGGCCGTGTTCTCGGGATGGACGGCGATGACCTCGTCGAGCAGCTTCACCGCACCCCGCGGGTCGCCGGCGTTGAGCAGTTGCTCGGCGGCGCGGAAGTCGATGACGTCCGTCTCCGGAGTACGTCCTCTGCTACTTCTGGAACCGCTGTTCTCGGGCACGGCTGAGTCCTTCCCTTGCTGCCACGGTTCAACGCCCCTGTGGAAGGACGCTATTCCTGGGGTCGCTCCCGTGCCTCCCGTGCTCTGCGGACGAGATCTGCCCATACGTCCCGAACGCGCCGCTCCAGTTCCTCCAGGGGCACGTCGTTGTCGATCAGGATGTCCGCGATCTCCCGGCGCTGCTCGCGGGTCGCCTGGGCGGCCATCCTCGCGCGGGCGTCCTCCTCCGTCATCCCGCGCAGGTGTATCAGCCGGTGGAGCTGGGTCTCGGGGCTCGCGTCGACGACGACCACGAGGTCGTACAGCGGAGCGAGTCCGTTCTCGGTGAGGAGGGGGACGTCGTGGATGACGACGGCGTCCTCGGGGGCGGCCTCTTCGAGTTCGCGGGAGCGGGCGCCCACCAGGGGGTGCACGATCGAGTTCAGCACCGCGAGCTTCTCCGCGTCCGCGAACACGACGGAGCCGAGTCGGGGCCTGTCCAGGCTGCCGTCCGGGGCGAGCACGTCCTTCCCGAACGCGTCGACGACCGCCGCCAGCCCGGGAGTCCCGGGCGCGACGACCTCGCGTGCGATACGGTCCGCGTCGATCAGTACGGCGCCGCACTCGACGAGCAGCCGTGACACCTCGCTCTTGCCGGCGCCGATACCACCGGTCAACCCCACTTTCAGCATGACCGGAAGCTTAGGGCCTGCCGCTGACACGGCAGGGGTCCAGGCAGGCCCCCGCCGTCAGACCACAGGTCAGCCCTCGCCCTCCCGCTCCGCCAGGAACTTCTCGAACTCAAGCCCGATCTCGTCCGCGGAGGGAATGTCGGCGGGCTCGGCCAGCATGTTGCCGCGCGTCTCGGCGCCCGCGGCGGCGTCGTACTGGTGCTCGAGACCCTGGATCAGGGAGACGAGCTCCTCGTCGCCCTCCCTGATCTGGCGGTCGATCTCGGTCTGCGTGCGATACGCCTCCGTGCGCAGGGCGTGCGCGACGCTCGGCAGCACCAGACCGGTCGCCCCGGTAATCGCCTCCAGGACGGTCAGCGCGGCATCCGGGTACGGGGAGCGGGCGATGTAGTGCGGCACGTGTGCGGCGACGCCCAGGACGTCGTGCCCGGCCTCCATGAGGCGGTACTCGACCAGGGACTCGGCGCTGCCCGGGACCTGCGCCTCCTCGAAGGGGCTGCGGTGGCCGGGCACCAGCTCGGCGCGGTTGCCGTGCGGGGTGAGGCCCACGGGGCGGGTGTGCGGAACGCCCATGGGGATGCCGTGGAAGTTCACGGACAGGCGGACGCCGAGCCGCTCCACGATCTGCTGGACCGCCGCGGCGAAGCGCTCCCACTCGACGTCCGGCTCGGGGCCGGACAGCAGCAGGAAGGGCGCCCCGGTGGCGTCCTGCACCAGCCGCACCTCCAGCGTGGGCTCCTCGTAGCCGGTCCAGCGATCGCGCTTGAACGTCAGCAGCGGGCGGCGGGCCCGGTAGTCCACGAGCCGGTCGTGGTCGAAGCGGGCGACGACCTGGTGGGGCAGCGAGCCGAGGAGCCGGTCGACGATCTGGTCGCCGGTCTCACCCGCGTCGATGTATCCGTCGAAGTGGTAGAGCATGACAAGGCCGGCCGACTCCTGGGCGAGCGCCATGTCGACGACTGCCAGGCCCTTCGGCTCCCATGCGTACAAACCCTGCGGATCAAGCACTGTGACCGCTCCTCCTTGTGTCCGTACTCCACAACGCCGTACGGGGCGCCGGCATTCCCGTCGACGCCGCGTGGAGGGCGGTCACGGCCTCGCGGACGGACTCAAAGGCCGGACTCGGGGGCACCGTGCCGGCACGGAAAAGACCTTGGGCCCGCACCCAGAAGGGTGCGGGCCCGAGGTCAGCGGTTACTGGCTAGCGGTGAGCGTTCAGCTCTGGCCGCCGGCGAGCTTCTCGCGGAGCGCGGCCAGGGCCTCGTCCGAGGCCAGCGCGCCGGAGTTGTCCGCACCCTCGGAGGAGTACGAACCGCCACCGGAAGCGGCCGGAGCGGCGGCCTCGCCACCCTCGGCAGCGGCCTTCTCGTCCGCCTCGCGGGACTTGATGACCTGCTGCTGGTGCTGCTCGAAGCGGGTCTGCGCCTCGGCGTACTGGCGCTCCCACTCCTCGCGCTGCTTCTCGTAGCCCTCGAGCCAGTCGTTGGTCTCGGGGTCGAAGCCCTCGGGGTAGATGTAGTTGCCCTGGTCGTCGTAGGACGCGGCCATGCCGTACAGGGTCGGGTCGAACTCGACCGCGGCCGGGTCGGCACCGAAGGACTCGTTGGCCTGCTTGAGGGACAGCGAGATCCGGCGACGCTCCAGGTCGATGTCGATGACCTTGACGAAGATCTCGTCGTTGACCTGGACGACCTGCTCCGGGATCTCCACGTGGCGCTCGGCCAGCTCGGAGATGTGGACCAGACCCTCGATGCCCTCGTCCACGCGGACGAACGCACCGAACGGAACCAGCTTCGTGACCTTGCCGGGCACGACCTGGCCGATCTGGTGGGTGCGGGCGAACTGCTGCCACGGGTCTTCCTGGGTCGCCTTCAGCGACAGGGAGACACGCTCGCGGTCCATGTCGACGTCGAGGACCTCGACGGTGACCTCCTGGCCGACCTCGACGACCTCGGAGGGGTGGTCGATGTGCTTCCAGGACAGCTCGGAGACGTGGACCAGACCGTCGACGCCACCCAGGTCCACGAAGGCACCGAAGTTGACGATCGAGGAGACCACACCGGAGCGGACCTGACCCTTCTGGAGGGTCGTGAGGAACGTCTGGCGGACCTCGGACTGGGTCTGCTCCAGCCAGGCACGGCGGGACAGGACCACGTTGTTGCGGTTCTTGTCCAGCTCGATGATCTTGGCCTCGAGCTCCTTGCCGACGTACGGCTGAAGGTCGCGGACGCGGCGCATCTCGACCAGGGAGGCCGGGAGGAAGCCACGGAGGCCGATGTCGAGGATGAGACCGCCCTTGACGACCTCGATGACGGTACCGGTGACGATGCCGTCCTCTTCCTTGATCTTCTCGATGGTGCCCCAGGCACGCTCGTACTGGGCGCGCTTCTTCGAGAGGATCAGGCGGCCTTCCTTGTCCTCCTTCTGGAGGACGAGGGCCTCGATCTCGTCGCCGACGGCAACGACCTCGTTCGGGTCGACGTCGTGCTTGATCGAGAGCTCGCGGCTCGGGATGACACCTTCGGTCTTGTAACCGATGTCGAGCAGGACCTCGTCCCGGTCGACCTTCACGATGACGCCGTCGACGATGTCGCCGTCGTTGAAGTACTTGATCGTCTCGTCGATCGCGGCGAGGAATGCTTCCTCGTTACCGATGTCGTTGACCGCTACCTGCGGGGTGGTGGCGGTGGTCTCGGTGCTGCTCGTCATGTGGGAAAGGGCTCCGGTACGGACATTGAAGTCGTAGGCACTGCTTACGCCGGGAGCCCGTTTCGCTCTGCAGAAGCCGGACAGCCAAGGAAGCGCCACACCGGAGATCCGCTGGCGCCTCGACAACCGAGGGGACATACAACAGATGCGAGCGCAGCCTGCTCCGTCTGAGGCGCGCAGGCCCGCAGCGCAACTTGTAGCATACGGGGGCGGCCGGGCAGGGTCAACGTACGAAGACGCACACCCAGGGCGGATCGCCCCAAAACCGGCACAAGAACACACGCGGCGACAGTCGCATTCCGCGCACCGGACGGTGCCCGGAGGCCACACAGGCCCGCACCGACCCACCCGTGACACTGCCGGTACCGGTTGGTAGGGAAGAGTACGACGAGGGAGCAGATCATCCAAGAGCCCGATGCGTTCGAGCCCGAAGCCACCCGGCGTGAGGCGGGGGTCACGGAGAGTTCCCGGGCCAACCGGGGCTGGTGGGACCGGAACGCGGACGAGTACCAGACCGACCACGGCACGTTCCTCGGGGACGACCGCTTCGTGTGGGGCCCGGAGGGCCTGGACGAGGTGGAGGCGGAGCTCCTGGGGCCCGCGGAGGACCTCAAGGGCAAGGACGTCCTGGAGATCGGCGCCGGCGCGGCCCAGTGCTCGCGCTGGCTGGCCGGCCAGGGCGCCCGCCCGGTGGCCCTGGACCTCTCCCATCGTCAGCTCCAGCACGCGCTGCGCATCGGGGGCGCCTTCCCGCTCGTCCAGGCCGACGCGGGCGCCCTCCCCTTCGCGGACGCCTCCTTCGACCTGGCGTGCTCGGCATACGGGGCGCTGCCCTTCGTCGCCGATCCCGTGCTGGTGCTCCGGGAGGTCCACCGGGTGCTGCGTCCGGGCGGGCGCTTCGTCTTCTCGGTGACCCACCCGGTCCGCTGGGCCTTCCCGGACGAGCCGGGCCCGGAGGGGCTGAGCGTCTCCCACTCGTACTTCGACCGCACGCCGTACGTCGAGCAGTACGTCGAGAACGGGGTGGGCCGCGCGGTGTACGTGGAGCACCACCGCACCCTCGGCGACCGGGTCCGCGACATCGTGGCGTCCGGTTTCCGCCTGGTCGACCTGGTCGAGCCGGAGTGGCCGGCCTGGAACACGTCCGAGTGGGGCGGCTGGTCCCCGCTGCGCGGGAACCTGATCCCGGGAACGGCCGTCTTCGTGTGCGAGCGGGGCTGACCACGGGACGGAATCCGAAAAGGCACGCGCGCGTGGGGGTGCGCGTACCGGCACGCGCGCGTGAGAGCGGTGCGGCAGTCGTACGACACTGAGGGCGTGATCCGTGACGACGCCCTGGACCCGTTGCCCGTCCGCGGTGCCCTGCCCGCGCTGAACGACGCCCTGGAGGGGCACGGCGCCGCCGTTCTGGTGGCGCCGCCCGGTACCGGGAAGACCACGCTCGTGCCGCTGGTGCTGGCCGGGCTGGTGGGCGAGGGGCCCGCACGGCGTGTCGTCGTCGCCGAGCCCCGCCGTATCGCCGCCCGGGCCGCTGCCCGGCGGATGGCGTGGCTGCTCGGGGAGAAGGTCGGCGGGAGCGTCGGGTACAGCGTGCGCGGCGAGCGGGTGGTGGGGCGGCACACGCGCGTGGAGGTCGTCACGACGGGACTGCTGCTCCAGCGGCTGCAGCGGGACCAGGAGCTGGCGGGCGTCGACGTGGTGGTGCTGGACGAGTGCCACGAGCGGCACCTGGACGCGGACACGGTGGCGGCC
The DNA here is from genome assembly GCF_009377205.1 of Streptomyces phyllanthi. GTDB lineage: Bacteria > Actinomycetota > Actinomycetes > Streptomycetales > Streptomycetaceae > Streptomyces > Streptomyces phyllanthi. Next base: position 7,945 of record NZ_VJZE01000221.1, read on the forward strand.
TTCCTGCTGGACGTGCGGGCCGCGCTCCGCCCCGAGCTGCGTCTGGTGGCCGCGTCCGCCACGACCGACGCGGAAGGCTGGGCCCGGCTGCTGGGCGACGCGCCGGTGGTCGAGGCGGAGGGCGTCTCGCATCCGGTGGAGGTCGTGTGGGCGCCTCCGGCGCGTCCTGTACGGCCGCCGCACGGTATGCGGGTGGATCCGGCGCTGCTGGCGCACGTGGCGTCCGTGGTGCGGCGGGCGCTGGCGGAGCGGGAGGGTGACGTGCTGTGTTTCCTCCCCGGGGTCGGGGAGATCGCGCGCGTGGCCGGGCAGCTGGGGGACCTGGGTGACGTCGAGGTGCTCCAGGTGCACGGGCGGGCGGCCGCGGGCGTCCAGGACGCCGTGCTGTCCGCGGGGTCGCGCCGCAGGGTGGTGCTGGCGACGTCCGTGGCCGAGTCGTCGCTGACGGTTCCGGGGGTGCGGGTGGTCGTGGACTCCGGGCTGGCGCGGGAGCCGCGGGTGGACCACGCGCGCGGGATCGGCGCCCTGACGACCGTACGTGCCTCGCGGGCGGCCGGGCGTCAGCGGGCGGGCCGTGCCGGGCGTGAGGCTCCGGGAGCCGCGTACCGCTGCTGGGCGGAGGCCGAGAACGCCCGCCTGCCGCGTTTTCCCGCGCCCGAGATCGAACTGGCCGACCTGACCGCGTTCGCCCTCCAGGCGGCCTGCTGGGGCGATCCGGAGGCCTCCGGGCTGGCGTTGCTCGATCCGCCGCCGGGCGGGGCGATGGCGGCGGCGCGGAGTGTCCTGTCGGCGGTCGGGGCGGTGGACCCGGCGACGGGCCGTGTCACGGAGCGCGGTGTGCGCATGTCGCGCCTGGGCTTGCACCCCCGTCTGGCGCGGGCGCTGCTGGACGCGGCGCCCGGGATCGGCGCGGAGCGGGCGGCCGAGGTGGTCGCCCTGCTCAGCGAGGAGGCGCCGCGGGAGTACGGGGACGATCTGGCCGCGGCGCTGCGGACGGCCCGGCGCGGCGGCGACGCCTATGCCGGACGGTGGCGGGCGGAGACCCGGCGTCTGCGGACCGCTGCGGACGCCGGGGCCGCGCCCTCCGGCGCGGGTGGCGGCGTGGACCTCGCGGACGACGCCGCCGTCGGGCTCGTGGCCGCGCTCGCCTTCCCCGAGCGGGTGGCCAGGGCGCGGGGCGGGTCGTACGTCATGGTGTCCGGCACACGGGCCGAGGTCGGGGACGGCTCTCCCCTGCGGGGTGCTCCCTGGCTCGCCGTCGCGGTGGCGGACCGGCCCGTCGGCGCGGGGCACGCGCGCGTGCGGCTCGCCGCCGTGGTGGACGAGGAGGTGGCCCGGCGGGCCGCCGCGCCGCTGCACGCCGTGGGCGAGGAGGTCCGCTGGGCCGACGGGGACGTCGTCGCGCGGCGGGTGGAGCGGCTCGGGGCGGTGGAGCTCGTGGTGCGGCCTCTCCAGGACGCCGGCCCCGGGCTCGTACGGGCGGCCCTGCTGGACGGGCTGCGGGAGGAGGGGCTCGGGCTGCTGCGGTGGTCGGAGGACGCCGGGCGCCTGCGGCAGCGGCTGGCGTTTCTTCGGCTGCACCTGGGCGAGCCGTGGCCCGACGTCTCCGACGAGGCCCTCCACGCGCGCGTGGACGAGTGGCTGGAGCCCGAGCTGAGCCGTGCCCGGCGGCGGGGCGATCTGGCGCGGATCGACGCCGGGGAGGCGCTGGGCCGGCTGCTGCCGTGGGCCTCGGGTGACGCCGTGCGTCTCGACGAGCTCGCGCCCGAGCGGATCGAGGTGCCGAGCGGATCGAGGATCCGGATCGACTACGCCGATCCCGAGCGGCCCGTGCTGGCGGTGAAGCTGCAGGAGATGTTCGGGCTCCACGAGTCGCCGGCGCTCGCCGGCGTCCCCGTGCTCGTGCATCTGCTCTCTCCCGCCGGCCGGCCGGCCGCCGTCACCACCGATCTCGCGTCCTTCTGGAGGGACGGCTACCGGGCCGTACGGGCCGAACTGCGCGGCCGGTATCCGAAGCACCCGTGGCCCGAGGACCCCGCGACCGCCGAGGCGACCCGGTACACGAACGCGCGGCTCAGGCGGTGACCGGCTCCGGCGCCGGGGACCGCCCGGGCTCCGGCTCCCCCGGCCTGCGGCCGCGTGCCTCCAGGTAGAGGGAGAGCGACAGCAGCAGGACGCCCAGGGCGAGGAAGCCCCACGGCAGGTACGACGTCATCAGCAGCACCGCCGTGCGGTTGGACCTGACGAGGTCCACGGTCGATCGGATGTAGTCCTCGCGCATCTTCACGTGCCCGGCGAAGGCCGTCACCTTCTCGCGGCCCCCGAGGAGCGTGCCGCCGCGCAGTTCCTCCTTGTGGATCTCCTCGCCGTAGACGGGGGCGCCGGTGACGGGCTCGACCCAGAACTTGCGGACGGTGGTGTACCAACGGGTCGTGCCTGTTTCGGCGACCGTCTCCGGGGTGATCCCCTTGACGGGCATGGTCTTGGGGAAGGGGACCCTGGTCCAGGGGATGGTCTGCTCGAAGTAGTAGACCTCGACGCCGCGGAAGTCCTGTGTGCCCTTGTAGTGGATGGGGGCGGTGACACGGGCCTGGGCGTCGAAGTACTCGTAGTCCCGTTTCTCGGTCAGGAAGGGCCACTTGAACTCCAGGCCCTCGCGTTTCACCGGGTCGCCGTCGACCATCTCGCCCTTGGCGTGCACCGGTTCCTGGGTGTGGGCGTCGAAGATGTAGCGCTCGGGGACCTTGGAGACCATCTTGCCGTCGGGGCCCTGGACGTAGGAGAGCCCGTCCCAGACGACGACGTCCCGGCCGGCCGTCCTCTCGATCTTCTCGGAGGCCTCCACGTTGCCCTTGAGGGTCTGCACGATGGTGACCTTGGGGACCTTCTTCGCGGTCATCGTGCCGTAGTCGAGGAGGGTCGCGTTCCTGGCCTCCAGGACCATGTGCTGGTACTCGTTGGCCGGGATCTTGGCCAGGCGCGGGAAGGCGTACCAGCGCAGCAGCGGGGACAGCGCCGCGAAGAACACGGCGAGGGCGAGCAGGACCAGACTGGTCTTGCGGCGCATCTCGGCCTTCCTTCCCGGGGTCACGGGTGCGGGGGCACCGTCGTCAGCAGCGGCTTCGGTGATGTCTCACCCGTCGGTGAGCCCAGCGCCGTGATCGCGAACACCAGGGCGAACGCGACGGCGAGACCGGTCGTGGCGGCGACGAGAGCGCGCATACGGGCCTCCCTGCGCACGCGAACTGATGGGCCGGCAGAGCATGACCCCCTACCAGCTGACACTTCGTCAGCTCCGGCACCGTAGCAACGGCAGCGTGAGATGAGAACACGTCGCACACGACAACGGCGGCACTCCTCTTCATGGAGGAGCGCCGCCGTTGCGGTGTGAAGGGTTACGACGTGGTGGGGGTGGGCGACGCCGTCTCGGCCGCCGCCACCTTCAGGTCGACCGTGATCGTCGCGCCGCCCGTGGTGGTGACGCGGAGCAGGAAGTCGCCGGTCGTGTCGTCCGCGTACAGCCTCGGGAGCTTCAGCAGGCCGTCCTTGTCGGTGGTGAGGCCCGTGAGGGTGCGAACGGGCTTGTCGTCGGTCCCCTTGAAGTACGGGCCCTTGTCGTTCGCGGCCGGGTCCTCCGCCGACTTGACGAGGGTGGCGGTGGCCGCGACCCCGTCGGCGACCTCGCCCTTGTAGGTCGCCTTCACCTCGACCAGTTCCGCGAACTCGCCGCCCGGGACACAGGTCAGGGCGGTCGTGCTGGTCCTGGCGAGGGCGTCGGCCTGGCGGGCGGTGACCGTCGCCTTGAAGTCGAGGCCGGGCAGCGAACGGCCCACGACGGTGGCGCGCACCTTGAAGTCGCCCGTCTTCTCACCGGCCTGGAGCGCGGGCGCGGTGGCCGTGCCGGTGGTGCCGGTCATGACGGTGGCGACGGTCTCACCACCGGCGAAGGTGGCGTCCGTGTCGCCGACGATGGTGAAGCGGACCCGGACTCTCGCCACGGCCTTGCCGGACTCGGTCTCCGTGCGGACGGCGACCTTCTCGGCGAACGCGTCCCCGGCCGTCGCCGTGAGCGTCCCGGTGCCGGCGTCCTCCAGGTGGTCCACCGTTTCGGTGGGCGTGGGCGGCGTGCTCGGGGGCTTGGGCGGCGTGCTGGGGTCGGAGCCTCCGGAACCGCCGCCCGAGCCGCCGCCCGTGCCCGGGTTGCCGGGCTTCGCGGGGTCCTTCGGGGTCGTCGGCTTCTTGGTGTCCCCGGGCGACGGGCTGGGGCTCGTACCCGACCCGGAGTTCCCCCTGTCGCTCGGGGTCGTCGGCAGCGTGCCCGTGCCGTCCGGGACCTCGTGGGTGCCCTTGCGGTAGTACTCCAGCCACGACAGCACCGTGTTGTAGTAGTGCGTCGAGTTGTTGTAGCTGAGGATCGCGCTGCGCAGGTTGCCCTGGTCGGACAGGTCCCAGTCGAACCGGCACAGGTAGTGGCCGGCCGCGAGGGCCGCGTCGTAGATGTTGTTGGGGTCCTTGCGGCCGTCGTCGTTGCCGTCGCGGCCCGCCCACTCCCAGGTGGAGGGGATGAACTGCATGGGGCCGACCGCGCGGTCGTAGGAGCTGTCGCCGTCGTAGGCGCCGTTGTCGGTGTCGCTGATGGTCGCGAACGCGCCGCCGCTGAGCTGTGGGCCGAGGATCTTCGAGAAGGTCGTGCCGTCGGCGTCGACACGGCCGCCGCGGGCCTGGCCCGACTCGACCTTGCCGATCGCGGCGAGAAGCTGCCAGGGCAGGTTGCAGCCCGGCTTGGACTCGCGCAGGGACGCCTCGGCCTTCTTGTAGGCGTCGAGGACGGTGGCGGGTATGCCGCGCTCGGCCTCGCCCGTGGCGCTCGACGTGTCGCCCGTGCCGGGGCTCGGGATGGGGCTCTCGAGGGGCGGGAGGTCGGTGTAGTAGCGCGAGTTGCCGGTCGCGGTGTCGACGTCGGGCGTGGCGTCGGGTGAGGGTGAGCCGGTGGTCTGTCTGCCGGCGCCATCGGTCGTCACGCCCGGAGCCTGGGAGGCCGCCAGTGCCGCGACCACGACCGCGGCGACAGCCGTGTTCGCCGCCCCCTTGCGCAGCCTCTTGCCGAATTGCGCCGACATTGAGTGAACCCCTCCCCGTGCTCGATCGCCTTCGTGTTTCCCTGTGGTGCCGTCTGTCAGACTGTCCACGACTGTCTTCGGTTGCCCTTGGCAGGGATTCGACCGCGGTCCCCGGCAGGGCGACCCAGGTGACCCTACGGCAACTTCCGTCGCCCGGACACCCGTTCGTGCCCGTTATTCACCGGTTGGCCATATCCGTACCGGCGTGAAACGGCGCCCTCGGGGCGCGCGGCACCGGTCACGCATACTGGCGGGTAGTGATCGTCGGCCCGGATGGCCGCCAACGTCAGTCGCAGGGGGACGACTTGCCCTTCACTCTCAGCCACGCGGCCGCCGTCCTGCCCGCCGTGCGCCTCGACGGGACCGGGCGCGGGCCGCTGGTGCCCTCACTGCTGGTCGCCGGATCCTTCGCGCCCGACATGACCTATTACGCGGCGAGTGCGGTACCCGGGGCGATGGAGTTCGGGGACTTCACGCACTCCCTGACGGGCGTGTTCACCTTCGACGTGCTCGTCACCTGGGCGCTGGTGGGGATGTGGCTGGTCCTGCGCGAGCCGCTGGTGGCACTGCTCCCGCGCGGGCGGCAGGGCCGGGTGGCGGCGCTGGTGGGGTGCGGGGCGGGACAGGCGCGATCGCGCCGGCGCCTGAGGCCGTCCGACGCGCTGTGGTGGTACGTCTCCGCGGCGCTCGGCGCGCTGACGCATGTCGTCTGGGACGCGTTCACCCATCTCGACCGGTGGGGCATGCGGCTGTTCCCCGTCCTGGGGCAGGAGATCGCGGGTTCGCCGCTGTACTGGTACCTGCAGTACGGCGGTTCGGCCGTGGCCGCGGTCGTGATCGCGGTCTTCGTGGTGCTGGCACTGCGCCGGCAGCCGTCGGGGGAACCCGTGGGGGTGCCTGTGCTGTCCGCAGTGGACCGGTGGGTGGCCGGGGCCGTGATCGGGGGGTGCGCACTCGTGGCCGCGGCGCAGCGGGTGGCCCACTGGTGGGCGTACTGGGGTTCGACCGCGAAGCCGTACGAGGTGATTCCCACGGTGTGCTTCGGCGCCGGAGCGGGGCTCGCGCTCGGGCTGGCGCTGTACGGGATCGGGGCCAGGGTGTGGCGTCCGGCCCCCGCGGCTTCGGAGGAGGCCGTGGTGGGGAGCGTCTCCCGCTGATTCCCGGCCTGGCCGATTCCCGGCCGGACCGGGGCCCTGATGCGGTCGCGCTGGTCGCGATGGGCCACACCTGGCAGCCGGCCGGAACGGCGTGCCCGGAGGTAGCGCCCGGAGGTCACGCCCGGACTCCGCGCTCAGGAGCGTGCGACTGTTCGGGAGACCGTCGTGGCGGACTGTCCGGCTGCCCGGGCGGGGTCGCGAGGGG
>NZ_VJZE01000222.1 GCF_009377205.1 Streptomyces phyllanthi
GCGGGTGAGGATGGGCCCGCAGACGGCGAGGAGCATCACATACGTGGTGACCAGGCTCCGAGGCGGTCCTGTGCGGGACCGGCCAGGCCGATGATGACGACGGAGAACTCGCCCCGGACAGCCCGGGAGCCAGGAAGAACACCGTGGCGAACAGCTCGAAGTCACCCGAGCGCTGGGCGACGACTCCGACCCTGTCGCCGTCGTGGTTGACGAACTCGTAGCGCAGCCCCACCCCGGGCAGCAGCACCTCGTTGACGTCCATTGGGAACACCCCGTCAGTCATGAATCCGATACCGGTGCGGCCCGTACGCGCGGCCCGCCGAGCAGAGATATTCGGCAGGCACCGCCAGCCAGGTAGGCCCGATGGCCATCCGGTGATGACCTCGGAGAAGGGCCCAAGTGGCCCTCCCGCAGGGACCGTTCGGCCTCTACGTGCATCCCGGCATATGGGTGAGGTTGAAGCGACCGGACTGTGAAGAAGGGCACGAGGGAGGTGCTGGCCGCATGGATGCTTCCCCCACAGCCCCGGAGTCCGCGCTGCGCGCCGCACACGAAGAGTTCGTGGCCTCGCCGGGAACGCCACGGGCGGTGCGGCGCCTGGTGGCGGACTCGTGGCGGCGCTGCACGGCGTGCGGCGTACGTCCCGACGGGAGCCGTCTGCCGCCGATGCGCAGGACGTCCGAGGAACTGGCCGCGTACCGGCGCACCCATCCGCTGGCCGCGGTGCTGCCGCTGTTCCGGGAGCTGCTGGGAGCCGGTGCCGCGGACGACGGTCACGTCTTCGCGGTCGGGGACACCGACGGCACCCTGCTGTGGGTCGAGGGCGACACCGCGGCGGTGGGGCGTGCCGAGCGGATGCACTTCGCAGCGGGAGCCGTGTGGTCGGAGGCGGTGGCCGGGACCAACGCCCCTGGCCTGGTGCTGGAGTTGGGACAGCCTGTCCAGATCGTGACCGGCGAGCACTACAGCTCCGCCGTGCACGGCTGGTCCTGTGCCGCCGCCCCCGTACGCGACCCCGGCACCGGCCGCATGCTCGGCGTCGTCGACCTCTCCGGCGGCGGCACCATCGCCACGCCTCCAGCCCTGGCCGCCGTACGGGGGGCCGCGCTGGCCGCCGAGGCGGAACTGGCCCGTGCGCTGGCCGCCCCGGCGGCACTGCTCGGCCCGGACGGGCGAGTGGTGCGCGCGAAGGGCGCCTCCCGTGGGCGAGGGGACCAGGCCGTACGGCTGACGGCGCTGGGCCGGGACAGCGCCCTGCTGGACTGTGACGGGCGCGTCCACCGGCTGAGTCCCAGGCACAGCGAGATCGTGGTCGCGCTCGTCATCGAGGGGCGTGGCCTGACCGGCGACCGGCTCGCGGTGGACCTGTCCGAGCGGGAGCTGTGCTCCTCGACGATGCGGGCCGAGCTGACCCGGCTGCGCGCGGTGCTCGGTCCGGCCCTGCTCGGATCACGGCCGTACGCGCTGCTGCGAGAGGTACGGGCCGACTACGCCGACGTGGCCGCGCTGCTCGCCGAGGGACGGGTGGGCGAGGCACTGGCCCGCTACACCGGCCCGCTGCTGCCGCGCTCCGAGGCGCCGGTCGTCGTCGAGCAACGGCAGGCCCTGGAGCAGCAGTTGCGTGGTGCCGTGCTCGGCAGCGGTGACGTCCGGTTGCTGCGCCGCTGGGTGAACACGGTGTGGGGCGCCGAGGACGCTCCCGCGTGGCAGACCCTCGCCCGCGGACTGCCGGGAGGTTCGCCGCAGCGGGCCGCCGCGGCGGCCCGCGCCCGCGGACTTGACACCGCCACGGCCCTTCTGCCGCAGGTCACAAGGCGTGCAGCGGTGTTGCAGCGTTCCCATTCCTAACGTGCTGAGTACCCCCGCAATCCCTCGCGAAAGGTGACGATCATGACGTACGAGCCTCCGGGCAGGCCCGGCAGTCCAGTGGACGTCGCGCCCCGGTACGAGAACTTCATCGGCGGCAAATGGCAGTCGCCCACAACGGGTGAGTACTCGACCAACTTGTGCCCCGCCACCGCCCAGCCGATCTGCGAGATCCCGAAGTCGGGTCCGGAAGACATCGAACTCGCCCTGGACGCCGCGCACGCTGCGAAGGACAAGTGGGGCGAGGCGTCCACCACGCAGCGGGCCGCGGTGCTGAACGCGGTGGCCGACGCCATCGACGCCCACCGCGAGGAACTCGCCGTCGCCGAGAGCTGGGACAACGGCAAGCCGGTCCGCGAGACCCTCGCCGCCGACATCCCGCTCGCCGCCGACCACTTCCGCTACTTCGCGGCCGCGATACGGGCCGAGGAGAGCTCGATCACCGAGATCGACAAGGAGACCATCGCCTACCACTTCCACGAGCCGCTGGGCGTGGTCGGCCAGATCATCCCGTTCAACTTCCCGCTGCTGATGGCGGCGTGGAAGCTCGCCCCGGCGCTCGCCGCGGGCAACACCTCGGTCATCAAGCCGGCGTCACCGACCCCGTGGTCGATCCTGAAGCTGATGGAGGTCATCGGCGACATCGTGCCGGCGGGTGTCCTCAATGTCGTCAACGGCCCCGGCGCCGCCATCGGCAAGGCACTCGCCACCAACAAGCGCATCGCCAAGGTCGCCTTCACCGGTGAGACCACCACCGGCCGGCTGATCATGCAGTACGCGTCCGAGAACATCATCCCGGTCACCCTGGAGCTGGGCGGCAAGTCGCCGAACATCTTCTTCAACGACGTGGCCGCCGAGGACGACGACTTCCTCAGCAAGGCCGTCGAGGGACTCGTGCTGTACGCGTTCAACAAGGGCGAGGTCTGCACCTGCCCCTCGCGCGCACTGATCCAGGAGGACATCTACGAGGAGTTCATGGGCCGCTGCCTGGAACGGATCCGCGCCATCAAGCAGGGCAACCCGCTCGACCCCGCGACCATGATCGGCCCTCAGGTCTCCCGGCAGCAGGTCGAGAAGATCGCCTCGTACGTCGAGATCGGTCTGAAGGAGGGCGCGGAGCTGCTCGCGGGCGGCCACCGTCCCGCCCTCGGCGGGGAGTTCACGGACGGCTACTTCTACGAGCCGACCGTCCTCAAGGGCCACAACAAGATGCGGGTCTTCCAGGAGGAGATCTTCGGTCCCGTCCTCGCGGTCACCACCTTCAAGGACGAGGCCGAGGCCCTGGACATCGCCAACGACACGCTGTACGGCCTCGGAGCCGGCGTGTGGAGCCGCGACACCGGCCGCACCTACCGGATGGGCCGCGCCATCAAGGCGGGCCGGGTCTGGACGAACTGCTACCACCAGTACCCCGCAGGTGCCGCGTTCGGTGGCTACAAGGTCTCCGGCATCGGCCGCGAGACGCACAAGATGATGCTCGAGCACTACAGCCAGACCAAGAACCTCCTGGTCAGCTACGGCACCAAGCCGCTCGGGCTCTTCTAGCCGTACCAGCCACTCCGGCGATTCCAGCGGATCCGAAAGGTGCACCGACATGCCCGCGACGCTTCACAACGGCAACGCCGGGCGCGTCACCGCCACCCGGGCGGCGCACCGGGCCATCCAGGTCCTGCGCGCCGCCCACGGCAGGCCGGTGATGTTCGTCCAGTCCGGCGGCTGCTGCGACGGCAGCGACCCGATGTGCTTCCCCGGCGGCGAGTTCGCCCTGGGCCAGGGCGACATGCTGCTCGGCGTCCTGGACGGCGGCACCTTCCACATCGACGCCGACCTGTACGAGGCCCTCGGCCGTCCGCGCCTCGTCCTGGACGTCGAGGAGGGAACACCGGGCGGCTTCTCCCTCGCAGCAGGGGACGGGCTGCGTTTCGTCACACGGATCGAGGAACCGGCCGAGAGCCGGGTTCCGGCACAGAACTCAGTCGAGGAGCAGATCATGAAGGCAGCAGTCGTCACCGACCTCGGGAAGCCCCTGGAGATCCAGGAGCTCCCCGTCCCCGAGCCCGGCCCCGGCCAGGTGCTCGTCCGCATGGAGGCCTCCGGCCTCTGCCACACCGACATCCACGCGGCCCACGGCGACTGGCCCGTCAAGCCCAGGCCGCCGTTCGTCCCCGGACACGAGGGCATCGGCCCGATCCAGGCAGTCGGCGACGGCGTCGCCGCCGACCTGGTCGGCAAGCGGGTCGCCATCCCGTGGCTCGGCTCGTCCTGCGGCACCTGCCGCTACTGCGTCTCCGGCTGGGAGACCCTGTGCGAGAGCCAGGTCAACTCCGGCTACTCCGTGGACGGTTGCTACGCCGAGTACGCCGTCGCCGACGCGGGCGCCGTCGTCGAGGTACCCGAGGGCGTGTCGTCGTTCGACGCGGCACCGCTGACCTGTGCGGGCGTCACCACGTACAAGGCGATCAAGGTCGCCCGCGTGGTCCCGGCCGAGCGGGTCGCCGTCTTCGGCGTCGGCGGCCTCGGCCACCTGGCCGTCCAGTACGCGCGTCTTGTCGGCGGCTTCGTCACCGCCGTCGACCTCGAACCGGACAAGCTGGGCCTGGCCCACCGGCTCGGCGCCGACCAGATCGTCAATGCCCGCACTCACGACCCGGTCGAGGAGATCAAGGCGGCCGGCGGCGCGGACGTGGCCGTCGTGCTGGCCGCGAGCGCCAAGGCGTTCGAGCAGGCCTACCGGTCCCTCAACCGGGGCGGGCGTCTGGTGATGGTCGGCCTGCCCGCCGACAACGCGTCGATCAATGTGCCGATCTTCGAGACCGTGCTGGGCGGGATCTCCGTCATCGGCTCCATCGTCGGCACCCGCCAGGACCTGAGCGAGGTGTTCGCGCTGCACGCGGCCGGACGCACCCAGGTCATCGCCGAACCGCGGCGCCTGGAGCAGGTCAACGAATCGTTCGACGAGGTTCTCGGCGGACGGGCCGAAGCGCGGCTCGTCTTCGAGTTCTGAGCGTTCTGTGGCCCGGCACCCACCGGGCCACAGGGCCACAGGGAGAGGCAGCAGATCATGGGAACCCTCACCATTGGTGCCATACGGGAACGGGCGCCCGGCGAACGCCGTGTCGCCCTCGTCCCCGAGGCCGTCACCCTCCTGCGCCGGGCCGGGCTCGACATCCTGATCGAGACCGGAGCCGGATCCGGCGCCTGGTTCACCGACGCCGACTACACCGACGCCGGCGCGACCGTCGTACCCCCGGACGAGCTGTACGCGCGAGCGGACGCCGTGCTGTGCGTCGGCCCGCCGGACCCGGAGAGCGCCCAGGCCCTGCGCGCAGGGCAGACCGTGATCGGTCTGCTCGAACCGCTCCGGCACCCCGGTCTCGTCAAGGAGCTGGCCGAACACGGTATCCGCACGGTGAGCCTCGATCTGCTGCCGCGCACCCTCAGCCGCGCCCAGTCCATGGACGCGCTGACGTCCCAGGCCAGTGTCGCCGGCTACAAAGCGGCACTGGTGGCGGCCGACGCGTACGACCGCTTCTTCCCGATGCTGACCACCGCGGCGGGCACCATGCGCCCGGCGCAGGTCCTCGTCCTCGGTGCCGGAGTGGCCGGGCTGCAGGCCATCGCCACGGCCCGCCGCCTCGGCGCCGTCGTCACGGCGTACGACGTACGCCCCGCGTCACGAGGGGAGGTGGAGTCGCTCGGTGCCCGGTTCCTCGACGTCCAGAGCCCTGCCGCAGCGGAGCCGGGCACCGGACAGGGCGGCTACGCGAGGGAGCTGACCGAGCAGGAGCAACGGGCCCAGCGCGAGGCACTCGACACACACATCGCCCGCAGCGACATCGTCATCACCACCGCCCAGGTGCCCGGCCGCAAGCCGCCGCTGCTGGTGACCGCGGCGGTGGTGGAGCGGATGAAGCCCGGCTCGGTCGTCGTCGACCTGGCGGCGAGCGAACTCGGCGGGAACGTCGAGGGCTCCGAGCCCGACAAGACCACAGTCCTGGACAGCGGCGTCACGCTGATCGGCGCCGGACGCCTGCCCGCCGCCATGGCAACCGCCGCGTCCACGGCGTACGCCCGCAACCTCGTCGCTCTGCTGCGCCACCTCGTGCGCGACGGCGAACTGGTCCTCGACCCGGCCGACGAGATCACCGCCGCACTGATCGGGGGAGCGGCACAGAAGGGGAGTGCGTCCTCATGAACAACCTCGATCTCCTCACCGCGATCACCGTCTTCGTGCTGAGCGTCCTGGTCGGCATCGAGGTCATCAGCAAGGTCCCGGCGACCCTGCACACGCCGCTGATGTCCGGCTCCAACTCCGTGCACGGCATCGTCGTCATCGGCGCGATGCTGATCGCCGCCGAGTCGCACACCTGGATCGGCTACGTCCTCGCCTTCGCGGCCATGGTGTTCGGTGCGATGAACGTCGTCGGCGGATACGTCGTCACGGACCGGATGCTGGAGATGTTCAAGGCCAAGCCGGCCACCGCCGCCGAGAAGCCCGCAGCCGACACGCGCGAGAAGGCGGAGGTGTGAGAAGCCATGGACACCGTCTCCAACGCCGTCCACTACATCTTCCTGGCCGCCGCCGCGTGCTTCGTGATGGGCCTGCACCTGATGAACCACCCGCGCACGGCCCGCCGCGGCAATACGCTCTCCGCCGGGGCCATGGCCGTGGCGATCGCCGCCACCGTGTGGCTGGTGGCGGACGAGGGCGTCATCAGCCGGACCGGCTGGCTCGTACTGGTCTCGGGCGGCGTCGTCGGCGCGGCGCTGGGCCTGTGGGCCGCACGCGAGGTCCAGATGACCGCCATGCCCCAACTGGTCAGCCTCTTCAACGCCGTCGGCGGCGGAGCGGCCGCGCTCATCGCGGTGGGTGACCTGCTTCGAGCCGACGACCCCGCCGTCCTGGGCGCGCGAGTCTCGCTCCCGGGCGCGTTGGACATCGTCATCGGCGCGGTCACCTTCTCCGGATCCCTGATCGCCGCGGGCAAGCTGCAGGGCGTCGTGTCCGGAGCGCCGGTGGTGTTCCCCGGGGCGCGGCTGCTCAACGTACTGCTGCCCGCCTCGTTCGTCGCCGGCACGCTCTGGCTGGTGCTGGCGCCCGACAGCGGGATCGCGCTTTACGGACTCGTCGCCGTGGCACTGCTCTTCGGCGTGACGATGGTGCTGCCGATCGGCGGAGCCGACATGCCCGTGGTCATCTCGCTGCTGAACGCCTTCACCGGGTCGGCGGTCGCGATGGCGGGCTTCGTCCTCGACGAGACCGCACTCATCATCGCGGGCATGCTCGTCAGCGCCTCGGGCGGCATCCTCACCAAGCTGATGGCCGATGCCATGAACCGCTCCATCGCCAACATCATCGTCGGCGGCTTCGGCACCGGCGACAGCGCTCCGGCGGCGTCCGGTGCGAACGGTGCGCCCGCCCAGGTGCGCTCGGTCTCCGCGGACGACGTGGCGATCCAGCTGGCGTACGCGAGCAAGGTCATCTTCGTCCCCGGCTACGGTCTCGCCGCCGCCCAGGCCCAGCACGAACTCGGCGACCTCGCCGAGCTGCTGACCGACCACGGCGTCGACGTGAGCTACGCCGTCCACCCGGTCGCCGGCCGCATGCCGGGCCACATGAACGTCCTCCTGGCCGAAGCCAACGTGCCGTACACGCAGCTGAAGGAGATGGACGACGTCAACCCGGAGTTCGCGCAGGCGGACGTGGCCCTGGTGATCGGCGCCAACGACGTGACCAACCCGATCGCCCGCCGCCCCGGCAACGCGATCTCCGGCATGCCGATCCTCGACGTGGACAGGGCGAAGAGCGTCGTGGTCATCAAGCGTTCGATGGGGCACGGCTACGCGGGCATCGACAACGAGCTCTACACCGACCCGAAGACCGGGATGTTCTTCACCGACGCGAAGAAGGGGCTGTCCGAACTCAAGGCAGCGGTCGGGGAGTTCGTTTCATGAGGAGAACAACATGAAGAGAACGACATGAAGAAGACAGGAGGAGCACGGCGAGACCCTCGCACCCATCGTGCGGGGGTCTCGTCCTGGACCATTCCTCCGTGGCGCAGGCCGAGGCAGCGGGCTGTCGGTGTGCAACTCGCGTGTCCGACCGTCGCCTGACGAGGCGCCAGAGACCTGCAAACCGAGTCTGCGCGGTCCCGCTCAGCCGTGGCGCCGATACCTGGCTCGGCCGTGGCGGTCCGTGCTCGTCGCGGTAGGGGAAAGCGGCCGCCTCCCGGTACCGCAGAGCGCTGTCCAGCTCTCGGGAGGCGACCGCCGATCGAGGGCCGTCGCTACGACGGCGGTTTCGCCTCCGTCTGGGCGGCCTGCAGATCGGCGAGCAGTTCGGCCTGCCCGGCCAGCACGCCGGACAGTATCGTGCGGGCGACCCTGAGCAGTTCCGCCACATACGGGCTGGTCAGGGAGTAGTACACGGTCGACCCCTCCTTGCGGGTCGCGACCAGGTTCGCCCGGCGCAGTACCGCGAGTTGCTGGGAGAGGTGCGCCGGCTCGATGCCCACCTCGGGCAGCATCTCCGCCACCGCGTGCTCGCGCTCACTCAACAGCTCCAGTACCCGGATGCGCGCCGGGTGACCGAGCGTCTTGAAGAACTCGGCCTTCAGCTGGTACAGCGGCGTACTCACCTGGCTGCCTCCTCCCCGGTACACCAGCACGGCCGCACCGGCTGATCCTCGGCCCGTCGCATCCACCCACTCGCCAACACCATGGTCCCCATCCTCACGTGCAGCGACGGCCACACCGAATCCACCCCCCCCCCGAGAACCGAACCGGTACGTCTGTCACCGTAGCCATCGGATGAGAACCTCAATAGTTGCTAAGATTAGCAACTCCATACATGTGTGAGGGAGGCTTGCGTGAGGATCACCCCGCTGCGCGGTACCGGCGTCGCCTGGCTCAAGTGCCCCGCATGTCGCCTCAAGTGCCGTCCCACCGCCGTCGCCCCGGACGGAAACTGCCCTCGCTGCGGCAAGGCCCGCATGCTGAAGCTGTCCTTCGGCGGTCGGGTCACAGTCGCGGCTCCGGACGCGAGCCGCGACTGAACGGCCTCGGAACGCCGAGGAAAGCGCGGGTGACGGGCGACTGGGCAGCGCAATCCGGTAACGGAGCCCGCTTCGAGTGAGGAGCCACAGGCGCCGCCCGCCTCGCGCAGGAGGCCGCCTGCCTGGCCATCATGGATGTGCTGTCCTTCACCACGGCGGTCAGCGTTGCCGTCCAGTCGGGCACACGAGTGTTCCCCTCCCGGTACGGCGACGCGGCAGCCACCGCCTACGCCGCGCAGCATGGCGCGAAGCCGGCCGTAGGACGTCGCGCGGTCACGGACGCCTCGCCCTGGTCGCTGTCCCCGGCTCACCTGCGCGGGGCCCCCTCCGTCTCCCGTCTGGTCCTGCCGTCCCCGAACGGCGCCGCCATCGCGCCGCCGCCCCGCCCGGACTGCTGGTGGTCGCTGCCCGCCTGCGCAACACCACGGCAGTCGGCGGCCGGATCACCATCCACGGCTAGGGCTCACGTCGGCCACCCGCTCGTGCGCCACTCCTGATGCCCCTCACCGATCCGATCCACCAGGCCGTGTTCCGCCAGGGCCGACGCGAGGTCGCTGTGGACGGGGACGGGCGGGCAGCTCCCGTCGGGCACGAGGGAGCCGTCGGCGGGGATGGCGGCCAGCTCCAGGCTGCGGCCCGCTGCGGCGAGGCGGCGGGCGGCCTCGGTGATGGCCAGCTGCCCCTCCGCCGACCAGCCGCGCAGTTCGGCCAGGTCGACGACGACGGGACCGGTCCCGCGGGCCACCACCCAGCCGACGGCGCCCGTGAAGCGGTGGACCGCTTCCAGGCCCAGGTATCCGGAGACGGAGAGGATGCCCAGGTCCTGCTCGACGGTGTAGCGCCACTCGATGGTCATGGTCGTCAACTTCCTTGCCAAGTCATCCTGTTGCTTCAGAGGGGGAGGGTGATCCAGATGCTCTTGCCCCTGCCGTCTGCGTCGCGGCGGACGACCGCGGTTCCGCCCAGGCCGAGGGTGAGCTCCATGACGGTGCCCAGACCACCCGTTCCGGTGCCTGCGGCAGTGGCCGGCGCGTGCAGCAGGGGCTGGTAGGGGTGGCGGTCGTGGACGGCGAAGGCCAGACACTCCTCGCCGGCCGCGTAGATGACGGTCACCTGCGGGGAGAGCACCGCGGCGTGCCGGACGCTGTTGGTGACGAGTTCGCTCAGGATCAGCAGGGCGGGTCCGATGGTGGGATGGCGTGGGCTGACGCCCCACTCGGCGAGGGCCTGCTCGGCGGTCTCCCGGGCGGTGCGGACCGCGGACGGCATCGTCGGCAGGGTCAGCACATGCCGGTACGGGAGTGTCTCGAGCTGCGTGCTCATCATGCCTCCCCGCGCGCCAGGCGGAACCCGGCCACCGTCTTGGGGTGCAGACGCAGCAGGGTGTCGTGCGGGCCGTGGCTCCAGCCGGCGAGGGTGCGCCGATAGTGGGCGGACTCGTCGGGGTCGGTGATCACGTCGAGCGGTCCGGCGACGGTGACCGTCCAGCCGGTGCCACCCACCGCACGTATCTCGTCCACGTGGTACGTCGCTGTCGCCGGAAGCGCGGTGGCCGGCGCGGGCGTTCGCACTGCCAGCCGCCCGTACTCCCACGTGTGCCGGCCGGGCCGGATGACGGTCTGGTCGCGCTGCGTGTACACCAGCCGTCCCAGCGAGCTGCCTTCCAGTAGCCACAGGGCCTCCGCCCCGGAGACCTCGACCATGCGCAGGGGCGCGGGCGGAGTGCTCATCCGACTGTTTCCTCTGTTTTCTCGCTGACGGGCCGGGGCTTCTGGGCGGGCAGGGGCGGCATCAGCCCGGCGCGCTCCAGGTGGGCGCGCGCACCTTGGATCGCCTCGGGCGTGGTGGCGTACTCGCGTCCTTTCAGGTGCAGCAGCTCCAACGCACCGATCGACTCAAGGACCTGGCGCTGGTCGGGGCGGATCCCGGAGGCCATCACCACGATGTCGCGCCTGTTCAGCTTCTCCACCGCGTCCTTGAGGACCAGGGCGCCGGTGGCGTCGATGGTCGTCACTCGGGACATGCGCAGGATGACCACGCGCACGTCGGCGACCTCGGCCAGCTCCAGCAGGAAGCGGTGCGCGGCGGCGAAGAACAGGGGCCCGTCGACGCGGTAGGCCACGATGTGCTCGGCCAGCAGTGCGTGTTCCTCGGCGCTGTGGTCGCCCTGATCGAGCGGTACCTGGTCCAGGCGGGCCTGCTTGGCGACCGCGCGCAGCGCCAGGGCACCCGCGACCACCAGGCCGATGATCACCGCGTACACGAGGTCGAGGGCGAGCGTGGCCACGGCCGTCAGCACCAGGATCAGCGCGTCGGAACGGGTCGCCTTCGCCATCACCCTGAGCGAGCCGACCTCGACCATGCGGATCGCGGTGGCCAGCAGCACTCCCGCCAGCGCGGCGAGCGGGATCCGGGAGACCAGGGGCGCGGCCGCGAAGACGATCGCCGCGAGGACTGCGGCGTGGGTGAGGGAGGAGAGCCGGGAGCTCGCGCCCGTACGGACGTTGACCGCGGTCCGTGCGATCGCGCCGGTGGCGGGCACGCCGCCGAACAGCGGGGCGGCGATATTGGCCACACCTTGGCCGAACAGCTCACGGTCCGGGTCGTGCTTCTGGCCGACCGTCATGCCGTCGGCCACCGAGGCCGACAGCAGCGACTCCAGCGCGGCCAGCGCCGCCACCGCCACCGCAGGGGCAAGCAGCGAGCCCAGAGCACCGGGGTGGAGGAAGGCGAGCGAGGGGGCGGGCAGGCCGGACGGCAGATCGCCGATCGGCTTCGCCGCGTCGAGGTCGGCGAGCTGCGCCACCACCGTCGCCGCGATCACCGCGAGGAGGGAGAAGGGGATCGTGGGCCGCCAGCGGGCGCCGACCAGCATGACGGCGGCGACCGCCAGGGCGAAGGCGACCGCGGTCCAGTTCGGGTTCTTCGCGAACTCCTCCACCGCGCGCCAGGTGACGACCAGCACCCGGTCGCCCTCGGGCTTGGGCACCCCCAGGGCGTTCGGGATCTGCTGAAGCCCGATCACACAGGCGATGCCGAGGGTGAAGCCCTCCACCACCGGCGCGGGGACGTACTGCATGTACTTCCCGGCCCGCAGCGCCGCCAGTGTGACGAGCATCATGCCCGCCATCAGCCCGACGGCCAGCACCCCGGACGGCCCGAACTCCGCCACGATCGGCACGAGCACCACCGTCATCGCGCCCGTCGGCCCGGACACCTGCAGATTCGACCCGCCGAAGACCGCGGCCAGTGCCCCCGCGACCACCGCGGTCGCCAGCCCCGCTTCCGCGCCCAGCCCGGAGGAGACGCCGAAGCCGAGCGCGAGCGGCAGCGCCACGATCGCCACCGTCAGACCGGCCAGCAGGTCCCGGCGCGGATCCCGGCGCATCTCCGACAGATCGGTACGGCCGGGCAGCAGTACGGCAAGCCGGGCCCCGGCCCGGCCGAGCGAGATCCTCATCGCGTGGCGACCTCGGAGTCCCGCAGCTCCGCCAGCAGCTCGTTCTTCCCGGCCAGCAACTCGGTCAGGATCCGGCGCGCGGCCGCCAGCAGGTCGGCGACGTCCCCGCTGGCCAGTGCGTATATCACTGTCGGACCTTCGCGCCGGGAGGTGACGATGCCCGAGCGGCGCAACACGGCCAGCTGCTGGGACAGGCTGGAGGCTTCCACCTCGATCGCCGCCAGCAGATCACGCACCGGCATCGGCCCGTCCTGCAGCAGCTCCAGCACCCGTATCCGTACGGGATGCCCCAGCATCCGGAAGAACTCGGCCTTGGCTTGGTACAGCGGAACGGACACGACACCTCGACTTCCCGACAGCGCCCCGACCGGGGCGGACTCAAAGGGGGCCGTGCCCGCACCAACCTGCGGACACAGCAAACACAGCATCTAGCCAATTGCGAAATTTTGCAATTCCGCATCCGGCTGCTGCCCGGAGGATTCCTTCACGGATGGGACGGCGCGGGTCGAGGCGTGAGCGGTGGCTGCCGGACGGTGATGGATGGCCGGTCACCCACCGGCAGTGCCGGATCAGGCCTTCTTGACCACGCTGGACTTGAGCTGCATCGCTCCGAAGCCGTCGATCCTGCAGTCGATGTCGTGGCCGTCGACCCCGTCGACCAGCCGGATGTTGCGCACCTTGGTGCCGGCCTTGATCCCCGAAGGACTCCCCTTGACCTTGAGAGCCTTGACGACGACCACGGTGTCGCCGTCCTGCAGCGGGTTGCCGACGGAGTCCTTGACGGCCTGCTTCCCAGCGGCGTCCGTACCCTCCGCCCCGGGCTCGGCGGGTGCCCATTCATGGTTGCACTCCGGGCACACCACGAGGGCGTTCATCACGTAGGTGTACTCACAGGAGCACTTCGGGCAGGGGGGAATGTTCTCGATCATCCCGCCAGAGTATCCGGCCCGGGCGTCCGCCCTGCCGGGAGCGAGGGGCTGCGGGCGGTCAGGCGGACTCACCTGCTTCATGTGTGCAGCCATCAGGTGTGCGAGGTGCTTCCGGGCAAAGTGCTCGGACCTCTATCCGTGAGTTGCCAAACTCAGCAACTGGTAAAGTCTTGTCGCCTGCCGTCGCCGGCCAATCACCGGGTCGTACTTGGAGTGCTGCACCGCGCGAATGGGTCCGCGAGGGCCGTTGTCGGATCTCTGGCAGATGCGCGTAGGTAAGGCGGGAGGCACACGTGGGCCAGAGGGCGGCCCCACCGCGTCTGAGCAGTCCGCAATCGCCGCCGTGAGGACTCCCTCGAACCGGGGCATTGCTCTACCCGCCCCGATGCTCCGGCCTGGCAGCGGGCGCTGCCCCCACCTGAGAAAGGATCTTGGCGCGCATGCCTTCCAGCCAGCCGCACTCTTGTATCCCCTCGCCTGGTGGGCCAGGGCCCCGCCCTGCCTTCAGTCTGCGTGCCGAAGTCCGGCAGGAATCGGCCTCCGCGGTGGCCGCAACTGTTGCCTCTGTCCCGGGAGCCCTGCTCGTCGAGACGGACTCCGGTCCCGGGAGTGGCCTGTGCCGTCTCACCATCGACACTGACGGGCCCGCGACGCAGTTGCGGCTGCGCAGGCTGCTGCATGAGCGTCTCGACGGGGACCTCGTTCACTTGGGCGACCCGGTGCTGGAGGCCGCCGCCACAGGCAAGATCGCTCAGCGGCTGTGCGTTCCTGTCGGCACCGACCGGGCTCGTGCCCTGATCGACACCGAGGCCGACCACCGCGTCATTGAGCAGCTCCTGCTCGCCCCGGACAGCACAGACTCCTACACAGGCCGTCGTCGCCGCATCGCGCTCATCTCCAACGCCTCGGACATGGCCCACCCCGGCCCGCTGCAGGTCTCCGCCGCCCTGCCGGCCCTGGAGTCAGCCGCCGTACACCTGCGCCGCGCCACCGGCCTGGACATCCACCCCCTGCCGATAGCCGCCGACACCTCCGAGCAACTGGCCGCCACCGCCGCGGCGCTGGCCCCCGGATTCGCCGCGGTGTGTCTCGCCCACACCCGGCC
>NZ_VJZE01000223.1 GCF_009377205.1 Streptomyces phyllanthi
AGTTGTGTATAAGAGACAGCGCCTTCCACCGGTTCCGGCAGCCCGGCGGGGTACGGGTGTGGGTGCCCGCCTCGTCCCGCCAGTCCGTGTTCACGGCGTACGCGCGTGCGTGGCGGGTGGTCGCGGGCGGGGAAGACGGAAGCGGGTGGGACGACGAGACCCAGGCCGACCTCTTCGTGGCCTGGCTGCGTACGACGACGCGGCCATGGCTTGTCGTACTGGACGACGTCGACGAACCGGCGGACCTGCGAGGCATCCGGCCGGTCGGGGACCACGGCAAGAGCATGATGACGACCCGTCGGCGGGACGCGGCGGTGATCCGTTCGTCATCCCGGATCGTGCAGGTCGGAACCTTCGCGCCCAAGGAGGCCGTCGACTACCTCCGCTCACGGCTCGCGGCCGACGAAGGCGGGGACGACGACCGGGAACTGCACGCGCTGGCCGACACGCTCGGCCACTTCCCGCTCGCGCTGTCGCAGGCGGCGGCGTTCCTCATCGACACCGGCATGCGCTTTACCACGTACCGTCAACTCCTGGAGGACCAACGGCAGACGCTCTCCGATCTGCTGCCGGCGACCTCCCCGGCCGACGAACACGGCGACACCGTGGCCACCGCCTGGCAACTCGCCTTGAACAGGGCGGAAACCCTCGCGCCCGCCGGAAGCGTCAGGGCCACCCTGGAACTTCTGTCGATGCTCGCATCGGACGGCATCCCGGAGGCGGTGTTGCAGACGGCGGCGGCCCGCCGGTGGATCGTGCGGGGAGCGGACGACCACAACGACACAGACCGCGGCCCGGCGCAGCCCGGTGAGAGGGCCGTGCTCCTCTCGCTGCGCGCTCTGCACCGGCTCAGCCTTGTGACGCACGACGTGTCCCGCACACCCGCCTCGGTCGAGGTACACGCTCTCGTGCAGCGCGCGGCACGCGAGAGCGTGCCGGAGCAGGTCCGGCCGTGCCTCGCCATGGCGGCCGCCGACGCGGTCGAGGAGCTCTGGTCGTCCACGGCGGAGTGCGCGTATGAGCCTGGCACGGAGGCAGCCCTGTACCGCAACGTCGAAGTCCTGCGCCGGACGACGGGCGGTGACCTGCTGCGCGGCGGGCGCATGCACCCTGTCCTGCGCCGAATAGGCCCCTATCTGGCCGGACTCGGCCGCGACGCGGTGGCACGGGACGTCTGCCAGGAGTTGCTGGAGCCGGCGCGGACCCGCCTCGGGGACGAGCACCGCGATGTCCTGTACCTGCGCTGCCGGGTCGCCCTGGCCGTCGGCGAGCTGGGAGACGCGGCGTCGACACGCACATCGCTGGAGCACATCCGGCGGGAAGCCGAGCGGATCCTGGGCCCGCGAGACCCGGACACTCTGACGGTACGGCTGCACGAGGCCCGCTTCCGGATGGAAGAGGGCGCGGTGACCGCTGCTTTGAACGACTTCACCGAACTTGCCGACCAGGCAGCCGACGGACTCGGCACGAGCCATGCCCTGGTGATCGACGCGCGGAGCCACGCTGCTCTCTGCCGTGGCCTGGCCGGCGACGCCATCGGCGCGCGGGACGCCTGCGCCGCCCTTGTCGAGGTGCTTGAACAGCGGCACGGTCCCGGACACCTGCTCACGCTGAGTGCCCTCACCGATCTGGGCAGGTGGACCGGCGAGGCGGGTGACACGCATGCGGCGGTCGACATCCACCTGCGGGCCGTGGCAGGGCTGGAGTCCGCCGT
Source organism: Streptomyces phyllanthi (assembly GCF_009377205.1). Lineage (GTDB taxonomy): Bacteria > Actinomycetota > Actinomycetes > Streptomycetales > Streptomycetaceae > Streptomyces > Streptomyces phyllanthi. The sequence continues at coordinate 1,715 of NZ_VJZE01000223.1, forward strand.
CGGCCGCCTCCACCGGGACACCCTCATCGCCCGGCACAACCTCGCGTACTGGCGGGGACTGGCAGGCGAACGCGAACTCGCGGTAAAGGAGTTCACCGCCGCGGCCGAGGACGCCGAGCGCGCTCTCGGCGCCGACCATCCGACCACTGTCACCTACCGCGTCAACCTGAGCTTCTGGCGTGGCCTCGCCGGAGAGTCGGCCACGGCGCTCGCGGAGTTGGCCGAACTCCAGCCCACCGTCGACAGGGTGCTCGGTGCCGACCACCCACGTGCGCTGCGGACCCGCCAGCAACGCGCCGAACTCCTGGAACTCTCGGGCGACAGCGGCGGGGCAGCCACCCTGCTCACCTCACTGCTGGCCGACATGATCCGTGTCCAGGGCAGCGACCACCCGCGTACACGCGAGGCGGCGGAGGCGCTGGCCCGCTGCGGCAGGCGGGAGGTCCGGTGAGGTTTGCCGGTCTCCGTCAAGTCCTCGTATCGCGCGACGGAGCAGCAAGCAGACAACGGACAACCACGTAACTGCTGCGCGCCCCCGGCCGCGGCGGTGGTCTTGGGCGTCGGCGCCGAACCGGACACCTGCGGCTGCATTGGGAGCCGTCAGTCCCCCTGGTCAGGCACAGCAACTGCGTCCGGGTGTGCTCAAACCCCTCGTCTTCCGCGGCGCGATCTTCGTGGGCGGGGGCGGTGGTGTATCCGGCGGGGCCGGGGCCGATGACGATGACCTCGCGTATCCCGTATCCCGTATCCCGTTGTCGGTCACGAAGGTCGCGCCTCCGGCTTGGCGTCGATCTCGGCGATCAGGGCCTCGACGCGCGTCTTGATCTCGTCGCGGATGGGGCGGACGGCTTCGACGCCCTTGCCTGCCGGGTCTGCCAGGGCCCAGTCGAGGTACTTCTTGCCGGGGAAGATCGGGCAGGCGTCGCCGCAGCCCATGGTGATGACGTAGTCGGACGCCTGGACGGCCTCGGTGGTGAGGATCTTGGGCTTGGCGTCGGAGATGTCGATGCCGATCTCCTTCATGGCCTCGACCGCGGCCGGGTTGACCTGGTCGCCCGGGATGGAACCGGCGGAGCGGACCTCGATCCGGTCGCCCGCGAGGTGATTGAGGAATCCGGCGGCCATCTGCGAGCGCCCGGCGTTGTGGACGCAGACGAACAGCACGGAGGCGAGCGGACTGGAGGACATCGGTTCTTCCTTCGTAAGTGGATCAAGAGGGTTGCAGGGGAGGCCGGTTCAGGTGCTCGGCAGGGAGGCGAGCAACTCGGTGATGTGGGCGCCGATCTCGTCGCGGATGCCGCGGACGACGGCGATCGGGGCGCCCTCGGGGTCGGTGATGGGCCAGTCCAGGTAGCGGCGGCCTGGCAGGACGGGGCAGGCGTCGCCGCAGCCCATCGTGATGACGATGTCGGCGGCCTGCACGGCCTCCTCGGTCAGCGGCTTGGGGAACGCGTCGGTCAGGTCCACGCCGGCCTCGGTCAGCGCCTCGGCGACCGTCGGCTCGACCTCTGCGGTGGGGTGTGTGCCAGCGGAGGAAACGACCACGCGGCCCTGGGCCCGGTGAGCGAGGCGGGCGATGCCGGCCGCGAGGCGTTCGTCGGGCAGGACAGGGGGCGGGGATGCGGTCATGGGAACCCCTTTCGGGGCGTGGGTCCCCACGGGTGTGGAGATGCGGGTCCCAGGGATCATTCCAAGTTGATATCAGCCCGGAGTGATGTGAGAGTATCAGTCCATGCTGACCTCAGTCGACACTGATCTGATGCGGGTCCTCGCCGACCCGCTCCGGCTCCAGATCGTCACCCTGCTCGCCAGGGAGACGCTCTGCAGCACGCACCTGATCGAGGAGACGGGGGTCAGGCAGACCAACCTCTCCAACCATCTGAAGGTGCTGCGCGAGGCGGGTGTGGTGGAGACGGAGCCGTGCGGCCGGTTCACCTACTACCGGCTCAAGCCCGACGTCATCGCCTCGCTTGCCGGTCAGTTCGCCGAGTTGGCGGAGACCGCGCGCGCCACCGCCGAGAAGAACATCAAGCGGTCCTGTCCCTGACCCGGCGCCCGTCGCGTCGCCATCCGTACCACCGAGGAGTCCTGTTGACCGCCACCGAGGCCACCGAGCACGACAGAGCCGGAGAGCGCGCCATGGCCTCCGCTACTGAGCCGCAGCCCGCCCCGGGTGCTACCCCGCCGCAGGCTCCTCCGCTGATCGCCAGGGCTGCGGCCGAGTTGGTCGGCACGGCGGCGCTGGTCGCGGTCGTGGTCGGCTCCGGCATCCAGGCCACCGAGCTGACCAAGGATGTCGGGCTGCAGCTGCTGGCCAACTCCACGGCCACCGTCTTCGGCCTCGGCGTCCTGATCACCCTGCTCGGCCCGGTGTCCGGCGCGCACTTCAACCCGGCCGTCACCCTGGCCGAGTGGTGGACGGCCCGGCGCGGGGGCGCCGGCGTCACCCTGCGCGAGGCCGCGGTGTACGTTCCCGCGCAGGTCGTCGGCGCTGTCGCGGGCTCAGTCCTGGCCGATGCGATGTTCGGCGAGCCACTGGTGAAATGGTCCACGCATGACCGGTCGGCAGGGCACCTGCTGCTCGGCGAGGTGGTCGCGACGGCCGGCCTGATCCTGCTGATCTTCGGGCTGGCCCGCACCGACCGGCTGCGCTTCGCCCCCGTGGCCGTGGCTTCGTACATCGGCGCCGCATACTGGTTCACCTCGTCGACGTCCTTCGCCAACCCGGCGGTGACCATCGGGCGTGCCTTCACCGACACCTTCGCGGGCATCGCGCCCGGCTCGGTCGCGGGGTTCATCGGCATGCAGCTGATCGGCGCCGTGATCGGGCTGGCGCTCGTGGCTCTCATCTTCATGCCCGGTCGGGAAGCCGCCGAGTGACACGCACGTCGCCGACGACATCGACGGCCGTGCCCTGTTCGACGCGGCAACCGCCCTTCCCCACTCTCGGCAGCGCTCGAGCGGGGGGACCCCCATCGCGCCCTCGACGAGGGACGTACGGACACCGGCGGCGTCGCCTCGCTCGGCGGCATCGTCGCAGTCCCCGCCCGTCCGTGAGGCCCGTGGCCGCGGCCTGCTCAAGGCGAGCCCGATGTTCACCCGCCTCGTTTCCCGGCGGCGTCGAATGGGCCGACGGCATGGTGACGTACCCCCGGGGCCTCCTGGTTGTGGTCAGGTTGCGGCCGGTGCGATGGCCAGCAACTTGCCCATCGCGGCCAGTACGGACGGCTCGACTCGGTAGTACACCCAGGTCCCGCGCCGCTCGGAGGTGAGCAGCCCGGCCTCCTTGAGCTTCTTCAGGTGATGGGAGACGGTCGGCTGGGAGACGCCGACGTCGGAGATGTCGCACACACACGCCTCGCCGCCCTCGTGCGAGGCGACCGCGGAGAACAGCCGCAGCCGCACAGGATCACCGAGGGCCTTGAACATCCGCGCGGCCGTCTCGGCCTCCTCCGCGGTGAACGGGCGCTCGGTGAGCGGCGGGCAGCACGGCGCCACAGCCTTTCCGTCGGCGGGTTCCAGAAGCGGCAGCACCTTGGTATTCGACATGCATCTATGTTGACATACGTCGAACCAGTGGGCGAGGGTCGGCCGGCTCAGCTGTGGGAGAGGTAGGCGGCAATGCGTCGGGCGGCCCGGGCGGCCTAACGACCCACCCCGCGCAGGGAGTTCGAGGGCAGGCTGCGCTGCCACTCCAGGCCGACGTAGACCAGCCCCGGGTGCGTGAGTGACACACCGTCGCGGTGGCGGGGATGCCCGGATACGTCGAGGGCGCCGAGCGGCGCGAGGTAGCCCAGGTCGGGCCGGTAGTCGGTGGCCATGCGGCTCCCGGCCGAGCGGGCGCTGGCGGGCGAACCGCACGGGATGCCGTGCCGCGAGCGCGGCCTGTGCCCGTTCGGTGAGCTCTGCGGCGATCTGCACCGCGGAGTTTCCTGCGCCCGCGGAGTTTCCTGCGCCGACAACCACGATGCGCTGCCCGGCGAACCGCTCGGGCGTGCGGTGGCCGGCGACGTGCAGCGGAGTGCCGGCGTACGTCTCCAGCCCCGGCAGGTACGGGCGGTACGGGCGGTACGGGCGACCGAAGGAGTCGGATGCCGCCACGACGGCTTCGCCTCCAGTTGACGGCCATCCGTCAGGGCCAGGCGGAATGCGCCGTCGCCGGACCGGACTTCGCGTACCCGCGTCCGGGTGCGGGCGTCGGCGTCCAGCCGGGTAGGCATGGCGCAGTAGATAGGCGACGACGTCGTCGCGGTGCGGGTGGCGGTCAGAGTCTCTGTCGAAGGGCAGCCCGGGCAAGGAGCTGAACCCGGCAGGGGAGAACAGGGTGAGGCTGTCGTAGTGGCGCGGCCACGACCCGGCCGTCTGCTCCGACGCCTCCAGTGCCGCTGGCTCAAGCCCCTGCCCGCGAAGGGCATGCGCGGCAGTCGGACCGGACTGCCCGCCTCCGATCACTACGACGTCGACTCGCTCCACAACCCCCACCTGCTTCGATAGATGTCTATGTTGACGCTTATCGAATCAGGTGCCATGCTGGCGGCGTAGGCCATCGACGAATGTCGAAGCAAAGGGGAAGTTCGTGGCTGTGTCCATCAACAGCGTGCCCACCACCGGCCAGCCGCCCGTCGTGGTCATCGGCGCCGGCCCGATCGGCCTGGCCGCCGCCGCCCACCTCGTCGAGCGCGGCATCGAACCGCTGGTCCTGGAGGCCGGTCCCTCCGCCGGCACCGCCGTACGCGACTGGGCGCACGTACGGCTGTTCTCGCCGTGGGCAGAGGTCACCGACCCGGCCGCCGAGAAGCTGCTCGCGCCCACCGGCTGGGTCCGCCCTGACGGCGCCACCTACCCCACCGGCGGCGACTGGGCCGAGCACTACCTTCAGCCGCTCGCCGACGTCCTCGGCGACAAGGTCCGCTACGGCGCCACCGTGACGGGCGTCGCTCGCGCCGGCCGGGACCGGATCGTCGACGCCGACCGCGACGAGCAGCCCTTCACTGTGCACGTCCTGCTGGCAGACGGCAGCGAGGAGTGGGTCAGCGCCCGTGCAGTGATCGATGCCTCCGGCACCTGGTCCATTTCCAGCCCGATGGGCGCCGACGGCCTGCCCGCTCTCGGCGAGAAGGCGGCGGCCGACCGCATCTCCTACCGCGTCCCGGACCTGAAGGACCCGGTCGTCCGTACCCGATACGCGGGTAAGCGCACCGCGGTCATCGGCTCCGGAGCCTCCGCCTTCACCGCGCTGGCTCACCTCGCTGACCTGGCCAAGGAAGAGGAGGGCACGCACGCCGCGTGGGTCCTGCGCCGTGGCATCGGTGCGAACACCTTCGGCGGTGGCGAGGTCGACCAGCTCCCTGCCCGTGGCGCTCTGGGCCTGCGCGCCAAGGCCGCTGTCGAGGACGGCCACGCGTCCGCCGTGACCGGCTTCCGTACCCAGGCTGTGGAGCGCGACGGCGACCGGCTCGTCCTGGTCGCCGAGGACGGCCGCCGCCTCGACCCGGTCGACGAGGTCATCGTTCTCACCGGCTTCCGCCCCGACCTGTCCTTCCTCTCCGAAGTCCGCCTCGGCCTCGACGAGCGCCTCCAGGCCCCGACCGCGCTGGCCCCGCTCATCGACCCGAACGTGCACTCCTGCGGCACGGTCTACCCGCACGGCGTGAACGAACTCTCCCACCCGGAGCGGGACGTCTACCTGGTCGGCATGAAGTCCTACGGCCGCGCGCCCACGTTCCTGGCGATGACCGGCTACGAGCAGGTCCGCTCCGTCACCGCCGCGATCGCCGGTGACCGCGACGCCGCCGAGAGGGTCGAACTGACCCTGCCGGAGACCGGCGTGTGCGGCGGCGCGGGCCTGTACGACGACCCCGACGCCGCCCAGGGCAGCGAAGGCGGAGGCTGCTGCGCAACCCCCGCCACCCTCCAGATCGGTGTCGGCGCCCCGGCCGCCTCCTCCGGCGGCTGCTGACCGGCCCACCCACCCCAACCAGCAGGAGGTACGCCATGTCCCGCGTACAACTCGCCCTCCGCGTCCCCGACCTCGACGCGTCCATCGCCTTCTACAGCAGGCTGTTCGGCACCGAGCCCGCCAAACTCCGCGACGGCTACGCCAACTTCGCCATCGCCGAGCCTCCGCTCAAGCTCGTCCTGATCGAAGGCACCGCGGGCGAGGCAACCCGCATGGACCACCTCGGCGTCGAGGTCGAGACAACCGAGGCCGTCCACGCCGCCACCAGCCGCCTGAGCGAAGCGGGCCTGGCCACCACCGAGGAGAACGACACCACCTGCTGCTACGCCCTCCAGGACAAGGTCTGGGTCCACGGCCCCGGCCAGGAACCCTGGGAGGTGTACGCCGTCAAGGCCGACGCCGACACCCTGACCAAGCAGCCGGGCAGCGACTGCTGTGCCGGCCCGGCGAACGCCGGCACAAAAGAACCGGTCGTCGCGGGCGACTGCTGCTGATCCCCCGATGACCAAACTCCACACCAGCGAGGCCGTGACCGGGGCGGGGGACCGGTCACGGCCTCGCACACCCCTGCCCGCCCTCTGCGTCACGCAGATCACCAGCTGGGGAATCGTCTACTACGCCTCATGGAGACGACAGCACGCCTGGAGACGGGAACGCGGTTCTGAGGGCCTGGCGGCCCCGGGCGTTCTGATGAGCGTGGGCTTTCGAGGAAGGGGATCAGTTACCGCAGTTCAGCGTGTCCACGGAGCAGAACCCGACTTCGGGGTACTGGGGTGACGGCTGGTCCAGCAGGGGTTGCGGCGTGTTGCGGAGGTGCAGGTCGAAGAACGCCCGTGTGTAGCGGCGGGTGATCTGTGAGGTGCGGGCGGCGGGCAGGGTGGCGCCGATGTCGAGGCCGAGTTGTTCCGCGAGGAGTCCGACGTCGGTGAAGGAGGCGTGCTCGGCGCCGGCGACCACGAGCCATCGCTTCCACCCGGTCAGGTGCTCCCAGTCGCGCTCCCAGGTGACGACTGGGCCTCCACCTCCCGGGGTGTACGTGGACTGCCTGCCCAGGAACAGGAACGGCCGCGCCAGGCCGCTGTCAGGGATCGGGACCTGGGTCGTACCGTCGATGTCGATGCCGGCGCGTATCCGGGGGTCGGCGAGCATGGCGGCGCTGGTGCTCGCGCCTCCGACGGAGTGGCCCGCCATCGCGATCCGGTGCGGGTCGATCAGCCGAGCGCCTTTCCACTTCGGCCGTGGTCCGGTCAGTTCGTCGAGTACGAAGGAGACGTCGGCTGCTCGGCCTGTCACCAGCTTTTGCCAGAACGCCTGGTCATGGTCGACCTCGCAGGCGGCGCAGGTGGCAACTCGCCCGTCGGGGAAGGTGGTGGCGACATTCTCGTAGGTGTGATCGATTCCCGCCACTACGTAACCTCGGCTCGCCAGGTCCTCGGCCAGCGAGGTGAGCGTGGCGCGGGGTTTGGTGAAGCCGGGTGAGAGCACGATCAGGGGCAGACCGTGTCGGCGTCCTGCCGGTTCGGCGTCGCTGGTCGCGTTGGTTCGTGTCGTGCTCAACACGTCGGGCGGCACATCGGTGATGCCGCCGTCCTCGAGGAGGAGCTGCGACTCCGTCGGCGTCATGTACTGGGCCCGTCGCCCGCCCGAGGGCTGCGCCGGATACCACACGGAGACCATGAGTTCCCTCGCGTTCACGCCGGGGACCCACGGGTCGGGGCGGGAGGCGTCCTTCAGGTGCAGTGAGGCTCTGCCGACCGGGTGCGGGCCGGTGGGCCCGGGCAGATGCAGCGTGCCGCTCGATACGGCCGGCGATCCGGCGGGATCAGCCGCGGAGGACGCGTCTGCGGCGGATGCGGGCACGCACGTCCCCATGACGAGGAACCCGGCGAGGGCGGCCAGGCCGCGGCGCAGGATCCGGTTCCGGGGTGCCGACGGTGGGCTGCCCGGGGTCCTGGTCTCGTCGTCGCGGCTCACGGCGGGCGGTTCGGTCAGTGGCGCGGTCATGGTCGTCTCTCCCTCGGTTGCCAACTCCGGCTCCATGGACGCTAGGAGCGGGGCAGGCCCGGGCACGTCGGCCGTCGGGGCTGTTTCCGGTACCTCGCCGTGAGGAGGCCGTACGGCGTCATCCTCGCGATGTAGTCGATCGATGTATCCCGGATGATCAGGGTGATCGAATGGACGGATGTCGCCGCCGGGGACGTGGGCGAGAATGAGCCGGTGACGACCGTGCCTATGGCGGACCGACTGCTGGAGCGGGTCAAACCGGACCGACTGGGGGAGTGGTTCACACGGCTGACGCGCCCGACCGGTCCGCCCCCGCGGCCCACCCGGCGCGGCCGGACCTTCGACGCAGCGGTGGCGCTGGCCATCGGCGTCAGCTCCGTCTACTACGTACTCGACAACATGACCGGCATCGTCGACCGAGGAGACCGGCCCGTGCCCGCGCCGGGCGAGTGGATCGGTCCGGTCATCGTGGCGATCATCGCCTCGGCACCTCTGACGCTGCGTCGCCGGTACCCGCTCGCCGTGCTGTGGATCGTGCTGGCCGCGGTCATGGTGACGCCACACGACGCACCGCGGCTCACCTTCTACGCCTGCGTCGTCGCCGCCTACAGCGCCGCCGCCTACAGCCCCCACCGGATTCCCACCCTGGCAAGCCTGGGGGTGGCGGTGCTCCTGGTCAGCACGGACTCGGCGTTGCCCACTGTCCCCGACCAGTACGCCCCGTACCTGATCCTGGTCCCGATCGTCGTGGCGGCCAACGGCCTGCGCACCTGGAAGCTCAGAACGGACGAGGGCCGCAAGCGCCTGTCCGCGATGGAACGTGAGCAAGCCGAGGCGCTGCGCCGCGCGGTCGAACACGAACGCGCCAGGATCGCCCGCGAACTGCACGACGTGGTGACGCACAACGTCAGCGTGATGGTCATCCAGGCCGGCGCCGCCCGCAAAGTCATGGACGCTCACCCCGACCAGGCCCGCGAGGCGCTCCTCGCGGTCGAGGCCGGCGGCCGGGCGGCGATGACCGAACTGCGCCACGTGATGGGGCTGCTCACCACGGACACCCCTGCCGACCCCGACAGCCCCGGCCCGGCCGGCATGGTGGATCTGGCGCCACAGCCGGGGCTGGGCCAGCTGGAGACGCTGGTCGCACGGGTGTGCAAGACAGGGATGCCGGTCAAGCTGACGGTGACCGGGCAAAGGCGTCCGCTGCCGTCCGGGATCGAACTGGCCGCCTACCGGGTGGTGCAGGAGGCACTGACCAACACGGTCAAGCACGCGGCAGGCGCGAGCGCGGCGGTCACCGTCGACTACGCAGCCACCCGCCTCCGAGTAGAGATCACCGACACCGGCGGCACACCAGGTACGTCCAGGACCACCGGCAGCGCCACCGGAGCCGGACGCGGGCTGATCGGCCTGCGCGAGCGACTCGCCGTCTACGGGGGAACCCTGCGCACCGGGCCACACCGCGCCGACGGCTACCGCGTCACCGCACTGATCCCCTTGGAGGCCTCGTGACACGCTCGCCGCGCGTGGTGATCGCCGATGACCAGGCACTGGTCCGCACCGGCTTCCGGATGATCCTCACGGCCGACGGCATCGACGTGGTCGCCGAGGCGACCAACGGCACGGAAGCCGTCGACGCGGTCCGGCGCACCCGACCCGACGTGGTCCTGATGGACATCCGCATGCCGGAACTGGACGGCCTGGAAGCCACCCGCCACATCCTGACCGGAACGGACCATGAACCACGTGTGATCATCCTGACCACGTTCGACCTCGACCGCTACGTCTACGCGGCCCTGTCCGCGGGGGCCGCCGGTTTCCTCCTCAAGGACACCACACCCGAACACCTCGTCGCCGCTGTCCGCATGGTCCGCTCCGGCGACGCGCTGCTGGCCCCGGCCATCACCCGCCGTCTCGTCGAACGATTCGCCCGACACGACTCCGACACCACCGCGATCCACCGCGACCTGGCCGCACTGACCCCACGCGAGCTCGAAGTCCTGCAACTGCTGGCCCGAGGGCTGAACAACGCCGAGCTCGCCGACCACCTCCACTTGTCAGAGGCCACCGTCAAAACCCACGTCGCCCGTATCCTCGCCAAACTCGGACTCCGCGACCGCGTCCAAGCCGTCATCGTCGCCTACCGGACCGGGCTCGTCAGTCCCACCGGAGACGACACCACCCCGCCGGCCGCCGACGCACTGCCCTGAGCTCCTCCCGGATGACAAGGCACAGTGTCGGCAACGCGGGCCAGACGGGCCGGACAACCATGGTCGCGAACCCCGTCAGCGGGGATGCGGCCGCGGCCGCGAGGGTTGGCCGCCTGGCCGGTGCCCTGGAGTGGCGCGATCCCGTAACCGGGTACCGCCGACGCCGGCTCACCGGGCCGAGCTTCCCGGCGGAGGTCGCCGAGGTCCGTCTTCCGCCCGGTGCCCGCGTGCCGATCCCCGACGTCCCGGCTCAGCCCCTACGCAGCCCTACGCCCCCGCTCACCACTGAACCGTCGGCCGCGCCGACGTCGTCCCCGCCTGTTTCCGGGTCAGGACGGCGAACCCGACGGCGACGGTGCCCAGGGCCAGCCATGGCCCGGCGAAGCCCAGCCCGACCCCGACCGCGCAGTGAGGGCCCTGACAGATCTGCTTGAGGGGACTTCCGGTCGCGAGGGGCACGACCTGGCCGATCAGGTATCCGGCGAACATGTGCAGGCCGAGTACGATCAGCAGCCTGCCCGCCAGGCCGAAGGCCAGCAGGCGCACCCGGACAGCTGTCGGAGCCGGTGCCCGGCCGGCGGTCCTCAGCAGCCGCAGGGCAAGCAGGACGAACAGGCCCGCGGCCCCGATGAGCAGATAGTAGTCCCAGCGGATGACTCCGGTGGCATCGTCGAATGCCGTGCCGTCGAGCTCGGTCTGCGAGAACTGTGCCCCGGACAGGGCGGCCCCGTTCAGCCGGGCCCCGGTGAGATCCGCCTGGGTCAGGTCGGCACCGGTGAGGTTCGCGCCGGTCAGATCCGCCTGTGAGGCGCTCACCTGGGTGAGTTCGGTATCGGTCAGGTCCGCCTTGGCCAGCCTCGCGCCGACCAGATCCGCCTGGGTGAGGTTCGCCCCGCGCAGCTTGGCGCCGGTCAGGTCCGCGCCGGTGAAGTCGTCCTGGATGAGCGAGAGGCCGGCCAGGTCGGCGCCGCGCAGATCGGCGCAGCGGAATACGCGGTCGGAGTCAACGTCCTGCTGCGTCAGGCGCTTCCCGGCGAGCTGCTTCCCCGAGTGGGCGGCGCATTCGGAGGACTGCGACGCCCGCGACGACTCCAGCGCCACCGCCTGTGCCGGGCCCGAGGCGGCCAGCAGGACGGTGACGGCCAGCGCCCCGCAGACCCGTCGGACTGTCACAGGACCGGGCCCCGGTCTCCGCAATGACGCGAACATGCACTTCTCCCCTCCGCCAGGTCTCACCGGCCTCCTCGCGGATTCGGATCCCCCAGCCCCCGACACACATGGCGTCCCGCACCCACTCCCGTGCAGGCGAACGGCACGGTAAGCCGCCCTACTTGCCGTTCGCTTGCAACCTCCATCAGCCGGCCCAGGCCCGGTCGGATGCGTGGATGCGCGGATGGCGTCGCCCTGGACCCGGTCGTGCCGTCCGACGACCCTGGCCGGTGGCCCCACCGGCAGTGCGGCCAGTTCCAGCAGGCCGAGCAGGCCGAGCAGGCCGCGAGACCATCGAGTCGACACGGGTGAACTCTCGCCCTCGGGTTCCGAGCATGGTGCAATCGGTCGGACTACCGACAGCGAGCAGGGAGTGCATGGAACGCGCCGATGGAGAGGGACCGAGACCGGGAGCCCCGGAACCGGACCCGAACATGGCCGGGGGGCTGCGGGTAGGAGTTCTCGGCGAGCTGACCGTGACGCGGCACGGACGTGCCCTGAACCTCGGCGGGCCCCGGCAACGTGCCGTGTTCGTACTGCTGGTGCTGGCACGGGGCAGTGTGGTCACCAGCGACCGGCTGATCGACGCGGTGTGGGGAGAGGAGCCGCCACCCAGCGCGGTCGGCGCCCTCCAGGCGTACATCTCGCGGCTGCGACGGGAACTCGAACCGGGCCGGGCGGCCGGTACCCGCAGCGGTGTCATCGTGCGGGAAGGCGCCGGCTACTCGATGTCGCTCGTCGAGGACGCGGTCGACGCGTGGCGGTTCGAACGGCTGCTCAAGCGGGCCGGTCCGGCCGCGCCGTCGGGGCCGCAGACGGTGGCCCTGCTCACCGAGGCGCTCGCTCTCTGGAAGGGCAGCCCGGCCTTCGCGGGATGCGCGGACGAACCCTGGGCCCGAACGGAGGCGGTGCGTCTCGGTGAACTGCGTGAGGTGGTACGGGAGCGGCTGCTCGCCGCCCGCCTGGAGCGAGGCGAGCACGCCGAGGCTCTCCTCGCCGAGGCCGAAGCCCTCGCCACCGAGCAACCCCTCCGCGAGGAGCGTTGGTCCCTGCTGGCCCTCGCGCACTACCGGGCCCACGGACAGGCCGAGGCGCTCTCCGTACTCCGCCGCGCCCGCCGTATCCTCGCCGACCGACTGGGCATCGACCCGGGACCTGCCCTCCGCAGCGTCGAGGCCGAGATCCTGTCCCACGCTCCCTGCCCGGCCGCCCC
>NZ_VJZE01000224.1 GCF_009377205.1 Streptomyces phyllanthi
GGTCCCCCTCCCCCGCCGCGCGCGCCCGCCGGTCCCTGCTGCGCGGAGTGCCGGTGCTGCCCGCGGTGGTCCTGCTGCTGCTCTTCCTGGCCGGCCCGATCGCGTACTGCGTGTACTACGCGTTCACCGACATGCGGCTCACGGGAGCCGCCGGGGCGCACTTCGTCGGGTTCGACAACTTCACCAAGGCGTTCGCCGACCCGGACTTCTTCAACGCGGTCGTGCTCACGCTCGTCTTCACCGTCGTGTCGTCGATCATCGGCCAGAACACGCTGGGTCTCGGGCTGGCCGCGCTGCTGCAGAAGGCGTCACGGAGCGTGCGCTCGGTCGCCTCGACGGTGGTCCTGGCGGCCTGGGTGATCCCCGAAGTGGTGGCCGCCTATCTGCTGTACGTGTTCTTCCGCAAGGAGGGAGAGCTCAACGCCGTCCTCTCCTTCCTCCACCTTCCGCGGCAGAACTGGCTCTACACGCTGCCCATTCTCGCCGTCTCCCTGGCCAACGTCTGGCGGGGGACGGCGTTCTCCATGCTCGTCTACTCGGCCGCGCTGCGGGAGATCCCCCAGGAGATCACCGAGGCCGCGGAGGTGGACGGCGCCGGGCGGTGGCACCGGCTGTGGCACGTCACCCTGCCGATGATCCGCCGTTCCATCGGCACCAATCTGATGCTCAACACCCTGCAGACGCTGTCGGTGTTCGGCCTGATCTTCGTGATGACCCGCGGCGGTCCGGGCAACAAGAGCCAGACCCTCCCGCTGTACATGTACGAACAGGCCTTCCAGAACAGCCTGATCGGCTACGGCACGGCGGTGGCGCTGATGCTGCTGGCGGTCGGGGCGCTGTTCTCGGTGCTGTATCTGCGGCTGCTGCGGACGGAGGTCTGAATGGCCGTCATCGCCGGCCCCGAGAGCGCCACCCCGCCGCGCGCCCGGCGGCCGGCGGCGGCCGGAGCGCGGCACCGCTCCCGCCGCCGCTCCGAACGCGCCGTGGTGAACGCGGTACTGCTGCTGATCGCCCTGTGCTTCCTGGCCCCGCTGCTGTGGCTGTTCCTGGCCTCGGTGAACGGCACGGCCGGTCTGCGGGTCACCGCGCCGGACCCGCTGACCCTGGACAACTTCCGCGCCGTACTGACCACCGACATCACCTTCCTGCCGATGCTCAACGGACTGGTGCTGTGCGGCGGGGCGACCGCGCTGTGCGTGGCGGCCTCGGTCCTGGCGGCCTACCCGCTGTCCCGGTACGAGTCCCGGTTCAAGCGACCGTTCCTGCTCACCATCCTGTTCACCACCGGGCTGCCGATCACCGCGGTGATGGTGCCCGTCTACGCGATGTTCGTACAGGTCGACCTGATCGACACCATGTACGGCACCGTCCTGTTCCTGGGGACGTCCTCGCTGCCGTTCGCCATCTGGCTGACCAAGAACTTCATGGACGGCGTACCGCTGGTGCTGGAGGAGGCGGCCTGGACGGACGGCGCCTCGGGCATGCAGACCCTCCGCCGTATCGTGCTCCCGCTGATGTGGCCGGGAGTCACCGTGGTGACGATCTTCACCTTCATCCTGATGTGGGGGAACTTCTTCGTCCCCTTCTTCCTGCTGCTCTCCCCCGACCAGCAGCCGGCCTCGGTGAGCATCTTCACCTTCTTCGGTTCGCGCGGAACGGTGCAGTACGGCCAGCTCGCGGCCTTCTCGATGCTGTACTCGACACCGGTGATCCTGCTGTACGTGGTCATGTCGCGGCTGATCGGCGGCAGTTCGGCCCTGGGCGGGGCCCTGAAGGGCTGAGGCCTGCCCGCGCCGAGCCGCAGACGTCCGTGAACGGGGCTGTTCCGCAACCGTGCCAACCGGTTGGCGGGGCGGGCCAGGCCGTGGCGGCGCGTGGCGGAAGCATGCCGGGGCGAACGATCTGTCTCCGGCCGGACAGTGGACGGACAGGGCCCTAGCGGCGGCGCCAGGGCAGTACCGCAGGGTCCGACTCCGCGGACTCGACGCGCTGCAGGGCCTCGCAGATCGCCTCGCCGATCTCCGCCAGCTGCCTGACCTGTTCCGGGGTGAGGGCGTCGAAGACCGCGCGGCGTACCGACTCCACATGCCCGGGAGCGGCCCGTTCCAGCAGGGTCCGCCCCTCGTCGGTGAGGACGGCGAGCTGGCCGCGGCCGTCGGCGGGGTCCTCACGCCGGTCCACGAAACCGGCGTCCCGCAGCCGGTTCACCGCGTGGGTGAGCCGGCTGCGGGTGATCTTCAGCCGTCGCGCCAGCTCGGACATGCCCAGGGCGGCGTCGGGGGCCGAGGAGAGATGGGCCAGCAGGGCGTAGTCGGCATGGGTCATGCCGGCGTCGCGTCGCAGCTGCCGGTTCAGATAGTCGGCGAGCAGGGTGGAGAAGTCGACATAGGCCAGCCAGGCCCGTTGTTCCTCGGCGGTGAGCCAGGGTGGGGTGGTGGGCATGGACCCAGCCTACCGGCCATTTACTTGAATCTTTAATCAGAGCTTTTCGTCATGGCCGGCCTGGGGCAGGCCGCCGAGCTTGCTTCGGAGTTCACCGGCGGCCGGGTGGCCGATCTCGTCGGCGGTCTTCAGGGCCTGGCGCCAGGCCGGCCCGGCCTCCTCGGGGTCGCCGGCGGCGAGATGGGTGTCGCCGAGATGGTTGAGGATCTCCGTCTCGCCGTACCGGTCGCCGAACCCGCGGACCAGTACGAGGGCGCGCCGATAGCAGTCGAGGGCCTCGGTGTACTCGGCGAGGTGGTGGTGTGCGTAGCCCAGGCTGTCCCACGCGCCCGCCTCGCCGTGGCGATCGCCGATCCGCTGGTTGAGGTCCACCGCCTGGGCACAGTGGTCGAGTGCCGTCCGGTGCTCGCCGAGCATGATGTGCAGCCAGCCCACGTTGTTGAGTGCCTTGGCCTGGCCGGCCTGATGGCCGGTCCGCCGGTACAGCGCCAGCGCCTGCTGGGAATGGTCGAGCGCGTCGCGGGGGCGGCCCTGCTGGTCGCACACCCAGCCCAGGCCGCGGTGGGTGTGGGCCTGGCTGACCGGGTCGTTCAACTCTCCGTAGAGGTCCAGGGCCTTGCGGAAGTGGTGGTGTCCGTCGTCGAGCAGGCCCATCTGGGTGCAGACGTTACCGAGGCTGCGGTGCGCCGCGGCCTGCCATGACCGGTCGCCGATCCGCTCCGCCGCGTCCAGCGCGACGCGCTGACTGGCGGCCCAGTCGTGCCAGTGGCCTCGGTAGTCGAAGAACGTCTCGAGGGCCCAGGCCAGTTGCCAGGACCGCGTGTCGAAGCCGGCCGCGGCCGCCAGAGCGACGGTGCTCGGCAGCACGGGGTACTCGGTGGTGAACCAGTCCAGGGCCGCGCCGTGGTCCGCCGGTTCCTGGGGCGTGACCCCCGGCAGGGCCGCGGACAGGTGGATGGGGTCCCGGTGCGGGTCCAGCAGCCCCGCGGCGGCGCAGGCCGTGTGGAGGTAGAAGTCCACCAGTCGCAGCAGCGCCTCGTCGCCGCCCTCAGCGGGCTCTTCCCGTGCCCGTTCGGCCGCGTAGAGGCGGACGAGGTCGTGCAGACGGTAGCGGCCCGGTGCGGGCTGCTGGACGAGATGGGCGTTCTCCAGCTCCCGCAGGGCCGCGCGCACGGCGGTGACCGGCCGGGCGACGAGACTCGCGACGGCCGCCTGCCCGATCTCCGGCCCCGGAGCGAGACCGAGGTGCCGGAACACCTCCGCGGCCCTGGCGGTCAGGGCGCGGTACGACACGGTGAAGGCGGCGCGCACATCGGCCGTCAGATCCCCGGCGTCCAGCGCGTCCAGCCGGGCCGACTCGTCCTTGAGCTCCTCGGCGAGGACGGCGAGCGGGAAGTCCGGGTGGGCCGCGTCGCGGGCGCCGACCACGCTGATCGCCAGCGGCAGCCCTCCGCAGTGCTCCAGCAGGACGGCGGCGGCATCGGGCTCGGCCGCCGTCCGGTCCCGCCCCAGATGGCGGACCAGCAGTTCCCGTGCCTCGGGGTCGGTCAGCACGTCGAGCGTCAGCAGCCGGGCCCCATGGGCGCTCGCCAGCCCTGCCAGCCTCCGGCGGCTGGTGACCAGCACCGCGCAGGCGGCGCTGCCCGGCAGCAGCGCGGCCGCCTGCTCGGCGTCGGCGGCGTTGTCCAGCACGATCAGCATCCGCCGTCCCTGGACCAGGCTCCGGTACAGCCCGATCCTCGCCTGTACGTCCAGCGGCACGGCCCCGGACTCCACGCCCAGGGCGTCGAGGAATCCGCGGACCGCCACGGCGGGCGCGACGGGATCCCCCGAGGGATCGAAACCACGCAGGTCCACATACAGCTGACCGTCCGGGAAACGGTCGAGGCGCTCGTACGCCCAGTGCAGGGCGAGCCTGGTCTTGCCGATCCCGCCACTGCCACCGATCGCGGAGACCACCACCGTCCCGCCCGGCGCGTCCAGCGCCTTGTCGAGCTCCGCGAGCTGCTGCTCACGGCCCGTGAAAAGCCCTGGGCGCGCGGGGAGTTGGCGAGAGATCGGGACACTGGACCGGCCGCGCGGGGCAGAGCCCGGGTCAGGGTCAGGGTCAGAGGCCGGTTCCGGCTTCGAGCTCGCGTCCGGGTTCGGGTTCGGGTTCGGAAGGTCCAGTGCCGGATCGCCGGTGAGGATCCGCTGGTGCAACTGCCGCAGCGGCGCTCCGGGATCGATGCCCAGCTCCTCCGCGAGCCGTTCCCGGATGCCCTGGTAACACGTCAGGGCGTCGGCGGGGCGGCCACTGCGGTACAGGGCGAGCATGTGCTGACCGGCCAGACGCTCGTCCAGTGGGTGCTCCGCGCTACGGGTGGTGAGCTCGGGCAGCAGTTCACCGTGCGACCCGCTCCGTAATCGGATGTCGGTGGCGTCCAGTTCGGCCGAGAACCGTTCCCGCTCCAGGGCCTGCCGCAGACCGTGGAACCACGGGGTGTCCACCGTGGCGAACGGTTCTCCTCGCCACAGCTCCAGCGCCCGCCGCATCAGCGCCGCCGCCTGATCGTCGCCGGCCGCCCGGGCCCGCGCGACCAGGTCCCGGAACCGGTGGATGTCCACGGTCGCCGGATCGGCCTCCAGGACGTAGCCCCCGGGCCGCCGCACGATCCGCACCTCCCCGGTGGGACGCAGCGCCTGGCGCAGACGGGACACGTATCCGTACAGCGTCTCCCTGCCTCGCTGCGGCACCCGGTCCCCCCACACCCGGTCGACGAGTTCGTCGACCGGCACCGGCCGGTTGGGCTCGGTGAGCAGGGCGGCCAGCACACTCCGCTGCCGAATGTGCCCCATATCCACCGGACGGCCGTCGACGCGCGCCTCGATCGGGCCGAGCAAGCCGAACTCCACTGCCATTCCGCCCCCTCCCCTGTGGTCACGGTAGCCACGGAACACCGGGGCCCACCAGCCGATTCAAGGTCTTCCCAAGGTTCTCCCCCAGCCAGTCGGGCAACGTGGTCCCCGCCGGATACGAGGCACTCGAGGTGGACGGCATCCGGCGGCGGGCCTCCCCCGGGGGAGGGGCCCGCCGCCGGGTCGCACCGGGGCAACTCCCGGTAGCGGCGCACCTAGTCGCAGGTGACATCCCCCGCCGGTCGTTCCCCCGTCGCCAGGAAGCGGGACGCCGTCCGGTCGCCGCAGGCGTTGCCGTTGGCGAGGTAGGCGCCGTGGCCGGTGGAGTCGACGGTCACCATGACGGCGCGCCTGCCGAGGGCGGCACGGAGCTTGAGGGCGCCGCTGAGGGGGGTGGCCACATCGCGCCGGTTCTGGATGAGGAGGACGTTGGAAGGGCCGCGGTCGGTGATCCGTACCGCGGGCTCCTTCGGTGCGTCCGGCCAGGCGGCGCAGATCATGGCGCTCCTCGGCAGCCCGGCGGTCAGCGGGTACTCGGCGCGGCTTTCGGCGACTCCCCGCTCGTACACGGCCGCCGACCTGGGCCAGGCGACGTCGTTGCAGATGGCCGCGCCGGCCGCGATGGAGTTCTGCAGGACGGAGTCGGGCGGCCCCTGGGGCACGGGCGGCACGGTGCCCTTCCGGGCGGCCTGGATCATCCGGGCCAGCGTGGGGTACCTGTCGGGGTCGTAGAGGGTGTCCAGCATGGTCTGGCGCAGCACATTGCCGTTGAGCTCCTCCGGGTTGGCGCCGGGCCAGGGGATCGGCTCGCGGTCGAGGCGGGCGGCGAGGCGGAGGAAGAGCGGGCGCACCTCGGCGGCGGTCGCGGCCACGCGGTCGGGGTTGCCGGGCGTGGACGCCCACGTGGCGAACTCGGGGAAGTTGTCCTCGACCCCGGTCTCGTACATGGCGAGCCAGCCGCGGGCCACCCGGGTGGGGTCGGGGTCGTCGTTGCTGTCGAGCACCACGCGGTCGGTGCGGTGCGGGAACAGCTGGTTGTAAACGGCGCCGACGTACGTCCCGTACGAGACGCCCCACGCGGAGATCTTCCGCTCTCCGAGCGCCGCCCGGATGCGGTCGAGGTCACGGGCCTCGTTGGCGGTGCTGATGTGCCGTATCAGTTCGCCGCCGTTGCGTGCGCAGGCGTCCGCCATGCGCCGGGCGGTGGCCATGTTCCCGGTGACGGAGCCGTCGGGGGCGGGCCAGGGACGGAGCTTCGTCAGGGCGAGGTCGCTCTTCTCCAGCTCGCAGCTGACCGGGGTGGATCGGCCGTAGCCCCGCGGGTCGAAGCCGATCAGATCGTAGGTGTCCCGTACGTCCTGGGGCAGCTTCTGCCCCTTGCCCGACGGGGCGTCGAGGCTGCCGCCGCCCGGTCCGCCGGGGATCATCAGCAGCACGCCGCGGCGCTTCCGGTGGTTCTCGGCGGGGATACGGGAGAGCGCGAGAGTGATCTTCCTGCCGTGGGGGGCGGCGTAGTCCATGGGCACCTCGACGGTCGCGCACTCCTGGCGCGGATCGAGCCCCTGGCCCTCACACTCCACCCAGTCGAGGGGCGGCTCGGGGGCCATGGGGGCGGCTCCCAGCGCGAGCGCGGGAGAGAACTCGGGTGAGGCAGAAGTCGTCGCGGCAGCGAACGGCGTGGTGAGGCCCATGACCACGGCGGACGCGGCAAGCAGGGCTGCGTTTCGCTTGATCTTCGTCATACGAACGAGCTTCGCCCCTCCCCCACTGTCTCTGACATACCGTCAACTGGCCTCTCTTCACGGGGGTTTACCCCAGTCACATGGGCGGGGTAGCCCTTCTCGCCCCCTGAGGCGACCCCTCCCCGTCCGATCGGCGGCCGCCCTGCGCGCGGTCGCCGGGGAAGTCGGACCGGTTCGGGGCACGTTCGGCCGTCCGGACGGGTCGTGCACCTTCCGCCGCCGCCCACTCGTGTCGTCGGCCCCTCACGACGCGCGGGCCGGTATGCGCGTCACCCCGGAAGCACCCCACCCCGTATCAGGTCAAGCGTCCCGGACTCTTGACTCGGAATGCGGCAGTCGCGATTCTCGTCACATCGATTGTGCGAGTCATGACAATCACGTCGTGGGCTGGTAAGGCCACCCCGGACGGTCAGGCTCATCCACCCGCGCGACCCGCCCGACCGAGGACGTGACCAATGACCATGGTTCGCCCCCGCCTGCACTTCAGGAGCATCCTCCGCAAGCACAGGCACCTCACCCTGCTGTCCCTGCTCGTCATCGTGATGGCCATGACGCTGGGCCCGACGCCGAGTTCGGCCGCCACCGACTGGTGGACGCCGAGCGCGCGGCCCTCGCCGGACTCCCAGATCAACGTGACCGGCGAGCCCTTCAAGGGCACCAACTCCGCAGGGGAGGTACGCGGGTTCGTCGACGCGCACAACCACATCATGTCCAACGAGGCGTTCGGCGGCCGGCTCATCTGCGGCAAGCCCTTCTCCACGAAGGGGATCGCCGACGCGCTCAAGGACTGTCCGGAGCACTACCCCGACGGTTCGCTCGCGGTCTTCGACTACATCACCCACGGCGGTGACGGCAGGCACGACCCGGTCGGCTGGCCCACGTTCAAGGACTGGCCCGCGTACGACTCGCTGACCCACCAGCAGAACTACTACGCGTGGATCGAGCGCGCCTGGCGCGGCGGTCAGCGTGTGCTCGTCAACGACCTCGTCACCAACGGCGTGATCTGCTCGGTCTACTTCTTCAAGGACCGCAGCTGCGACGAGATGACGTCCATCCGGCTCCAGGCCAAGCTGACGTACGACATGCAGGCCTACATCGACAGCATGTACGGCGGCACGGGCAAGGGCTGGTTCCGGATCGTCACCGACAGCGCCCAGGCCCGCGAGGTCATCAAGCAGGGCAAGCTGGCCGTCATCCTCGGGGTCGAGACCTCCGAGCCGTTCGGCTGCAAGCAGATCCTGGACATCGCGCAGTGCGACAAGGACGACATCGACGCTGGCCTCGACGAGCTGTACGACCTGGGCGTGCGCAGCATGTTCCTGTGCCACAAGTTCGACAACGCCCTGTGCGGCGTCCGCTTCGACGAGCACGGCCTCGGTACGGCGATCAACGTCGGCCAGTTCCTGTCGACCGGCACCTTCTGGAAGACGGAGAAGTGCACGGGCCCGCAGAAGGACAACCCCATCGGCGAGGCGTCGTCCGAGGCGGAGGAGGACCTGCCGGCGGGCACCGAGGTCCCGGAGTACGACGAGGACGCCCAGTGCAACGTACGCGGGCTCACCGACCTCGGTGAGTACGCCGTGCGCGGCATGATGGAGCGCAAGATGATGGTCGAGATCGACCACATGAGCGTCAAGGCCACCGGCCGGGTGCTCGACATCTTCGAGGCCGAGCAGTACGCGGGCGTCCTCTCCTCGCACAGCTGGATGGACCTGAACTGGACCGAGCGGGTCTACTCCCTCGGCGGCTTCGTCGCCCAGTACATGCACGGCTCGGAGGAGTTCAGCACGGAGGCGAAGCGCACGGACGCGCTGCGGGACAAGTACAACGTCGGCTACGGCTACGGCACCGACATGAACGGCGTCGGCGGCTGGCCCGCACCCCGCGGGGCGAGCACCTCGAACCCCGTGAAGTACCCCTTCACCAGCGTCGACGGCGGTGCCGTCATCGACAGGCAGACCACGGGCGAGCGCACCTGGGACTTCAACACCGACGGCGGCGCGCACTACGGAATGGTCCCGGACTGGATCGAGGACATCCGGCTCGTCGGCGGCCAGGACGTCGTGAACGACCTCTTCCGCGGCGCCGAGTCGTACCTCGACACCTGGGGCGCCTCGGAGAACCACAAGGCCGGGGTCAACCTCGCCAAGGGCCGGCCGGCGACGGCCAGTTCGTCGGAGTCCAACCCCTTCACCAGCTACGCGCCGGGCCGGGCCGTGGACGGCGACTCGGGCACCCGCTGGGCGAGCGACTGGAGCGACGACCAGTGGCTGAGGATCGACCTCGGGTCCACGCAGACGGTCAAGCGCGTCACGCTCGACTGGGAGAAGGCGTACGGGAGGTCGTACCGCATCGAGCTCTCCACCGACGGCACGACCTGGAAGACCGCGTGGTCCACGACGTCCGGTGACGGCGGCCTGGACACGGCCGGGTTCAGCGCCACACCGGCACGGTACGTCCGCGTCCACGGCCTGGACCGCGGCACCGACTGGGGCTACTCCCTGTACGAGGTGGGCGTCTACAGCGGCTGAGCGACGGTGCCCCCGCCCGGGCCTGCCCGGTGGGCGGGGGCACCGTTACCCTGCTCGGCGGGCAGAGCGCGTAAGGGACGGGGGACACGCACATGGCACGGATGCCGTCGGCCGAGCGGCGCCGGCAGCTGACCGAGGCGGCGATCAGGGCGATGACCCGGGACGGGGTGGCCAGGACGACGACCCGGTCCATCTGCGCCGAGGCGGGCGTCAGCCTGAGCGTCTTCCACTACTGCTTCGACTCCAAGCAGGCCCTGATCGAGTCCGTGATCAGGGCGATCACCGCCGACTACATCACGGTGGTGAAGGAGGCGATCCGGCCCAGGGGCACGCTGCAGGAGACCGTACGGGCCGGGTTCCAGGCCTACTGGGATCATGTGTCCGCCCGTCCCGGCGAGCACATGCTGACGTACGAACTGACGCAGTACGCCCTGCGCGAGCCGGGCTTCGAGCATCTGGCGCGACGGCAGTACGAGATGTACCGCGACACCTACGCGGAGCTGATCGAACAGCTCGGCCGGAGCATGGAGTTCCAGCTCCTCGTCCCCGTCGGCGTACTGGCGCGCTATCTGGCCGCGATGACGGACGGGCTGACGCTGAACTACCTCGTCCTCGGCGACGACACATCGGCCGCGGACGTCCTCGACATGGTCACCGAGCACGTCGCCGGTCTGGTCCGGGAGCCCGAGAGCCCGCGCGCCTGAACCATCCCGCGGGTGCGCTCAGGACGTGCGCGCGGGGTGGCCGTTGGCGCGGGCCGTGGTGGCGATCAGCTGGTCGATCAGGGCGGTCAGCACCTCCCGGCACGACCCGCGTTCGCGTGCGTCGCAGAGCAGCACCTGGGCGCCGTCCGGCAGCGCGAGGGCCTCCCGGATCTCCTCGGGCGCGTACGGGTGCAGTCCGTGGAAGCCGTTGACGCCGATGACGAACGGGATCCTGCGGCGCTCGAAGAAGTCGATGGCGGCGAAGCTGGACTCCGGCCGCCGCACGTCCACGAGGACCACGGCGCCCAGCGCACCGATGGCGAGGTCGTTCCACATGAACCAGAACCGCTGCTGCCCGGGCGTGCCGAACAGATACAGCACGAGGTCCTGGCTGATCGTGATCCGCCCGAAGTCGAGGGCCACGGTGGTGGCCCGCTTCTCCTCGATCCCGTTCAGGTCGTCGACGCCGAGGCCCGCCATGGTCAGGGGTTCCTCGGTGCGCAGCGGGACGATCTCACTGACCGACCCGACCATGGTCGTCTTGCCGACACCGAAGCCCCCGGCTATCAGGATCTTGACCGTGTCGGGTGCCGTTACCCCCTGGGCGGTGGCGTCAGAGCCGGTCAAGGCCTTCCCTCACTTTCTGCAGCAGTTCCAGGTCCGTGGTGCGCGAGACAGGACGCGGCGGCTGGACGACGATCCGTCCCGCCTGCAGCAGGTCGCAGAGCATGATGCTGACGACACTCACCGGCAGGTCGAGCCGTGTGGCGAGCTCGGCCACCACGATCGGTTCGGCGCACAGACGCAGGATCCGTCCGTGTTCGGGCTGGAGCCGTGTGCTCCCGTCGGGGGGCGGGTCGACGGCGATCACCATCGTGATGAGGGTGAAGTCGCCGCGGTCCGGCCGGGTCCGGCCGCCGGTCAGGGTGAACGGCCGGACCAGACGGCCGGCCGTATCGCCTCCGTTCACCTCTCGCCGTTGTCCGCCGCGACGACGACACCTGCCCGCGGAGCGGCACTGAGGTGCTCGCCGATCTTCTTCACCAGCATGTTCATCTGGTACGCCACCACACCGACGTCCGCGCCCTGACTGGTCAGCACCGCGAGGCTGGCTCCGGGTCCGGCGTTGGTGAGGATCAGATAGGAGTTGCCCATCTCGATGAGCAGCTGGCGCACCGGGCCACCGCGGAAGTCCATGCTGACGCCCTTGCTGAGGCTCATCAGGCCGGACGCGGTGGCCGCGAGCCGCTCGGCGTCGTCGCGCACGAACGCGGTCGACTTGCTGACGACCAGTCCGTCCTCCGAGAGCACGACGGCGTGGTTCACCTCGGCGACCCGGTCCACCAGTCCGGTGAGCAGCTGGTCGAGCTGACTGTGCGTGGCGGGGATGGGGCGTGTCATTTCTGTGTCCTTCATCAGCGGTCGGCCGGCGGAGTGGAGGTGACAGAGGTGTGTACGGCGGAGACCTTCTCGTCGGCGCCCTCGGGTGCGCTCTCTTCCTTCTCGTCGTACTCGATCTCCCCGCCGTCGTCACGGGCCTGGAGGGTCCCGCGTTGGAAACAGGCCAGTGAGGAGGCGGCGCGCTCCGCGGTGAAGTCGTCGAAGGGATCCTCGTCGTCCTGGTCGGGTCCCGTGTCCTCCCGCAGCTCGGCGGCCAGACTGGTCTGTGGGACCCGGCGGGGCAGCGGAGCGAGTCCGTCGCCCCGTGCGCGGCCCGGGGCGGGCACGGCCGTACGGGGCGCGGGCCGCGAGAGGGCCTTGGCCGGGGTGCGGTCGCCGGTGCGCGCGGGCGCGGCGGGCGACGCGTCCGGGGCCTGTTCGCGGGTGCGTTCGCCGTTGACGGGGGTGTCGCTGACGGGGGTGCCGGCGACGGTCTGTTCGTCCACGACCGCCGCGGAGATGAGCACCTTCGCCGGGCCGGCGGGGCCGGCGTCGGCGGCCGGGGAACCCGAGGCGTCCTGTGGGTCCGCGGCGTCCTGCGCGTCCCGGCCGTCCCCGGCGGGCGCGACGGGCCGCTCGTCCACCGGCTCGTCGGCGGGCTCGTCGAAGGTCTCCTGCACCACGATGTCGTGCGGGATCAGCACGATCGCCGTCGTACCGCCGTACGGCGAGGAGCGCAGCGTCACCACGATGCCGTGCCGGGTGGCGAGCCGGGCGATCACGAACATGCCGAGCCGCAGGTCGTCGGCCAGCGCCACCACGTCGAACTGCGGGGGCACCGCCAGCTGGGCGTTGAACGCGGCGTAGTCCTCCTCGGACATGCCGAGGCCGCGGTCCTCGATCTCCACGGCCAGACCCCTGCCCACCATCGCGGCCCGTACGCTCACCGGGCTGGGGGCGGGCGAGTAGGCGGTCGCGTTGTCGATGAGCTCGGCCAGCAGGTGGATGACGTCCGCCACGGCGGGCGGGGCGAGGGACACCTCCTCCTCGGTGTGCACCTCCACCCGCTGGTACTGGGCGACCTCGCCGACGGCGCTGCGCAGGATGTCGATCAGCGCGACCGGGCGGGTCCAGGTACGGCCGGGCCGCTCACCGCTGATGATGACGAGGTTCTCCTCGTAGCGGCGCAACTGGCTGGCGGTGGAGTCGAGTTCGTACAGGCCCTCCAGGATCTTCGGGTCCTGGTGCTCGCGTTCCAGCTTGTCGAGCTTGCTGAGCTGGAGGTTGACCAGGTTCTGGCTCTGCCGCGCGATACCGAGGATGACCTTCTGGAAGCCGCGCCGGGTGTCGGCGAGTTCCACCGCGGTGTGCACGGCGGTGCGCTGTGCGGTGTTGAACGCCTGGGCGACCTGGCCGAGTTCGTCCTCGCCGTAGTCGAGCGGCGGGGTTGCGGACTCGACGTCGACCTTCTCGCCCCGGTCGAGGCGGGCCCGTACGTCGGGCAGCCGTTCCTCGGCCAGGCCGAGCGTGGCCATGCGCAGTCCGCGCAGCCGACGGGACAGGGAGCGGGTGATGCGCCAGGACATCACGGCGCACACCAGCAGGGCGACAAGACCACCGACGCTCAGCGAGCCGGCCTTGATCAGCAGTCCGCGGGCCTGTTCACCGCTGCGGTCGAGCAGGGAACGGGTCTCCTGCCGGATCAGGTCGGTGTACTGGGCCGAGAGGTTCTCCAGCGCCCCTTCCCACCGCTTGCGCACATCATCCGGCAGAACGGTGCGGCGGGCGTCGACCTTGCCCGTCGTGGGGATGGCGAGCAGCTGACCCTCCACGCTCTCCAGGGTCTGCCAGTCCTCGCCCTGCAGTATCTGCTCGGTCCGCGACTTCACCGTGCCGCGCAGGGAGGGGATGATCTGGTCCTCGACGAGCCACCGCCGCGCGTTGACCAGCTGGGTGAACTTCATGCGCTGCTGCTCGTCGAGGTACCCGGACGGCCACGCGAGGGTGAGCAGCGCGTCCTCCTGGGAGACCAGCTCCGCCGCGTGTTCCAGGGCGACGAGCGGATCGGCCTGTGAGGTGAGGTCCCCGTCGTCGACCTGGGAGAGCTCGTTGAAGGCGTGGATCTGGTCGTCGATGATCGACGTGTACTGGTCGAGCGTCTGCTGCGGGGTGATGTCGGTGGGGTCGTCGACCTGGTCCCGGTAGTACTCGAGGCTCCCGACCGCGCCGATGACGGAGGACATCCTGTCCCCTACGCGGTTGGGGGCGTCGGCGATCGCGTCGGACTGGCCGACCAGTTGCGCGACGGCCGTGTCCGTCTCCTTCCGCTGCTCGTCGAGTGCCGCCCGGGCGCCGCTACGGCCGGCCAGCACGGCCGCCGACAGGGCGCGTTCGCCCTGCAGGGCGAGGGTCACATCGGTGCCCATGGCGCCGGTCGACTTGCTCAGGCCGGTCTGTTCCCGCAGGTGCAGACCCTCCGAGAACATCTGCACCGTCGTCACGCCCCACATGGCGGCGAGGGTGACGCTGGGGATCAGAGCCAGGAGGATCAGCGAGAGACGTATGGAGCCGAGACGGCGCCGGGCACCTGTCCGTGAAGGCATCGTCGTCCTTGGGCGATTGACGTGAGCGGGGGTCGGGAGGAAGCCGGAGGGAGTG
>NZ_VJZE01000225.1 GCF_009377205.1 Streptomyces phyllanthi
GCCCCACGCCGACTGGACCCCTCCCATGCGTTTCGCCACATACGAACACCGCGACCAGCACCATGTGGCCGTCGTCGCCGAGGACGGCACGCTGCACCCCCTGCCCGGTGTCCACTCCCTGACCGGACTGCTCACCGAGGGCGGCGATCTGCCCCGACTCCTCGACGCGGGCACCGGGAGACTCGGCGCCCTGGCCGGTCCCCATGTGTCCGAGGTGCGTCTGCTGCCGCCGCTCCAGCCGCCCACCGTGCGGGACTTCGTCACCTTCGAGGAGCACGTCGAGGGCGTACGGCGGTCCGTGGACGGCGCCGCCGGTGTGCCGGAGCAGTGGTACGCGGCTCCGACGTTCTACTTCACCAACCCCTACGCGGTGTACGGCCCGCACGACGACATCCCCATGCCCCCGGGGTCGAGCATGCTCGACTTCGAGCTGGAGGTCGCCGCCGTGATCGGTGAGGAGGGCCGCGACCTCACCCCCGAGCAGGCCCGCGACCACATCGTCGGCTACACCGTCCTCAACGACTGGTCGGCCCGCGACCTGCAGTCCGCCGAGATGAGGGTGGGCCTCGGCCCGTGCAAGGGCAAGGACACCGCCACCACACTGGGGCCGTACCTGGTCACCGCGGACGAACTGGAGCCGTACCGGGACGCCGACGGTTTCCTGCGGCTCGGGCTCACCGCCTCGGTGAACGGCGAGGTGGTCGGCAGGGACCTGCTGTCCCACATGAGCTGGACCTTCGAGGAGATGGTCGCCTACGCCTCGCGCGGCACCCTCGTCCGCCCCGGCGACGTCCTCGGTTCCGGGACCTGCGGCAACGGCGGCTGTCTCGCCGAGCTGTGGGGCGTACGCGGCAGGCAGGACCCGCCGCCGCTGAAGCCCGGCGACACGGTCACGCTCACCGTCGAGGGCATCGGCACGGTCTCCAACACCGTGATCACCGGCCCTGACCCCGTGCCGGTTCCGGCCGCTCGGCGCCGCACCAGGGAGCGGCCGTGACCGACCTCCGTCCCTGGGGGCACCTCCCTGCTCGGGCGAAGCCGAGAGCTCGGGGGAGGCTGCTCGGCAAGGTCGTCGTCGTGACGGGCGCGGCCGGCGGTCAGGGCGCCGCGGAGGCCGAGGCGCTGACCCGCGAAGGTGCCCGGGTGATCGCCACCGACGTGACGGGGGCGTCCGGCTGCCGCCGCCTCGACGTCACCAGCGTGGAGGACTGGACGGAGCTCGCCGCCGAACTGCGCCAGGCGTACGGGCAGGTGCACGGCCTGGTCAACAACGCGGGCGTCACCTGGCGGGCCCGGATCGACGACGTACGTCCCGAGGACCTGGCTCGGGTCCACGCTGTCAACGTCACCGGGCCGCTCCTGGGCATCCAGTACCTGGTGCCGCTGATGCGCCCCGGGGCGTCGATCGTGAACGTCGGTTCGTCGGCGGCACTGACCGCCCACTATCCCGTCGCGTACACGGCGAGCAAGTGGGCGCTGCGCGGTCTGTCGAGGACCGCCGCCATGGAACTGGGGCCCCGCGGCATCCGCGTGAACATCATCCACCCCGGCTTCATCGAGACGGACATGACCGCCTCGGCGGCGCCCGCGTTCCGCGAGGCGAACGTCCGCGGGACACCGCTCGGCCGTACCGGAACCGTCGACGAGATCACCCCGCTCGTCTCCTTCCTCCTCTCCGACGAGGCGTCCTTCATCACCGGAGCCGAGATCCCGGTCGACGGCGGCCTCACCGCGCACGGCGGCGCGAAGCCGATCTCGGACGCCCTGAACGCGTAGCAGCGGACGGACTCCGGCGAACACCTGTTGCCCCCAGATGTCGGAGTGTCCTCCGCAGGCCGTGACCGGACGTTGCGGAGGTCTCGTATCACCGTGCGGCTCGCCATCTGCTCAAGGTCCGTTCGCGAGAGCTTGGCGACCCGCGTTCGACGACAGGCCCTGGCGGCGGCGTCCGGCGTCCCGGCGTCGCTCATGGCCCTCGGCCTTCGCCGAGCCTTCAGGCCGGCTCCTCCGGGGCCGGCCCGCTCGTTCCCCGCACCACCAGCTTCGGGTCCAGCACCGCCTCCCGCGGCTCCAACTCCCTGTCCTCCAGACGTTCCACGGCGAAACGGACCGCGTGCTCCGCCATGAGGACCGCGTCCTGGCGGACGGTCGTCAGACCGATCGGCATGAGATGGGAGAGGTGGCTGTCGTCGTAGCCCACGACGGACAGGTCGCGCGGCACCTCCACCCCGGCCCGGGTCAGGGCCATCAACAGACCCATCGCACACCGGTCGTTGCCTGCGAGGACCGCCGTCGGCAGGGGCTGCCCGCCGTCCCGCTCCGCCAGGAGCAGACGGCCGGTCTCGATACCCGACTGTTCGGTGTGGTCACCGGGGATCACCCGCAGCCCGGATTCCAGCCCGTGCCGGCGCATCGCGGCCCGGTAGGCGCGCCGCCGCTCGGCCGAGCCGGGACCCCGGCCGCCGTCGATGTGCACGATCCGGCGGTGCCCCAGTTCGACCAGGTAGTCCATGGCCTGTCGTATGCCCTTGCCCTCGGCGGTGTGCACGCTGTCGACGCGGGCCTGGGGCACCCGGCGGCCGACCGAGACGGCGACCGTGCGGTGCCCCAGGGCGTCGAGGTCCGCGACCGCCGAGTCCGGGCCGAGCAGGATCACCGCCTCGCAGCGGTGACTGAGCAGCGCCTCGACGGCCTTGACCTCGCCGCGCCCCTGGGCGGTGGCGGAGAGCAGTACCTCGTAGCCGAGCCGTTCGGCCTCGGGATACATGCCCTCGACGAGGTCGGCATGGAAGGTCTGGTGGACGGTGAACATGACACCGAGCGTGCGGCTGCGGCCACGGGCCAGCAGCCGGGCCGCGTTGTCGGGGCGGTAGCCGATCTCGTCGGCGACGCGCAGCACCCGCTCACGGGTCTCCTGGCTCGCCCCCGGCTGGTCACGGAAGATGATCGAGACGAGCGCCCTGGACACGCCTGCCTTCGCGGCGACGTCCGCCATCGTGGGCCGCTGCTTGCCCGATGCATTCACCTGTGAACCACCCTTCGACGCGCCCACCTTGCGGGCAGTCCCGAAATCCCTCGGCAACAAGCTATTGACATGACATTTGGACAGGGGTCATCGTACTCGCACTAGAGCGCGCTAGTAGAGCGCGGCAGTCATGTCCTCCCGTGACAACTCCCCGGAATCTCCGGAGCGAAGGGAAATCAGTGTGATGCCGTTCGACGTCCTGACGATGGGCCGTGTCGGAGTGGATGTGTATCCGCTGCAGACCGGTGTGGGGCTGGCGGAGGTCACTTCGTTCGGCAAGTACCTGGGTGGCAGTCCGACCAATGTGGCGGTGGCCGCGGCTCGTTACGGGCGCTCTGCGGCGGTGATCACGAAGACCGGGGCCGATCCGTTCGGGGAGTTCGTGCGGCAGGCGCTGGACGTAGGCCTACACGTGACTGAAGCTGCCGGTCGTCGACGACATGGAACGCGTCCTGGCCTCCTCGACGCTGTCGGCGCTGCTGCTGGGCGGGGAGGTCACCGACCCGGATG
Organism: Streptomyces phyllanthi; assembly: GCF_009377205.1. GTDB lineage: Bacteria > Actinomycetota > Actinomycetes > Streptomycetales > Streptomycetaceae > Streptomyces > Streptomyces phyllanthi. The sequence continues at coordinate 3,536 of NZ_VJZE01000225.1, forward strand.
CGGCCCTCGCCTCCTGGGGCAAGGCCCTCAAGCAGCCCACCGCGCAGGGCCTGGTCGTGGGCCGCTCCCTGCTCTACCCCGCAGGCGGCGATGTCGCGGGCGCGGCGGACCGGGCGGTGAGCCTGCTGTGACCCACGAGAGCAAACACCACCTGCCCAAGGGGACGGCCTCCAACGATCCCTATGACCTGGTCGTCCCACCCGAGTCGGCGGGCTGGGGATTCTCCGGGCTCAGGATCCTGACTCTGGCCCCGGGTGGGGCGCACGCCCTGTCCACCGGCGAGGCGGAGTTCCTGGTCCTGCCACTGAGCGGCGGCTGCACCGTCGCCGTCGACGGGCTGAGCTTCGAGCTCGCAGGCCGTAGGGACGTGTTCGCCTCGGTCACCGACTTCGCGTACCTCCCCCGCGCGTCGGAGGCCGTCATCAGCAGCGCGCGCGGTGGAGCGTTCGCGCTGCCCTCCGCCCGTACCGAGCGGGGCTCACTCTCCGCCCGGTACGGGCCCAAGGAGAACGTGCCCGTGGAACTGCGGGGGGCTGGGGCCTGCTCCCGGCAGGTCAACAACTACTGCCTGCCCGGCACGTTCGACGCGGAGCAGTTGCTGGTGTGCGAGGTACTCACCCCGGGGGGCAACTGGTCGTCGTATCCGCCGCACAAGCACGACCAGGCACGCACCGACACCACGGGCAACCCGGTGGAGAGCGAGCTGGAGGAGATCTACTACTTCCAGGTCTCCGGCAAGGACGGGTTCGGCTTCGGCTACCAGCGGGTCTACGGCACGCCCGAACGGCCGATCGATGTGCTGGCCGAGGTCCGTTCCGGCGACACCGTGCTGATCCCGCACGGCTGGCACGGCCCGTCCATCGCCGCGCCCGGCTACGACCTGTACTACCTCAACGTCATGGCCGGCCCCGGACAGGACCGCGCCTGGCTGATCTGCGACGACCCCGCCCACGGCTGGGTCCGCTCCACCTGGGACGCGCAGGACATCGATGACCGGCTGCCGTTCGGCGCCGAGGAGAACGAGTAATGGAAACGATCAGGCTCACCACCGCCCAGGCCCTGGTGCGCTTCCTGGCCGGCCAGTACAGCGAGCGCGACGGCCAGGAGCAGCGGCTGATCCCCGGGGTGTGGGGCATCTTCGGCCACGGCAACGTCGCCGGCCTCGGCCAGGCGCTGCTTCAGGCCGCTACGACCGGCGAGGCGGATTGCCGTACTACGACGTACGGCTCGTCATCCACCGTTCCTAAACAGTGTCCAGGAGTGACATTTGCTGCCAACTCCCGGAACTGCGCGCATCCCGAACGGTGTTGGATGCGCTGGTCTCCCGCGTTCGCTGTGTCCCCGTCCGGCTGCGTGCATCGTGTGCACGCTCCGTGACGGGTGGGCGGGTTCCCTCACGCCCTCGTGGGCCTGGTCCGGCCTGGGCGGTCCGATACCCCGCAGCATCGCTCTGGTGCTGCGGGGGCGGTGCCGTCCGTCGCCGGATCGGGTGCCCGAGGGCGCGTCGCCCGATCGCGATGCCGGCGGCATCGTGACGGGACATCTTTTGGACACTTACGCGAGAGTGGTTTCTGACTCCCACGCCGACAGCCACATCCAGACGCAGCCGGAGATCGAGCGGCTGCTCAACGAGTCCGACGGCCGCTACACCAACCTCTGTCTGGACACCGGGCACGTCGCCTACGGCGGCGGCGACAACCTCGACCTGATCCGCCGGTTCGGCGAGCGCGTCGGCTACGTCCACATCAAGCAGATGGACCCCGAGATCCTCGCGCAGGTCGCCGCCGAGGACCTCTCCTTCGGTGAGGCCGTCAAGCGCGGGGTGTGCGTCTCGCCTCCGGCGGGCGTACCGAAGCCGGACGACGTGGTCGCCGAACTCGCCAGGCTGGACGCCGAGTTGTTCGTGATCGTCGAGCAGGACCTGTACCCGTGCGCTCCCGACGTACCGCTGCCCATCGCCGTACTCACCCGCGAGCACCTGGCCGGCTGCGGCCTGACGGGCACCCGACGCCCCACCGTCGACAAGTAGGAGGTGGCCATGGACGTCAACGACGACACGCCCCAGGCCCCCGCAGCCGCTCCCGCCACCGCCGTACCGGACGACGCCCCGCCCGCGGTCTCCCGGCGGCTGCGGATCATCACCCTCATCGCCACCTTCGGCGGACTTCTCTTCGGCTACGACACCGGAGTCATCAACGGCGCCCTGCCCTACATGACCGACGACCTCGGCCTGACCCCGGTCACCGAGGGCATGGTCACCAGCTCGCTGCTCCTGGGGGCCGCGCTGGGCGCGGTGACCGGCGGCAGGCTGTCGGACACGCGCGGACGGCGCCGTACGATCCTCACCCTCGCCGTGCTGTTCTTCGTCGGCGCGCTCGGGTGCACGCTCGCGCCCACCACCGCGGTCATGGTCGTGGCGCGGTTCGTGCTCGGCCTCGCGGTCGGCGGCGCGTCGGTGACCGTGCCGGTCTACCTCGCGGAGGTCTCCCCCGCCGAACGGCGCGGCGCGCTGGTCACCCGTAACGAACTCATGATCGTCACCGGGCAGTTGCTCGCCTTCACCTCCAACGCGATCATCGCCCAGGTGGGCGGCGAGTCCGGCGGGGTCTGGCGTTGGATGCTGGTCGTGGCCACGCTTCCGGCGGTCGTGCTGTGGTTCGGCATGCTGGTCATGCCGGAGAGCCCGCGCTGGCTGGCCTCCCAGAGCCGCTTCAACGACGCCCTGGAGGTTCTCAAGCAGGTGCGGTCCCGGCAACGGGCCGAGGCCGAGCTGGCCGAGGTGTCCGCGCTGGCCGTCAAGGACGAGCAGGAGAAGCTCGGCGGCTGGCAGGACATGAAGAGCACGCCGTGGGTGCGCAAGCTGATGTTCGTCGGCTTCGGCATCGCGATCGTGCAGCAGATCACCGGCGTCAACACGATCATGTACTACGGCACCCAGATCCTCACCGACGCCGGTTTCGCCGCCGACAGCGCGCTCACGGCGAACATCGCGAACGGTGTGATCTCGGTGCTGGCCACCTTCGTCGGCATCTGGCTGCTCGGCCGGGTCAGTCGCCGTCCGATGCTGATGGCCGGTCAGATGGGGACGACGGCGGCCCTGCTGCTGATCGGTGTCTTCTCCCTGGTGCTGCCCTCCGGTGACGGCCGGGCCTACGCGGTGCTGGCGATGACGGTCACCTTCCTGGCCTTCCAGCAGGGCGCGATCTCCCCGGTGACCTGGCTGATGCTCTCGGAGATCTTCCCGATGCGGATGCGCGGCTTCGGGATGGGCGTCGCGGCCGTGGTGCTGTGGCTGACCAACTTCGTGATCGGCCTGGTCTTCCCGTCTCTGGTCTCCGGGATCGGGATCTCCAACACCTTCTTCCTCTTCGTGGTGGCGGGCCTGTTCTCCCTGGCCTTCGTGAAGTTCTACGTCCCCGAGACCAAGGGCCGCACCCTCGAAACCCTCGAAGCGGAACTCCGGGCGCGCCTCTCCTGACCCCCTCTGTTCCCGAGAAAGGACCCCCACCCATGACTGTGCGCGTAGGCGTCATCGGCGCCGGCTGGATCGGCAAGGAGCACATCCGGCGTCTCACCGGGACCGTCACAGGCGTCCGCGTCACCGCGGTCACCGACATCGACGCCGCCCGCGCCGAGGAGGCGGCGGCACCGGTCGGTGCCCGAGTGCTGCCCGACGGCGCGTCCCTGATCGCGGCGGACGACGTCGACGCCGTCCTCGTGACGTCCTGGGGACCCACCCATGCCGAGCACGTACTGAACGCGATAGCCGCCGGGAAACCGGTGTTCTGCGAGAAGCCGCTGGCCACGACCGCCGAGGACTGCCTGAGGATCGTCGAGGCCGAGTCGGCACTCGGCCGCCGCCTCGTCCAGGTCGGCTTCATGCGGCGCTACGACGCCGGATACCGGCAGATGAAGCAGATCATCGACTCCGGCCGCATCGGCGAGCCGCTGATCGTGCACTGCGCCCACCGCAACCCGACCGTGCCTGAGTCGTACACCTCCGCCATGGCCGCCCTGGACACGGCGGTGCACGAGGTGGACGTGCTGCGCTGGCTGCTCGACGACGAGATCGTCTCCACCCAGGTGGTCACCCCGCGCTCCACGAGCAAGCGGTTCGCCCACCTCAAGGACCCGCAGATCATGCTCTTCGAGACGGCCAAGGGCGTTCGTATCGATCTGGAGGTCTTCGTCAACTGCCAGTACGGCTACGACATCCAGTGCGAGGCGGTGGGCGAGGAGGGGCTGGCCCGGCTGCCCGACCCGGCCGCCGTCGGCGTCCGCACCGCCGGGCAGCACAGCACGGAGGTGCTCACGGACTGGGTGGGCCGCTTCGTTGACGCCTTCGACACCGAGTTCCGCGAGTGGATCGCGGGCGTCGCCGTCGGCGCCGAACCCACCGGCCCCTCGGCGTGGGACGGCTACGCGGCCACCGTCATCACCAGCGCGACCGTCGGGGCCCTGGAGTCGGGCCGCGTCGTCGCCACCGACCTCAAGCCCCGGCCCGCACTCTACGGAGGCACCGCGTGAAGATCGCCCTCGACCCGTACATGCTCCGCACCCTGCCGATGGACGACATGGTGCGCACGGTCGCCGAACTCGGCTACGAGTACATCGAGTTGTCCCCGCGCGAGGACTTCATGCCGTTCTTCCTGCACCCGCGGGCGGACGACGAACGTATCGCCGCGCTGAAGAAGTCCCTGCGCACCCACGGCGTCCAGCTGTCCTCCGTACTCCCGCTCTACAAGTGGTCCTCGCCGGACGAGACCGAGCGGCAGGCCGCCGTCCGCTACTGGAAACGCATGATCGAGATCACCTCCGACCTCGAATGCCCGCTGATGAACTCGGAGTTCAACGGCCGCCCCGAACGCGCCGCCGAGAGCGAGGCCGCCTTCTGGCGCTCGCTGGAAGAGCTGCTGCCCCTGTTCGAGCGGGAAGGCATCGCCCTGAACCTGGAGGCCCACCCGGACGACTTCTGCGAGGAGAACACCCCGGCCGTCGACCTCGTCCGAGCGATCAACAAGCCCTGGGTCAACTACCTCTACTGCGCCCCGCACACCTTCCACCTCTCAGGTGCCGCGGAGGTGGGCGCGGACATCGCGTCGATGATGCGCTACGCCGGCGACAAGCTCCAGCACGTGCACATCGCCGACTCCTTCAACCACAAGGGTTCCAGCGGCCTGCGCTACATCCTCAACCCGCCCGGCACCCCGGCCCGTATCCACCAGCACCTCGACATCGGCCAGGGCGAGGTCGACTGGGACGCCTTCTTCGCCACGCTCCGCGAGCTGGACTTCGACGGCGTCGCCACGGCCTGCGTCTTCGCCTGGGAGGAACGCGCCCGCGAATCCTCCGCGTTCATGCTCGACCGCATCACCAAGGAACTCGCTGCCTGAGACCGCCGGGACCGGTCGGCGAGCACAGCTGCCCCGCATATCCCTAGAGCGCTCTATAAATTTGGCGACCCGTCACAGATAGAGCGCTCTAGCGGATTGCCATACAGCACCGCTAAAACCATCTGACCCATACCTCAAAGAAAGCCTTGCCGAGCGCGAATCACCACCGACAGGGCCCTTTGACCTGCCAGAAGAGCCTCTCCAACCACCGGAAAGATCTACTGGAATGCGCCCACGTAAGACCCAGAAGGACACCGCGAATCTCCGTAACCCATTCGTTGGAATTCGCCTTGCGACACCGTATTGACACCTTCAGCCAAACAGGCGCTAAATTTCGCCGAAGAGGTCCTCAACCGGTCCATGACGAGACCGACGAGACCAGGACCCCCATCCCTTTCTCCGCGCCGTTCCATGGCCTCTCAGTCAGTCCCGCGCTCTCTGTGCGGGCCCGCGGCGCTCACAGATTCCTCAGAGGAGAGGTAGGACCATGCCGCACTCCGCTCACACGCCCCGAAGAGCCCGCCGGGTCTCCGGCTGGCGCGCACTCGCCGTCGTTCCCGCCCTGGCCCTGTTCGCCGTGGGCTGCTCCCAGGGCTCGGACGACACCGCATCGGCTTCGGGCAAGGGAACATCGCTGAAGTCGGGCCTCGGCAGCAAGGCCAAGGACCGCAAGGTCACCTTCCTGCTCCCCCAGGACCCCGGAGACCCGTTCTGGACCACCATCGCTCAAGGCGCCAAGGACGCCGCGCAGTTGCTCAACCTCGACCTGAACATGCAGACCAGCTCGGGCGACCAGTCGAAGTACAACGACCTGATCGGCAGCGCGGTCGCCGACAAGCCCGCGGCGCTGGCCGTCGTGCTGGACGACCCCAACAAGTACACCGAGAACGTCTGCGCGGCCCAGAAGGCCGGCATCCCCGTGATGAGCTACAACATCACGCAGGAGGGCAAGGCCGGCTCCTGCACCCTCGGCTTCGTCGGACAGGACTTCGAGGAGGTCGGCTATCTGCTCGGCAAGCGTCTCCTCGCCGACCACCCCGACATCGGCAAGGGTGACACCGTCCTCACGCCCGTCGAGTTCCCGGACCAGGTCTACGCCGTCCAGCGCCACGCCGGTGTGAAGCGCGCCCTGGACGAGGTGGGCGCCAAGACGGACATCCTCGGCACCGGCATCGAGGACTCCGCCGCCCTGGACAAGATCACGCAGTACCTGCTCGGCCACAAGAAGACGGCCGCCGTCGTCCCACTGGGCGGTACCCCGCACCGCAACGTCGTCAAGGCCATGGAGGACTCCGGCGTGAAGGTGCCCGTGGTCGGCTTCGACCTGGCGCCGCAGATCGTCACCGGTATCGAGTCCGGCGCCATCGACGCGGCGGCCGACCAGCAGGGATACATCCAGGGCTTCCAGACGGTGATGGAACTCGGCCTGAAGCTCGACTTCGGTCTCAGCCCGGCCAGCATCAACTCCGGTGGCAGCGGCCTGGTCGACAAGTCCAACGTCGGCATCGCCAAGGAACTCGCCGGCAAGGTCCGCTGACCCACGCCGTCCGGACCTCCGGCACACCTCATCCGCCGACGATTCGGCTCGGGGCGGCCAGACCCCATCGGCCGGCCGCCCCGCCCATCCCCAGCAGGAAGGCAGTACGACCATGAGCGAGCGGAGCGGTCAGGTGACCGCGGAGAGCGTCCCGGTGGCAGGGGGCGCCGCCGTGGAGGACGACGCCACAGACAGCACGAGCGCCACGAGCGCCCCAGGGGGGAGCGCGCCCACCAGGAAGCGGACCCTCGCGGACTCCGCCCCCGCCACCACCGCCGAGCGGCTGACCGAGCGCCTGCGCCAGGTCCGCGGGCGCGGCGCGCTGGAGATCGGCCTGGTCTTCGTCCTGGTGCAGCTCGGCTGCGTCATCTACTACCTCGTGGACCCCGTGGGCTTCCCCTACCTGGAGAAGTCGAACTTCAACGTCCTCAGCCAGAGCATCCCGGTGCTGGCCATCCTGGCCATCGGCGCGGGCGTCCTCATCATCGCGGGCGAGTTCGATCTGTCCCTCGGCGCCAACTTCACCTTCTGCGCCCTGGTGTTCACCCGGTGGTACGCCGACGGCGCGAGCGCCTGGGCGGCCGGCGGCATGGCCCTGCTCACCGGCATCGCGATCGCCCTCGTCAACGGCATCCTCACCACCAAGGCCAGGATCCCGTCCTTCATCGTGACCCTGGGCATGATGCTGTTCTGGGAAGGGGCGGCGCTCTTCTACAACGGCACCACAGCCGCCCTGATGGTCCCCAGCGAGACGGTGAAGCAGGTCTTCACCGCCGACCTCGGCTTCTTCCGCGGCCAGGTGCTGTGGCTGCTCGGCGTCGGCGTCCTGTTCTGGCTGCTGGTGCACCGCCACCGGCTCGGCAACCACATCTTCGCCGTCGGCGGCAACCCCGCCGCCGCCCGCGCGATCTCCATCAACCCCGACCGGGTCAAGATCATCGCGTTCGGCATCCTCGGTCTGTGCGTCGCCCTCGCGGCCGTCCTCACCGCCGTCCGCACCGGTTCCGTCCAGCCTGGCACCGGCCGCGGCATGGAACTGAAGGCGATCGCGGCAACCGTCGTCGGCGGAGTCGCGCTGTCCGGCGGCCGTGGCAGCGTCCTCGGCATGGTCCTCGGCGCGGCGCTCATCCTCACTGTGCAGGACATCCTGCTTCTCGGTGGTGCGCCCGGCTTCTACCTGGACCTCTTCGTCGGTCTGATCATCGTCGCCGCCGCCCTCTTCAACCGCATGATCGAGGGGAGGGCGAAGTGAGCGCCGCCCCGCCCACCGCCGGAAACGGAGCACCCATGTCCCCCACCGCCACCGCGGAACGCACCGGCGAGGTGCTGCTGGAACTGTCCGGCATCACCAAGCGGTACGGAGCCAACACCGTCCTCGACGACGTCAGTTTCAAGATCCACCAGGGCGAGGTCGTCGGCCTGCTCGGCGACAACGGCGCCGGTAAGTCGACCCTGGTCAAGACGATGTCCGGAGTCGTCACCGCGGAAGAGGGCGACTACCTGTGGCGCGGCGAGAAGCTGGGCACGGTCAACCGCCAGGAGACCGAGAAGCGGGGCGTCGAGACGATCTTCCAGGACTCCGCCCTGGTGCCGTCCATGACCATCACCCGCAACATCTTCATGGGCCGCGAACTCACCAACGCCCTCGGGTTGCTGAAGCTGCGGAAGATGGACGGGATCGCCGCGCAGATCCTCGACAGCGTGGTCACCATCGAGGGCATCAAGAGCCCCCGCCAGCTGGTGGGTTCGCTCTCCGGCGGACAGCAGCAGGCCGTGGCGATCGCCCGCGCGGTGCACTTCAAGCGCAGCCTGCTGATCCTGGACGAGCCGACCAGCGCACTCGCCGTACGCGCGACCGAGGCCCTGCTCAACTACCTGCTGCAGCTCAAGAGCGAGGGAGTCAGCTCGGTGCTGGTCACGCACAACCTGCACCACGCCTTCCAGATCTGCGACCGGCACATCGTGATGAACCACGGCCGCAAGATCCTCGACGTCCGCCGCGAGGACACCAGCGTCGAGGAGCTCACCGCCGCCGTCGTCGAAGGCCCCGAGGGCCTGCGCCGCCACCGCGAGGGCAAACCCCTCGCCTGAGTGCAAGGCCGTCGACGCGCCGGGCGGGGCAGGGACCGTGTCCCTGCCCCGCCCGGTGTCCTCCGTCCCGTCCCCCCTTTGTCACCGCCCTTACGACAGCGGCATAACCTTGCGGTAGGTGAACACCGCGACCACCGCGACCGCGACATGCATCAGGAGCAGCGCCACGACGCCAGCCACACCGCCTGCGCCGAAGAGCAGGAAGTCGGGGACGAAGGACACCACGACGACGGTCGGCACCAGCCATCGCACGAGCGCCTCGGGATCCTTCGACACCTTGCGGATGACGGCCCAGCCGACGGCACCGGCCACCACCCCGACCGCCGTCAGGAAGATGTACGAGGACGGCTCCAGCGGCTGGAAGTCGTCGGGCGCGCCCGCGGCCAGGGCGAGGAGGGCGAGCACCGCGTCGGCGATCGAGGCCACCACGATCGCGGCGAGCACACCTCCCGCCACAACGAGCGGACCTCGACGGACGGTGGCTGCGTCGGAGGCAGCAGACATGGCAACTCCAGGAAGGCGAGTACGGGAAGGCGAGTACAGGAGAGTCCCGCGACAGACATTGATTGAAGTATCAAGCAGAAGTCTGACCGGAAATACTTGAATTCTCAAGACTGCACCTGCGAGTCCTCTCGCGGCAGTCACCGGTCATGGCTTGTTGTGGTCGTCTGTCCGGGAGTGGTGCCAGCGCGTAATCCCTGGGTGTCGGCCCGCACGGAACTATCGTGGGAGGCGTGGAGACCCCGCGGCGCGATCCCGCCGGCCCGAACGTCGACGCACTCCCCCCGGACCGTACGCCGGCCATCCTGGAAGCGGCGAAGAAGGTCGCGGCGCTGCTCAAGGCCGGTGACCATCTCTTCGCGCTGGCCGGCGGCGTCGCCGTGTACGCCCACGGCGGCCCGGGAACGCTCCAGCACGACGTCGACTTCTGCGTACTGCCCGAGGACACCGAGGCCGTCACCGCCACGCTGGCCGCCGCGGGGCTGGAGGTGTTCCAGCCTCCCGAGGACTGGCTGCTGAAGTCCCGGTCGCAGGGCCAGAACGTCGATCTGATCTTCCAGATGGCCCATGCGCCGGTGAACCGTGAACTCCTCGACAGGGCGGAAGTACTGTCGGTCGAGTCCGTACGGATGCCCGTGCTTGCCGCGACGGATCTGCTCATCGGGCGTCTCATGGCGTTCACCGAGCACTACTGCGACTTCGGTGCCGTGCTGCCGATCGCCCGGACCCTGCGGGAGAAGATCGACTGGAGCCGCGTACGCCGCGAGTGCGCAGCCGCACCCATGCCGGACGCCTTCCTCTATCTACTGGAGCGCCTCCACGTGATCGAGCCGGAGGAAGATGGCGGTCCCGAGGACGGCGACCCCGGGGAGGGCGGCCATGGTGACAGTGCGTGACACGGGACTCGGGGCCGGTCGTGACACCGCGTCCACCGCCCCCGGCCGCCCGGAGGAGCTGTCGTGATCCGGGTGGCGGCCGTCGGTGACATCCATATGGGACCGGACAGCCGCGGCCTGCTCCGCCCGGCCTACGAGACCCTGCGCGAGCACGCCGACCTCCTGCTGCTGGCCGGGGACCTCACCCGGCGCGGCACACCGGGGGAGGCTCAGGTCGTCGCCGACGAGGTGGCGGGACTGCCGGTGCCGGTGATCGCCGTACTCGGGAACCACGACCACCACGCCGAGCGGCCCGAGGACGTGGCGGACGTCCTGCGGGCGGCGGGGGTGACCGTGCTGGAGGGCGAAGGAACCGTACTCGATGTCGGAGGGGTCCAGGTGGGGGTCGCCGGGACCAAGGG
>NZ_VJZE01000226.1 GCF_009377205.1 Streptomyces phyllanthi
CGCCCGAACCCTGCGACACCGCAGGCCCCGACACGCACCCGAGCAGCAACGCCGTGCCGACAGCGACCGTGCCCCATCGTCTCGTTGCTCTCATGTCGGCCACCCCTCAGCCCGTCGAAGACGTCGTGAAGACGAAGTCGTCCACGTCGAAGAGCCCGCCACTCCCGCTCCCCCTGAACACCAGGTAGAGCGTGGTGGTGTCACGCGGCGCCCGTGACAGGTTCGCGCTGACGTCCTGGAAGTCCTCCCAGCCGCCGGTCACCGGCACGGTCGCCCTGCCGAGGAGCCGACCGGTCGGAGAGCCCGCGCGGACCTCGAGCTTGCCTCCCGCGCCCCCGGACGCCACCCGGGCGGTGATCTTCGTGGCGTTGGCCAGGACGTACGGTTTGAAGGAGATCCAGTCGCCGTCGGAGATGTCGCCGACGGTCTTCCCGCCGTGCGCGCTCTCCTTCGACTGCACCGTGACGCCTGACGAGTCACCGTAGTGCTCGGCCTGGCGGTGCTTGGGCTGGACGACGCTCTGGTCGTGGGTGGTCAGCGGGGCCTGCCCACCGCCTCCGCCGTCGGTGTACTCGGCGTCGAAGACCCCGAAGATGTTGGCGTCGTCGTCGTGGCCTCCGTCGGCGCTGGTCTGGATCGTGCCGGTGCAGCCGTTGGCGGACGTCACCGGGTGACCGTGGCTGTCGTGGCCCAGGACGAACGTGACCTTGACCTTCGAGCAGTCGATCGTCCGGCCGTCCTCGGGGTCGGTGACCTTCACCCTGAACGGCACTGCGTCACCGAACGCGAACAGCTGTCCGTCCTTCGGGAGCTCCAGCACCACCTTCGGCGCGGTGTTGCCGACCACGATCTGCACGCTCGCGCTGCCGGTGCGGCCGGCGGGGTCCTTGGCGGTCAGCGTGGCCGTGTAGGTGCCGTTCTTCTTGTACTTGTGCGTCGGGTTCGCCGCCGTGGACGTACCGCCGTCGCCGAAGTCCCAGCTGTAGCTGAGCGCGTCGCCGTCCGCGTCCGACGATCCGGCCGAGGAGAAGCGGACCTTCAGCGCCGCCTGACCCGATGTGCGGTCGGCCGCCGCCTGGGCCACGGGCGAGTGGCCGTCGGTGGCGTTCTCGATGCGGTACAGGGCCGAGTGCTCGTCGCCGCCGAACCAGGAGACGCCGTAGTCGAGGACATAGAGGGCGCCGTCCGGTCCGAAGGCCATGTCCATGACCTGGGTGCCGGTCCACGGGATGTCGTTGATCGACTGCACGGTCCCGTTGTCGTCGCTCGCGATCCGCTTGATCCAGCGGCGGCCGAACTCACCGGCGAAGAAGTCACCGTCGTACGCCTCCGGGAACTTCACCGGGGAGTCGAGCGAGGCGTCGTAGTGGTAGACCGGGCCGCCCATCGGGGACTCGGAGCCGCTGCCGAACTCCGGTACGGAACCGCCGTCGTACGGGATCCAGGCAGGCTGGGCGGGAGGCAGTTCGGTCAGACCGGTGTTGTTCGGCGAGGTGTTCTTCGGGGCGGCGCAGTCGAAGGCCGAGCCCGAGGCGCCGGTCGCGAAGTCGTAGTCGATGTAGGCGTCGTTGTCGCCGGTGCAGTACGGCCAGCCGAAGTTGCCGGGACCGGTGACACGTGCGAACTCGACCTGTCCGGCCGGGCCGCGGTTCGGGTCGGCGGCGCCCGCGTCCGGGCCGTAGTCGCCGACGTAGAGGATCCCCGTCTCCTTGTCGACGCTGAAGCGGAACGGGTTACGGAAGCCCATCGCGTAGATCTCGGGGCGCGTCTTGTCCGTGCCGGGTGCGAAGAGGTTGCCGTCGGGTATGGAGTACGAACCGTCGGCGTCGACCTTGATACGCAGGATCTTGCCGCGCAGGTCGTTGGTGTTGCCGGAAGTGCGCTGGGCGTCGAAGGCCGGGTTGCGGTTGGCGCGCTCGTCGATGGGGGTGAAGCCGTCCGACTGGAACGGGTTGGTGTCGTCGCCCGTCGACAGGTAGAGGTTGCCGTCCCTGTCGAAGTCGATGTCGCCGCCGACGTGGCAGCAGATGCCGCGGGACGCCGGGACGTCGATGATCTTCTTCTCACTGGCTGTGTCGAGTGTGCCGTCGGTCTTCAGGACGAACCTCGACAACCGGTTGACGCCGTCGAACGGCGCGAAGTCGGCAGCCGTACCGGTCTCGGGGGCGTCGCCCGCCGGGGTGTCCAGCGGAGGCGCGTAATAGAGGTAGATGAAGCGGTTGTCGGAGAAGCCCGGGTCGACGCCGATGCCCTGGAGGCCCTCCTCGTCGTGCGCGTACACGTCGAGCTTGCCCGCGAGCTTCGTGTTGCCCGCGGCGTCGGTGAGGCGGAGCTCCCCGTCGCGCGAGGTGTGCAGGACGGAGCGGTCAGGCAGGACCGCGAGCGACATGGGCTCGCCCACCTCGGGCTCCCCCTTGGCGAGGGTGACCTGCTGGAAGTCCTCGGCCGCGGCGGAGACGTCACCCACCGCGGAGACACCACCCCCCGCGGAGACGTCACCAGCCGCGGCGACGGCTGCGCCGGCCGGGGGTGCGGTGAGGGAGAGACAGGAGCCCGCGAGCAGTACGCCACTGAACAGGGCGAGTGCGGTGCGGAACGTCGGGCGTCGTCTGTCGCTCCGGGTTCTTTCGGTGCTGGTGTTGCGGTCGATCCCGTGCACGGGTGCCTCCAGAAAGGGGCCGGTTGTACGGGCGGGTGCGGTACGCCGGGGTGCGCCGTCACCCCGGAAGTCACTGAAGTGGACCGGCAGCGGCCAGTCGTTGAACTGGACCGGCAGCGGCCAGTCGTGGAAGTGGGCCAGCAGCGGCCAGTCGTTGAACTCGACCGGCACCGGCTAGTCGTTGCCGCCGAACGCCGCGTCGAACGAGGCCGACGGCGGCTCGAAGTCGTACGCCTTGAGGCGGGTCAGCGCCTCGGGCGCGCCCTGGAGCCGGTCCATGCCGGCGTCCTCCCATTCGACGGAGATCGGGCCCTTGTAGTCGATGGAGCGCAGCATCCGGAAGACGTCCTCCCAGGGGACGTCGCCGTGACCGGCCGACACGAAGTCCCAGCCGCGGCGCGGATCGCCCCAGGGCAGATGGGAGCCGAGGCGGCCGTTGCGTCCGTCGAGCCGTGTGCGGGCCTCCTTGCAGTCGACGTGGTAGATCCGGTCGCGGAAGTCCCAGAGGAAGCCGACCGGGTCGAGGTCCTGCCACACGAAGTGCGAGGGGTCGAAGTTCAGTCCGAAGGCGGGGCGCCGGCCGACCGCCTCCAGGGCGCGGTGGGTGGTCCAGTAGTCGTACGCGATCTCACTCGGGTGGACCTCGTGCGCGAACCGCACGCCCTGGGCGTCGAAGACGTCGAGGATCGGGTTCCAGCGGGTGGCGAAGTCCTCGTAGCCCCGCTCGATCATGGACTCGGGCGCGGGCGGGAACATGGCGACCAGGTGCCAGATCGCCGAACCGGTGAAGCCGATGACCGTGTCCACACCGAAGGCCGCGGCGGCCCGGGCGGTGTCGGCCATCTCGGCGGCGGCCCGCTGCCGTACGCCCTCGGGCTCGCCGTCGCCCCAGATGCGGGCCGGCAGGATGGCCTGGTGGCGTTCGTCGATGATGGCGTCGCAGACGGCCTGGCCGACCAGATGGTTGGAGATCGCCCAGCACTTGAGGCCGTACTTCTCCAGGAGCTGGTGGCGCCCGTCGATGTACGAGCTGTCCGCGAGCGCCTTGTCGACCTCGAAGTGATCGCCCCAGCAGGCGAGTTCGAGCCCGTCGTAGCCGAAGTCGCGGGCGAGGCGGCAGACCTCTTCCAGGGGCAGGTCGGCCCACTGGCCGGTGAAGAGCGTGAAGGTGCGCGGCATTCGCAAGGCCTCCTCAGGGCCGCGGTGGGACGGCGGTCAGACTGCTATCGGCGTGTAGACGGAGTTCTTCTCGGCGCTCTCCTCCACGGCCGCGAGGACGCGCTGCACCTGCAGTCCGTCGGCGAAGGACGGCTGCGGCTCCCGGCCCTCGGCGATCGCGTGGACGAGATCGCGGGCCTGGTGGACGAAGGAGTGCTCGTAGCCGAGGCCGTGGCCCGGCGGCCACCAGGCCTCCAGGTAGGGGTGGTCCGGTTCGGTGACGAGGATGCGGCGGAAGCCGGCATGGGCGGCGGGCTCGGCACCGTCGTGGTAGGAGAGCTCGTTGAGGCGTTCCAGGTCGAAGGCCAGCGAGCCGCGCTCGCCGTTGAGTTCGATGCGCAGGGCGTTCTTGCGTCCGGTGGCGTACCGGGTGGCCTCGAAGGAGGCGAGGGCGCCGGAGGTGAAGCGGCCGGTGAACAGGGCCGCGTCGTCCACGGTGACCTGGCCGGTGCCCGCGGACGACACGGTGGACAGGCCGCTGGTGGCGCCGACGGGAAGCGGCCGTTCCCGTACGAACGTCTCGGTGAGCGCGGACACCCCGGCGAGTCGCTCCCCCGCCAGGTACTGCGCGAGGTCGACGATGTGCGCGCCCAGGTCGCCGAGCGAGCCGGAGCCGGCCGACTCCTTGCGCAGCCGCCAGGTGAGCGGGAACTCCGGGTCCACCAGCCAGTCCTGGAGGTAGGTCACCCGTACGTGCCGCAGGGCTCCGAGCCGGCCCTCGGCCACCATCCGCCGGGCCAGGGCGGTGGCGGGCACCCGGCGGTAGTTGAAGCCGACCATCGCCAACCGGCCGCGCGCTCGGGCCGCTTCGGCTGCCTCGGCCATCGCCTCGGCCTCCGCGACGGTGTTCGCGAGGGGTTTCTCGCAGAGCACGTGCTTGCCCGCGGCCAGCGCGGCGAGGGCGATCTCGGCGTGGCTGTCGCCGGGGGTGCAGATGTCGACGAGGTCGACGTCGTCGCGCTCGATCAGGGCCCGCCAGTCGGTCTCGGCCGCAGCCCAGCCGTGCCGGTCCGCCGCCGCGCGCACGGCGGCTCCGTCCCGGCCGCAGATCGCGGCGAGGACCGGCTGGTGCGGCAGGTCGAAGACACGGCCCACGGTGCGCCAGCCCTGGGAGTGGGCGGCGCCCATGAAGGCGTAGCCGACCATGCCGACGCCGAGCGTGGGCTTGGTGACGGTCGCGCCCGCGCCGTTCCCGGACCCGGTGACCGCCTCGGCCGTGCCTGCCCCGGTCGCGACCGCCGCCCCGGCCGTGGCTGCCGTCGCGGCACCTGCCCCGGCTTCGTCGGGCTGTTGCGGCTGTCCCATACGGAGGTCCTCCTCGTTCGTCATGGCGCGGTTGGGGGGTGGTTACTGATCCGTGGGTCACACCGGCCGGACCCTGGGTCACACCGGCCGGACCCGGGGATCGGGCGCATCACTTGAAGCCGGTGGGCATGTACTGGTCGACGTTGTCCTTGTCGACGACCGCCGAGTAGAGCGTCAGCGAGGCCGGGATCTCGAACTCGGCGAGCCCGCTCACGCCCTTGCTCTGGCCGAGTGCGCGGGCCAGGTCGATCGCGGACGCGGCCATGGTCGGCGGGTAGAGGACGGTCGCCTTGAGGACCCCTTCGTCCTGCTTGATGGCCTGGAAGGCGGACAGGGCGCCCGCGCCGCCGACCATCAGGAAGTCGTCGCGCCCGGCCTGCTCGATGGCCCGCAGCGCGCCGACGCCCTGGTCGTCGTCGTGGTTCCACAGCGCGTCGAACTTCGACTGGGCCTGGAGCAGCTGGGCCATCTTGGCCTGCCCGGACTCCACCGTGAACTCGGCGGCCTGCCGGGCCACCTTCCTGATGTTCGGGTAGTTCTTGAGCGCGTCGTCGAAGCCCTGGGTGCGCTGCTTGGTGAGCTCCAGGTTGTCGATCCCGGCCAGCTCGATGACGCGGGCGTCCGACTTCCCCTTGAGCTTCTCGCCGATGTAGTGCCCGGCGTTGAGGCCCATGCCGTAGTTGTCGCCGCCGATCCAGCAGCGGTACGCCTGCGGGGAGTTGAAGATCCGGTCGAGGTTGACGACGGGGATGCCGGCGCGCATCGCCTTCAGGCCGACCCGGGTGAGTGCCTTGCCGTCGGCGGGCAGGACGACGAGGACGTCGACCTTCTTGTTGATCAGGGTCTCGATCTGGCCGATCTGCTGCGCGGTGTCGTTGGAGCCCTCGGTGATCTCCAGCGTGACGTCCTCGTACCTCTCCGCGCGCTTCTTGGCGTTCTCGTTGATCGCGTTGAGCCAGCCGTGGTCGGCCTGGGGCCCGGCAAAGCCGATCGTGACCTCCTTGCCGGGCTTGTCGTCGGCGGCCGGCTGCTCGCCCGCCGCGTTGTCGCTGTCGGACTCGTTGCTGGTGCAGCCGACGAGGAGAGCGCCGGCCGAGACCGCGGCGGTCCCGAAGAGCAGTCCTCTGCGGCTCGTGAGGTGTGCCATGGCGGTGGGGCCTTCCCGTGTCAGGTGGTCGTGCTTGCCGCAGGCCAAGGTGGTCGTGCCTGCCGTATGTCTCAGGTCGTCGTGCCGACCGCACGCCAACGTGGTCGTGCCGCCGTATGTCTCAGGTCGTCGTGCCGACCGCACGCCAACGTGGTCGTGCCTGCCGTACGTCTCAGGTCGTCGTACTCGCCGTACGCCGCTGGACCAGGACCGCGGCGACGATGATCGCGCCCTTGGCGATCTGCTGGACGTCGCTCTGCAGGTTGTTCAGAGCGAAGATGTTGGTGATCGTGGTGAAGATCAGGACGCCGAGCACGGAGCCCGTGATGGTGCCGCGGCCGCCGCTGAGCAGGGTGCCGCCGATGATCGCGGCGGCGATGGCGTCGAGCTCGTACAGGTTGCCGTTGGTGTTCTGGCCCGACCCGGACAGCACGATCAGCAGGAACGCGGCGACACCGCAGCACAGTCCGGAGAGCAGGTACAGGTACAGCCGCTGCCGCCGTACGTCGATACCGGCGAGCCGGGCCGCCTCCGCGTTGCCGCCGACGGCGACCGTGCGCCGGCCGAACGTCGTGCGGTTCAGCAGCGCCCAGCCGATGAGCGTGACCACGGCGAAGACGAGGACGAGCGGCGGGACGCCGAGCACGTACGCCTCACGCTCGCCGAGGTCGAGGATGCCGTCCACGGTGACGATCTGGGTCTTGCCGTCGGTGATCTGGAGGGCGAGTCCGCGGGCCGAGGCGAACATGGCGAGCGTGGCGATGAAGGGGACAATGCCGCCGTACGCGATGAGCAGTCCGTTCACCAGCCCGCACCCGACCCCCACGATGACCGCCGTGAAGAGGATGCCCGCGAAGCCGTACTCCTGGGTGGCGACCGTCGTCGCCCACACCGACGCCAGCGCGACGATCGCGCCGACGGAGAGGTCGATACCGCCGGAGGTGATGACGAAGGTCATGCCGACGGTGACGACTCCGATCACCGAGGCCTGGGTGAGGACGAGTTGGAGGTTGCGGGTGTCGAGGAACTCGTCGGGCTTGGTGATGCCGCCGATGAGGACGAGCACGGCCAGGACGCCGAGCAGCGAGAGGGTGCGGACATCGGCCCGGGTTGCCAGGGCGCGCCAGGCGGGGGGTTCACTGACAGGTGTCACTTTGTCGGTACCGCTCCGGGGCGGGGACACAGGCTGCGTCATGACACCGGGCTTCCTTCCATGACGAGGTCGAGGACGCGGTGTTCGTCCAGTTCGCGGGCGGGCGCCCGGTGCACGACACGGCCCTCGCGCAGGACGAGCACGCGGTCGGCGAGGCCGAGCACTTCGGGGACTTCGCTGGAGACCAGCAGCACGGCCAGGCCCTCGTCGGCGAGGCGGCGGACCACCGCGTACAGCTCGGCGCGGGCGCCGACGTCGACGCCCCGGGTGGGTTCGTCGAGCAGCAGGACCCGGCAGCCGCGCAGCAGCCAGCGGGCGAGGACGGCCTTCTGCTGGTTGCCGCCGGAGAGGGTGCGCACCGGCACCGACGGGTTGTCGGGGCGCAGTGACAGCTCGCGCGTCGCGGCGCGCGCGGCCCCGAGCTCGGCGCCCCGGTCGATCCAGCCGCCGCGCGAGAAGCGGGACATGGAGGAGACCGACACGTTCCGGGTGACGGACTCCAGCATCAGCAGGGCCTGCGCCTTGCGCTCCTCGGGGGCAAGACCGAGCCCGGCACGGACGGCGGCGCGTACGCTTCCCGGCTTCAACGGCCGCCCGTCGACGAGGACTTGACCGGCGGTGGGCTTGCGGGCGCCGTAGACGGTCTCCAGGATTTCGGAGCGCCCTGAACCGACAAGCCCCGCCAGTCCCACGATCTCGCCGGGGTGCACGGAGAGGTCGAGGGGCTCGAACTCCCCCTCACGGGCGAGCCCGCGGACCTGCAGAATCGGTTCTCCAGGAGGCGTGCCCGAGGGCTGCGGCGGTCGGTCCGGGAACACGTACTCGACGTTCCGTCCCGTCATCAGCGCCACGACCTCGCGCGTCGGCGTGGTCTTCGCGGGCAGCCCGCCCGCCACCGCGCGTCCGTCCTTCAGTACGGTCACCCGGTCGCCGATGCGGCGGATCTCCTCCAGGCGGTGCGAGATGTAGACGACGGCGACCCCCGCGGCGGTCAGGTCGCCCACGATCCGGAACAGGTTGTCGACCTCGTCCGGGTCGAGCGCGGCGGACGGCTCGTCCATGACGATGAGGCGTACGTCGTGGGAGAGTGCCCTCGCCATGGAGACGATCTGCTGCTGGGCGGCGGACAGATCACCGACGAGCCGTGCCGGATCGATCTCCGGGTGGCCGAGTCGCCCCAGCAGGGCGGCTGTCGACTCTCGTGCCGCCTTTCCCCGTACGACGAAGCCGGCGGCCGTGGGCTCATGGCCGAGGTGGACGTTCTCGGCCACGGACAGGCCCTCCACCAGGTCGAGTTCCTGGTAGATGGTGGCGATGCCGAGGCGCATGGCGGCGATGGGCGAGCGGAGCGTGACCGGCTCGCCACGCCACCGGATCGTGCCGTCGTCGGGCTGGTGGGCGCCCGCGAGGACCTTGATGAGCGTGGACTTCCCGGCGCCGTTCTGGCCGAGCAGGCAGTGCACCTCACCGGCCTGGACATCGAGGTCGACGCCGTCCAGGGCCCGGACTCCGGGGAACGACTTGGTGATGCCGGACATGGTGAGCAGGGGTAATTCTGGTGCCATGACGGTTCCCCTCGGCGGGCGTGCGGGCCGGTTTCAGGGTGGTGCGCCTGCCGGGCAGGCGTTCAGGGCAGGGCCGGGCAGGGACTGGGCCGGGCCTGTCGGGGCGGGGCGTTGTGCGGGGTGAGCCGTACCGCGGTACGGCTCGGGTCTGGAGCACAAGTGCGCTTGGTTACAGCTGACTTGAGCACTCCCGGACCGGAGTACCACTGGACTTGAGCACTCCCGGACCGGAGCACCACTGGACTTGAGCACTCCCGGACCGGAGTACCACTGGACTCGGGGTACCACGGGGCTCGCAGTACCGCTGGGGCTTGCTTAGGCGGGTGAGAACAGGTGGTCGCTGATCAGCCGGGCCCCGCCGATGACTCCGGCGGTGGGGCCCAGCTCGCACAGGACGATGGGCAGATTGCCGGTCGCCAGCGGGAGCGACTGGCGGTAGACCTGGGTGCGGATGGCGGCGAGCAGGGTGTGACCGAGGCCGGTGACACCGCCGCCGATCACCACCAGGCCCGGGTTGAAGAAGCTGACGAGTCCGGCGATGACCTGGCCGGTGCGGTTGCCGCCCTCGCGGATGAGGTCGAGCGCGGTGGCGTCGCCCGCGGCGGCCGCGGCGGCGACGTCGACGGCGCTCAGGCCGCCGCCCGCCTCCAGACGGGACGCGAGTTCCGCCGAAAGACCCTGCTGGGCGGCCTCCGTGGCGTCGCGGGCGAGCGCGGCGCCGCTGAAGTAGGCCTCCAGGCAGCCCCGATTGCCGCACGCGCACGGGCGGCCGTCCGGTACCGCGAGGATGTGCCCGATGTCGCCGGCACTGCCCGTCGTACCGCGGTACACCTCACCGCCGACGACGATGCCGCAGCCGATACCGGTGCCGATCTTGACGCAGAGGAAGTCGCCCACGGAGCGCGCGACGCCCGCGTGCTGCTCCCCCATCGCCATCAGGTTCACGTCGTTGTCGACCATGACCGGGCAGCCGAGTTCCTGGCTGAGCGCCTCCCGTACCGGGAACCCGTCCCAGCCGGGCATGATCGGCGGAGCGACCGGGACGCCCTCGGGGAAGCGGACCGGCCCGGGGACGCCGATACCGGCGCCGTCGAACCCCTCCGCGAGCCCGGAGGCCTTCAACTTGGCCGCCATGGAAAGGACTTGTTCGAAAACGGCGACGGGACCTTCCCGTACGTCCATGGGCTGGTTGATATGGCCGAGTATCTCCAGCTCCGCGTTGGTGACGGCGACGTCGATCGAGGTCGCGCCGATGTCGACACCGAGGAAGCGGAGCCCGGGAGCGAGCCGGATGTTGTGGGAGCGGCGGCCACCGCGTGAGGCGGCGAGTCCGTCGGCCACGACCAGGCCCGTCTCCAGCAGCCGGTCCACCTCGACGGCCAGCTTCGACCGGGAGAGGTCGACCTGATCGCCGAGCTGTGCCCGGGAGTTGGGGCCGCCGTCCCGCAACAGCCGCAGCAGCCGCGCCTGGTGCGCGTTCGCGGGTCGAGCCGTCATACGTCTCACGAGCCCCTCCCGCCTCAACCGGCCTGTGTTCCCCATCGGCCTGTGTTCGTGCGTGCTTTCGAGGGGAACGTAGCAGTGGCTGCCGAATGAGGGAAGAAGTTGCGCGGGAATTGGTGGAGACTTTCTCCACTGGGAGGACAAAGAGGGGGCTGGATATCGCGAACCTGGGCCGGTGGTGCGAGGCCGCACCCCGTCAGGGGCGCGGGGAACCGCGCGACCGGCCCTCACTCACCCGCTCGAACGACGTCCCCGCTCAGGACTGCTCGCGGGCGTGATACGTCCGGCGTGTGTGTTCCGTGTGGGCGCGCATGACCTCCGTGGCGCGCTGCTCGTCACGGGCCGCGATCGCGGCGATCAGTTCGCGGTGCTCGATCCAGGACTGCTGTCCGCGCTGCCGGGCGACCGGCGTGTAGTACCAGCGGACACGGCGGTCGACCTGGCCGGCGAGCTCGGCCAGGACCGCGTTGCCCGCGAGCTCCATGACCTGGGCGTGGAAGCGGGCGTTCATCGCGACCGCGGCGTCCACGTTGTCGGCGGCGACCGCGCGCTCGCCCTCGGCGCACAGCTCCTCCAGGGCCGTGATGCCCGCCGTGCCCGCGTTGGCGGCGGCGAGCCGGGCCGCCTCGGCCTCCAGCAGCGTGCGTACGGTGAGGAGCTGGTCGGCCTCCTCCTCGGTCGGCTCGTGCACGAACGCGCCCTGGGCGGGCCGCAGATCGACCCAGCCCTCGGTGTTCAGCCGCTGCAGGGCTTCGCGCACCGGCTGCCGGGAGACCCCGAGATGGCCCGCGAGCTCGCTCTCGACCAGGTGCTGACCGGGCTGGAGCGCGCGTGTCGTGATGAGTTCGAGCAGCGCCTCGTACACGCGGTCGCGCAGCGGGCCGGGTCGCTCCAGCCTGGGCACCGCCCCCTGCGGCAGTCCTGTCGACAACATCGCGTCCCCCTCCAGGGCAACGGCGGCGCGGCAGCAGCCGGAAAGCCAGTATGAATTGTCTTTCGTCTACAGTCTACGGTTCACAGTGACCAGGCCCAGGGGGAGTTGGCCTCGTCACATCGGCGCCACCGGTGATCACGGGGCGCGCTCACGGGCAGTGGACGACCTGCCCCGCGTACGACAGGTTGCCGCCGAAACCGAACAGCAGCACCGGGTCTCCGCTGGAGATCGCGCCGCGCTCGACCAGCTTGGAGAAGGCCAGCGGGATGCTCGCCGCCGAGGTGTTCCCGGAGTCGGTCACATCCCGCGCCACCACGGCGTTCACCGCGCCGATCTTGCTGGCGAGCGGTTCGATGATGCGCAGGTTGGCCTGGTGCAGTACGACCGCGGCGAGTTCCTCGGGCACGAGCCCCGCCCGCTCGCACGCCCGTCGCGCGACGGCCGGCAGCTGCGTGGTCGCCCAGCGGTAGACGCTCTGCCCCTCCTGTGCGAACCGCGGGGGCGTCCCCTCGATCCGCACCGCGTGCCCCATCTCGGGCACCGAGCCCCAGAGCACCGGGCCGATGGCGGGGTGGTCGGCGCCCTCGACGACGGCCGCACCGGCGCCGTCGCCGACGAGCACACAGGTCGTACGGTCGGTCCAGTCCGTCACCTCGGACATCTTGTCGGCGCCGATGACCAGGGCGCGGCTCGCCGCGCCCGCGCGTACGGCATGGTCGGCGGTGGCGAGCGCGTGGGTGAAGCCGGCGCAGACGACGTTGACGTCCATCGCGGCCGGGGAGGGGATGCCGAGGCGGGCGGCGACCCGGGCGGCGGTGTTCGGGGAGCGGTCGATGGCCGTGGACGTGGCTACGACGACCAGGTCGATGGCGTCCGGGGCGAGGCCCGCGGTGGCGAGCGCCTTCGCGGCGGCGTGCGCGGCCAGTTCGTCGACCGGCTCGTCGGGCCCGGCGATGTGGCGCGTACGGATGCCCACCCGGCTCGCGATCCACTCGTCACTGGTGTCGACCATGCCCGCCAGGTCTGCGTTGGTGAGTACCTTGGCGGGCTGGTAGTGGCCGACGGCGGCGATGCGCGAGCCGTTCATGGGTGGTCTCCCCCTTGTGCCTCGGGTAGCGGGATCCACCAGTCTGATCAGTGACTCACCAGTACGAGGGCACGTACAGACACAGGATTGGCGCGTCCGAGTTGTGGGCTTCCATCAGCCCCCGGGACGCCCGAGCAGTCCCGTGAACGACCGCGCAGTCGTCCACGGGACCGGCACGCCACTCCGCGCCCGGCGGCGGACAGGTCGTTCTGTCCGCTTTCGTCTCACCCGGTGAACAGCTGCGTGGCCTTCCGCACGAGTTCGTACAGGCCGTAGGCGAGCGGCACTCCCACCCACAGCCAGGAGACGGCGATCAGGGCCCGTCGGTCAGGCGGATTCGGACTGCTGTCGCTGGACGGCATCGGCGGTGGCCTCCCTCGGTGCGGGGATGTGGTGGCGGGCGTGGACGGGCCGGACGAGCTCGTTGGCGACGAAGCCGACGGCGAGCAGGCCGATCATGATGAAGAAGGACAGGCCGTAGAGCGAGGCGCCGTGCTTGCCCGCCTCCTCCTGCCGGTCGGCGATCCAGTTGACGATCAGCGGCCCGAGCACGCCGGCCGTGGACCAGGCGGTGAGCAGCCGGCCGTGGATCGCGCCGACCTGGTAGGTGCCGAACAGGTCCTTCAGATAGGCGGGGATGGTCGCGAAGCCGCCGCCGTAGAAGGAGAGGATCACCAGCGCGCAGATCACGAACAGCGGCTTGGATGCGTCCCCGAACAGCGCGATCAGCAGATACATCAGGGCACCCACGCCCAGGTAGACGCGGTAGATGTTCTTGCGCCCGATCAGGTCGGAGGTCGACGACCAGCAGATCCGGCCCGCCATGTTGGCCGCCGACAGCAGCGCGACGAACCCGGCGGCAGCGGTGACGGAGACCGGTGTGGAAGAGTCGGCGAAGAAGTCCGTGATCATGGGGGCGGCCTTCTCCAGGATGCCGATGCCCGCGCTCACGTTCATGCAGAGCACCACCCACAGGCACCAGAACTGCGGGGTGCGGATGGCGTTGCGCGCCGAGACCTGCACGCCGTCGAACACACCCGGTGCCGAGTCGACCGGCTTCTCGGTCCTCGGTACGCGCACCAGCAGCACACCGAGCGACATGAAGACGGCGTACGACAGTCCGTGCACGAGGAAGGCCAGCGCGATCCCGGAGGGGTCCGAGCCGAAGGACTCCAGCATCTGTGCGGACCAGGGCGAGGCGATGAGGGCGCCGCCGCCGAAGCCCATGATGGCGATGCCGGTGGCCATACCGGGCCTGTCGGGGAACCACTTGATCAGCGTCGAGACGGGCGAGATGTAGCCGATGCCGAGTCCGATACCGCCGACGAAGCCGTAGCCGAACACGATCAGCCAGTACTGCTCGACGGCGGCGCCGAGCGCGGATATCAGGAAGCCGGAGGAGAAGCAGACGAGGGCCACGGTCATCGCCCAGCGCGGCCCGTTGCGCTCCACGAGCGTGCCGCCGAACGCGGCGGACAGGCCGAGCATGACGATGCCGAGCTGGAACGGCAGCGCGCTCTGCGTGCCGCTCAGGCCGAGCGCGGACTCCAGCGGCGGCTTGAACACGCTCCAGGCGTAGGCCTGTCCGATGGAGAGATGGACCGAGAGGGCGGCCGGGGGGACGAGCCAGCGGCTCCAGCCGGGCGGTGCTACAGGGGGGCTCATGATCCCGAACGATAGGAATCGTAGGAGGACTTGGAAACCCGGCACGCCCAACTCGTCGACCGTATGCGGTGAACGGTGTCCCGCGCGCGACGAACGGTCGGTGGCAC
>NZ_VJZE01000227.1 GCF_009377205.1 Streptomyces phyllanthi
CCCCCGGCCACCGCCCGGCCTTTCCCGTCCCACCTCCTGATTGGCCTGCCCATGACCGAAACAGTCCCCACGGGGTCGCCGATATCCCAGACCGCCGACAGCGACGGCCGGATCGAGCTCGCCCCCGAGGCCTTCCCCGCCGACAGCCCCTTCGCCAACGAGGATCTGCGGCCCGTCCCCGTCTCCGAGCGCAAGTGGACGACGTACAACTTCGCGGCCCTGTGGATCTCCATGGCCCACTGCATCCCCAGCTGGACCCTGGCCTCCGGCCTGGTCGCCCTCGGCATGGACTGGAAGCAGGCCGTCTTCACCATCGCCCTGGCCAACATCATCGTGCTGCTGCCGATGCTGGCCACCGGGCACGCCGGACCCAAGTACGGCATCCCGTTCCCGGTGCTCGCCCGTGCCTCCTTCGGTCTGCGCGGTGCCAACATCCCGGCGCTGATCCGTGCCGCCGTGGCCTGCGGCTGGTTCGGCATCCAGACCTGGATCGGCGGCAGCGGCATCTTCGCCCTGGGGTCCAAGCTCACCGGCGGTGAGTGGGAGAAGGCCGGTCAGATCGCGGGCAACCCCTGGCCGCTGTGGCTCTGCTTCGTCCTGTTCTGGGCGGCGCAGATCGCCATCATCTACCGCGGAATGGACTTCCTGCGGCACTTCGAGAACTGGGCCGCGCCCTTTGTGATCGTCGGCGCCTTCGTGCTGCTGATCTGGATCGCCGTCAAGGCGGACGGCTTCGGCGAACTGCTGTCGCAGCCCTCGAAGCTGGGCTGGGGCCCCGACTTCTGGCCGGTCTTCTTCCCCTCCCTGATGGGCATGATCGGCTTCTGGGCCACCCTGTCCCTCAACATCCCCGACTTCACCCGCTTCGGAGCCAGCCAGAAGGCCCAGACCTGGGGCCAGTCGCTCGGCCTGCCCACCACGATGACGCTCTTCGCGATCCTCGCCGTGCTGGTCACCTCCGGCTCGGAGGTCGTCTACGGCGAGGCGATCTGGGACCCGGTCACCCTGGCGGCCAAGACGGACAGCGTCTTCGGTCTGCTGTTCGCACTGATCACCGTGCTGGTCGCCACCATCTCCGTGAACATCGCGGCGAACGTGGTCTCCCCGGCGTACGACCTGGCGAACCTGGCCCCCAAGTTCATCAACTTCCGTACGGGCGCGCTCATCACCGGTGTCATCGGCGTGCTGATCTTCCCGTGGAAGCTCATCTCCACGCCCGAGTTCTACATCTTCACCTGGCTCGGTGTGGTCGGCGGGCTGCTCGGCACGGTCGCGGGCATCCTGATCGCCGACTACTGGATCGTCCGCCGCACGGTGCTCCACCTCGCGGACCTGTACACGCCCGGCGGCCGTTACTGGTACTCGTCCGGCTGGAACTGGAAGGCCGTCGCCGCCTTCGTGGTCGGCGGTGTGCTCGCGGTCGGCGGCTCGTACTCGGCCGTGGACGCGAAGGGCGTGGCGACCGGGCCCTTCCCGGCCGACGGGCTGATCCCGTTCCTGAAGCCGCTCGCCGACTACGGCTGGGCCGTGGGCCTGGCCACGTCGCTGGTGCTGTACGTGGCGCTGATGGGCGGAAGGGAACGGCAGACGGCCGACGCCTGACGGTCCGCCTGACGGGTTCGCTTGGCGGTGGCGCCCGACGGTCCACCTGGCGGTGTGGCCGCGCTGGACGAACGTCGCCCTACTGGGCTTCGGTCAGCGCGGCCACGGCCTCCTTCGCGGCCTTGATGGCACCCTTGTTGATCTCGTCCGTGCCGGGTGCCTTCTTCGTCTCGAAGTCGCTGCCGTTGTACGTGACGACCACCACGGCATTGGCCACGCGGGCGATCACCGCACCCTCGCGGGACTGCTGCTTGTCCTCGGTGGTGAGGTTCACGACCGAATAGGCCGCGTCGCCGAGACCGGGCACCGCCCCTCCGCCGCTCTTCTCCGTGACGCGCTGCTCGTAGGCGGACTTGGCCTTGGCGTCGGAGTCCTTGATCTCGTACGACACGTCGAGCCAGCGGTAGTCGTACCCCTTGAGCGCGTTCCAGGAGCAGGTGCGGCGTACGGACCTGTCGGAGGACGTTATTTCCTGCCCGGCCGTCTTGGCGCCCGGGACAAGAGATTTGACCGTTTTCTCCGCGAGGCTGTCGCAGGGCGCGGGCGGCTTCGTATAGGTCTTGGCGGCCGCGGACGTCGAAGGGGCGGACTCGTCGGACCCGGGCGCGGCCGCGTTCTTCCGGCCCGAGTCGTCGGCGGCGGGAGCCGCGGCGAAGGGACCGGACGTCAACGCCCAGCCCGCCGAGGCGAGCAGGGCGACCGGCAGCAGGCGCGCGGTGAGAGCGAGCGGCAGAGGAAGTTCACGCACGGTGGGGTTCTCGCGGAGTCGGTGCGGGGGTCCGCACGGCGGTGGGGGACGCCAGTGTCACACGACAGCCTGTGGGGCGGAAGTGCCAACTCGCTCCGTGTGTGAGTGGTGACGGCGGTTCGCGGTTGACGGCGGGGTCAACCGCGCACCGATGAGCCCTCATTGCGCTCCCCGGCCGGGAACGTGTTCGCGGAGTCACGGAGTCGCGGATTCCGTCGAGGTGGCGTGCCATGATCGGGCTCATGAGCCCGATACGTCGCCGTACGGCACCCTCCGCGTTACCGGTCGCCGCCGTCACCGCCCTGGTCGTGAGCGGCTGCGGGCTCTCGGCGGAGCTGGAGCGTGAGGCGGACCCCGGTCGTACGGGGCGGCCCTCGGTGACGGCCGCGTCCGCGGGGGCGGAGCCGCCGGGGCTGTCGCCCTCGGACCCTCCGATCGACACCGGGCCGCTGGACCCTCCCGCGCCCATGCCGTCCGACTCCTGCCCGTCCTCCGGTGTCCGGATCGAGCCGGGCCCGGTCAGCGCCGCGATGGGCCTGCGCGCAATGGGAGTGACCCTCACCAACTGCGGCAGGACGACGTACCGCCTGGCCGGCTACCCGAAGCTCCAGGTCCTCGACGAGCATCGCGAACCCCTGGACGTCCAGATCCTCCAGGGCACGGAGCCGATCACCACGGGGCAGCCCGACTCCGGCCCGAAGCCCGTCACCCTGAAGCCCGGCGAGTCCGCCATGACCGAGCTGGTCTGGCGGAACACGGTCACCGACACCACCACGACCGCCGTCAACGGCACGTACCTGCGGATCACTCCGGCGAAGGGCGGGCCCTCCGAGGTGATCACCCCTCAGGGCCGTATCGACCTGGGCAACACGGGGCGCATCGGGACGACGGCGTGGGAGAAGACCCCTGCACCTTGAACAGGGCGCCCGGCTGCCGGGTGTCACCGTCCGCCCCGGCGACGCCCGCCCGCTGCCCGCCGAGGACGCGGCGTACGACGTGGTGCTCCTCCTCGGGCCCCTGTACACCTGCTGGAACGGGCCGACCAGGTGCGGGCGTTCGCCGAGGCGCGCCGGGCCGTCAGGCCGGGTAGGCGTGGGTCTGCGCCGCCTTGACCGTCGCCCAGACCGGGGCGCCGGGGTGGAGGCCCAGTTCGGCGGCGGCGACCGTGGTGAGGTCCGCGACGAGAGGGAGTTCGCCGGTGAGGTCGGCGCGGATCTGGTCGCCGTGTGTCTCCAGGCCGGCGACCTCGCAGTGCCAGAGGTTGCGGGCGCTGGTGCCGGTGGGGCGGTCGCGGTGGAGGGTGACGGCGCTCGGGGGGAAGGTGACGAAGACCGGTCCGGCGAGGTCCTCGGTGGTGGTGATCGAGGGCCCGGAGCCGAGTCGTACTGTGTGCCCTTCGGCCTGCCCCTTGTAGAGGTTCAGGCCGACCAGGTGGGCGATGTAGTCCGTACGCGGGTGGCGGGCGATGTGGCCCGGTGTGCCTTCCTGCACCACGTGGCCGTCCTCGATGACGACGAGGCGGTCGGCCAGGACCATGGCGTCGAGCGGGTCATGGGTGACGAGTACGGCGACGGCCTCGAAGTCGGCGAGGTGGCGCCGGAGTTGGGCGCGGATGTCGAGGCGGGTGCGCGCGTCGAGCGCGGCGAGGGGCTCGTCGAGGAGCAGCAGCCGCGGATGGGTGGCCAGGGCGCGGGCGAGGGCGACGCGCTGGGCCTGGCCGCCGGAGAGGCGGCGGGGCTTGGCGCCGGCGTGCTCGGCGAGCCCCATGCGCTCCAGCCACTCGGCGGCCCGCGCACGCGCCTCCGCCTTGGTGGCGCCGTGGCAGCGGGGGCCGAAGGCGACGTTGTCGAGGGCGGTGAGGTGGGGGAAGAGCAGGTAGTCCTGGAAGACGACGCCGACCGGGCGGGACTCGGGCGGCGTACGCTCCAGCGAGTCGCCGTCGAGCCGCAGGTGCCCGTCCGTGAGGGGAGCCAGGCCGGCCAGCGCGCGCAGGGCCGTGGTCTTGCCTGCGCCGTTGGGGCCGAGCAGGGCGACGACGTCACCGGGGGCGGCCTTCAGTGTGACGTCGAGGCGGAAGCGGCCCCGGTCGACCACGAGACGGGCGTCCAGCCCCTCGTCGGCGGGACGCGGTGCGGTGCCGGACGGGTGCGAGGTCTTCTCGATGTCGGTCATGAGGCGGTCATCCGTCGTCGGTCGTCGGTCGTCCGTCGTCGGTCGTCGGTCGTCCGTGGAGGTCGTCGGTCGTCCTTCGGTCATGAGGCGGTCATCCAGCGGTCGCGCAGTCCCGCGAGGACCGCGATCGACACGGCCAGCAGGACCAGACTGAGGGCGATCGCCGCCTCCGGGTCGCTCTGCAGGGCAAGGTAGACGGCGAGCGGCATGGTCTGCGTACGGCCCGGGAAGTTGCCGGCGAAGGTGATCGTCGCGCCGAACTCGCCCAGCGCCCGCGCCCAGGCGAGGACCGCGCCCGCCGCGATACCCGGTGCGACCAGCGGCAGCGTGACCCGGCGGAACGCGGTGAACCGGGAGGCGCCCAGCGTGGTCGCGGCCTCCTCGTAGCGCGGATCGGCGGCCCGCAGGGTGCCCTCGACGCTGATGACGAGGAACGGCATGGCGACGAACGCCTCGGCGACCACGACCCCGGCGGTGGTGAAGGGCAGGGTGATCCCGAACCACGCGTCCAGCCACTTCCCGACGACCCCGTTGCGGCCGAGCGCCATCAGCAGCGCCACACCCCCGACCACCGGGGGCAGCACCAGCGGCAGGGTGACCAGGGCCCGTACGAGGCCGCGTCCCGGGAAGTCGACGCGGGCCAGCAGCCAGGCCAGCGGCACGCCGACCACCAGGCTCACCGCGGTGGCCGCCGTCGCGCAGAGCAGGGACAGTTGCAGGGCCTGCCACACCGCCGGGCTGGTCAGCCGGCCCGGCAGACCGGCCCACGGGGTGCGGACGAGCAGGGCGATCAGCGGCAGGACCAGGAACGCCAGACCCACGAGCGCGGGCAGCAGCAACGGCAGGGGAACCGGGCTGCGCCGCCGCGAGACGGCCGCCCGGCCGCGCCGGCGTCGCGGTCCGCCCGTCGGGGGGCCGGGCACGGGGCCGCACTCGTCGACCTGGGTCACGGCTTGAGGAACCCGGCCCCGGTCAGGACCTCCTGGCCCTCGGCGGACCGCACCAGCGCGATGAACGCCTTGGCGGCCTCGGCGTTGGGGGCGTCCTTGAGCAGGGCGATCGGATAGTCGTTGACGGCGTCGGCGGACTCGGGGAACTCCACGCCCTCCACCTTGTCACCCGCGGCGTCCACATCGCTCTTGTAGACGACCGCCGCGTCGGCCTCCTTCAGCTCGACCTTCGTCAGGGCGGCCTTGACGTCCTGCTCGTACGACACCGGTGTCAGCTCGAGGCCGCCGGCCTCCAGCGCCTTCTGCGCGGCGGCGCCGCACGGCACCTCCTTGTCGCACAGCACGACCTTGAGACCGGACTTGGTGAGGTCCTTGAGGGAGGAGATCCTTTCGGGGTTGCCGGGCAGGGTGGCGATCTCCAGCTGGTTGCGTACGAAGGTGGCAGGCGTACCGGAGGCGTCCCCCGCGTCCGTCACGATCGCCATCGTCCTGGGGCTGGCGGAGGCGAACACGTCCGCCGGGGCGCCACCGGTGATGCTCGCGGCGAGCGAGTCGCTGCCGCCGAAGCTGAAGGTCACCTTCGTGCCCGGGTGCTCCTTCTCGAACTGCTCGCCCAGTGTCGTGAAGCTCTCCTTCAGCGAGGCCGCGGCGAACACGGTGACGGTGCCGGAGAGCCCCGAGGAGCCGGACGTGGCGGTCGAGGAGCCGTCGGAGGAGGAGCAGGCGCTCAGGGCCAGCAGTGCGGCGGCACTCGCACCGGCCGCCTGCGACATCCGGCGGGGGCGGCGGATCCGGCGCACGGAACGGGTCATCAAGGATCTGCTCCTTCTTACGGACTCGCGGCGAGGCAGCTGCTTCACCGGTCCGGTGGGTGTGCGTACGTCGAGACGAGCATACTTCCGCATATGCAAGGTGCAAAGGTCACCTGGGATCGCATAAGCAGGGACGCCAGCGCTGATGGGCGGTATATGCGGTGGGAGGCTCGCTCGGGTGCGGTCCGTCGTCCTGGACGTGCCGGGTCGGCCGAAGGGGAGCTGCCGCACTGTGCCCTGCGGCACTGGCCTTTGTCGTACCCGGGCCGGGCTCGTGTGGCAGCCGTGAATTGTTATCCGCCCGGGATCCAACAGGGCGGACAACTGGCGACAATACGGACAACCGGGCCCTTGACCAGGCCGTATGGCAGCCAGGATGCTGAGCCGCCCCCCACGGCCCGCATCCCTCATCTGCGTCAGAGGACTCCCGCCATGCCCATGCCCATGCCCTCGTTGTCCGTGGCCTCTCGGGCTCTCATCGCTCTGCCCGCCGCGGCAGCCCTGTTCCTGATCGCGGGCGCGGTGCCCGCCGCCGCGAGCGACGACACCTACACCGTCCAGCTGCGCCAGGAACTTCCGCGTACCGCCACCTCCACCAGCGGTGGTGTGCCGCAGAAGGACAACAGCGAGTGCCCCGGCATCTCGGCGGCCCAGGACGGGTGGCACTTCGTTCTGCCGGGCAACTCCTCGCACTTCGTCAAGCTCACCGTGACCTTCGAACCCGGCGGACAGCAGGTGGTCACCGACTTCGGACCGCCGTCCGACAAGCACGCCTACGTCGCTTCGGCACCCGGCGCGGAACTCACCTCCGCCATCGCCGAGGTGCAGGGCGGTGAGCTGGAACTGTTCAACCTCTCGCACACCTGCCCCGCGCCGGCGTCGGCCCCCTCCGAGAAGCCGGAAGAGAAGCCGGAAGAGAAGCCGGAGGAGAAGCCGGAAGAGAAGCCGGAGGAGAAGCCGGAGGAGAAGCCCGCAGACGAGCCGTGCGACGAAGCCCCCGCAGACGTCTCCGACACATCCTGCGAGGACACCTCCGGCGAAACCTGCGAGAAGACCTCCTCCGACACGTCCAGCGAGCCGTGCGAGGAGACCTCCGGCACGCCGTCGGACGACGCGTCGGCCACGCCCAACGGCGGCAGCGACGGTGACCTGGCGGCCACCGGTGCCGGACCCGCCATCGGCATCGCCACCGCGGCGGCCCTGATGCTCACCGCCGGCGGCTATCTGGTGCTGCGCCGACGCAGGACCGCCGCGCAGCAGGACTGACGGCCCGGCACCGCACACCGGTGGCGGCCAGAGCGTAGGGCGGCTCCGTCGTGGTGAGCCGCCCCGGCCTGGTACTCCCTGGCCGTGAGTACCTCACGCTTCAAGGCTGAACTGCTCCGGGGCGGTCCTGAACCACGGGTTCCACGTGCTGAGACACACGTACGCTTCCCTCGGTGCCGGAGGCAGGGAAGAAGGGGCGCATGGCGATCGATAGCCTGCTGGGGGAACGGGGGGAGGAGAGCTCCGGCCCGAACTCCCCAGATTCTCCCCAGGACCGGCCCTGAGCGCCGATCGGTCCGGTCGATGCGCGGAAGCAGCGAGGTGAGAGGCCGTATGTTCACCACCCGCCCCACCCTCCAGGGCACCTTCGGCATGGTGTCCTCCACTCACTGGCTGGCCTCGCAGTCGGCGATGGCCGTTCTGGAGAGCGGGGGCAACGCGTACGACGCGGCCGTGGCCGCGGGCTTCGTCCTGCATGTCGTCGAGCCCCACCTCAACGGCCCGGCGGGGGAGGTCCCGATCGTCCTTGCCCCGGCGGGCGGCGAGGTCAGGGTCCTGTGCGGGCAGGGCGTCGCACCCGCGGGGGCCACGATCGAGCACTACAGGGGACTCGGTCTGGATCTCGTCCCCGGTACCGGGCCCCTCGCGGCGGCCGTACCCGGCGCGTTCGACGCCTGGATGCTGCTCCTTCGCGACCACGGCACCAAGTCCCTTGCCGATGTGCTGAAGTACGCCATCGGGTACGCGGAGCACGGGCACGCTCCCGTGGAGCGCGTCGGCGAGACCGTCGAGACCGTGCGCGGCCTCTTCGAGGAGGAGTGGACCTCGTCGGCGGAGGTGTACCTGCCGGGCGGGAAGGCCCCGCGCGCGGGAGAGCTGTTCCGCAACCCCGCGCTGGCCGCCACCTGGAAGAGGCTGCTCACCGAGGTGTCCGGGGCCGGGGACCGGGAGGCCGAGATCGAGGCGGCGCGGGAGGTGTGGCGCACCGGATTCATCGCCGAGGCGCTCGTACGGCAGGCCGGGCGGCCCACGAAGGACACGAGCGGCGAGCGCCACACCGGCACGCTCACGGCCGCCGATCTGGCGTCCTGGTCCGCTTCCTACGAGGCGCCGGCGACGTACGACTGGAACGGCTGGACCCTGTGCAAGGCGGGACCCTGGAGCCAGGGCCCGGTGCTGCTCCAGCAACTCGCGCTGCTCCCGCCCGAACTGCCCCGGTACGGGTCCGCGGAGTACGTGCACCTGCTCGTCGAGGGCTGCAAGCTCGCGATGGCGGACCGGGAGGCATGGTACGGCGACGCGGCCGAGGTGCCGCTGGACGAGCTGCTGTCGGAGGAGTACAACGCGGCGCGGCGCGCCCTCGTCGGTGACACGGCCTCGTACGAACTGAGGCCCGGCGGTCCCGGAGGGCGCGTTCCGCGGCTGAGCGCCCACGCGCGCGTGGTGGCCACCGACGACCCCGGCTCCCACCCGATGGGAGCCGGCGAGCCGACGGTCGCGAAGAGCCCGCTGTCCCCGGTGCCGGGTGAGCCGGACGTCGCGGCGCACGGGGGCACCCGCGGCGACACCTGCCACCTGGACGTCGTCGACCGCTGGGGCAACATGGTCGCGGCCACGCCCAGTGGCGGCTGGCTCCAGTCCAACCCGGTCGTGCCCGAACTCGGCTTCCCGCTCGGCACCCGGCTGCAGATGACCTGGCTGGACGAGGGCCTGCCGAACTCCCTCACCCCCGGCCGGCGCCCCCGCACCACGCTCACGCCGTCGCTCGCGCTGCGCGACGGGGTGCCTGTCATGGCGTTCGGCACGCCCGGCGGCGACCAGCAGGACCAGTGGCAGCTGCACTTCTTCCTCGCGGTCGCCCTGCGCCCCCGCGTCCGGGGTGGCCTCGACCTCCAGGGCGCCGTCGACGCGCCGAACTGGCACAACGACGGCTTCCCCGGCTCCTTCTACCCACGCGGCATGCGCCCCGGCAGCGTCACCGTGGAGTCCCGTACGCCCGCCGAGGTCGTCGCGGAACTGCGCCGGCGCGGCCATGACGTGACGGTCGGCGACGCCTGGTCCGAGGGCCGGCTGTGCGCGGTCGCCCGCGATCCGGAGACCGGTGTGCTGTCCGCGGCGGCGAACCCGCGGGGCATGCAGGGCTACGCGGTCGGACGCTGAACACCGCCGGGTCCCTCAAGGCGGCTGCCGGCAAGGGGCCTCCGGCGCCCCGCGACTTTCGGTGTTCACGGTGATTCCACCCACACTGCACCGGCAGGGCGGGATTTGTCAGTGGTGCGTGCTCTCATGGAGACATGATCGAAGACACGGAAACCATCGACGAGTTTCTCGCCCGGCGCCTCACCGACGTCGAGGAAGCGGTGCGTAAGGCGGCCGCCGCGGAGATCATGCCGCGCTTCCGCCGGCTCGCCGCGCACGAGGTCGACCAGAAGAGCGGCCCGCACGACCTGGTGACGGACGCCGACCGGAAGGCCGAGCTGTATCTGACGGAGGCGCTCACCGAGCTGCTGCCCGGCTCCGTCGTGGTCGGCGAGGAGGCGGTGCACGCCAACCCGGCTTCGTACGAGGCGATCAGGGGCGAGGCGCCGGTGTGGATCGTCGACCCGGTCGACGGCACCCGCCAGTTCGTCCACGGGAACGACGGGTTCTGCACCATGGTCGCGCTGGCCGAGGGCGGGGTCGTCCAGGCCTCCTGGATCTACGCGCCGGCCCTCGACCGCATCGCCGTCGCCGTACGGGGCCGGGGTGCCGCCCTCGACGGAGAGCCCCTGCGCGCGGGCTCACCGGTGCCCGGCGACGATCTGAGGGTGGCCATGTCCCACCCGGACTACACGACCGAGGAACAGAAGCGCGACCTGCTCAGCCTGTGCACCGAAGGAGTCGCGGCGCGCCCGTGCGGGTCGGCGGGCCTCGAGTATCTCGCCATCGCCCGGGGCGAGTTGGACGCGACTGCCTTCTCCTGGGAGGCGGCCTGGGACCACGCCGCCGGCCTCCTCCTGGTCGAGGAGTCGGGCGGCACGCATCTGACCCGCGCGGGGGAGCCGTTCCGTATTACCGGCTCCAACGCCCTGCCGTTCACCGCGGCCCGGGACGAGGCCACGGCTCGCCGGGTGGCGGGACTGCTGTCGGGCGGAGCCTGACCTGCGGGGCCCGATCTGACGGACCCGCACCGCGAGCACCCTGTCACCCGCCGCACACCACCCGTGGCCGGGCCTGTCGGTCCCCCGGCATATCCTGATCAGGAGTGGCCATCGGCTGACGAAGGAGTCCGAAGGTGCCGTCGATGCTCGATGCGGTCGTGGTGGGTGCGGGGCCGAACGGACTGACGGCTGCCGTGGAGCTGGCCCGTCGGGGCTTCTCCGTGGCCGTGTTCGAGGCACGGGACACCGTCGGCGGGGGCTGCCGTACCGAGGAGCTGACGCTGCCCGGCTTCCGCCACGACCCCTGCGCGGCCGCCCATCCCCTGGGCGTCAACTCACCCGCGTTCAAGGCCATGCCGCTCGACCGGTACGGCCTGGAGTGGCTGCACGCCGAGCGCCCCATGGCCCACCCGTTCCTCGACGGGACGGCCGCCGTGCTGTCCCGGTCGGTGGCCGAGACCGCGGCCTCGTTCGGGCCGCGCGACGCCGGGACGTACCGCAGGCTGGTCGAGCCCTTCCTGCCCCGCTGGGACACCCTGGTCCGCGACTTCATGTCCCTGCCGCTGACCGCGCTGCCCCGCGACCCGGTCACCCTGGCCCGCTTCGGGCTGGTCGGCCTGCCGCCGTCCACCTGGCTGACGCGCCGTTTCCGCGACGAGCGCGCCAGGACCCTGTTCGCCGGGCTGGTCGCCCATGTCATGGCCCCGCTCGACGGGCTCGCCACCGGCGCCGTCGGCCTGGTCTTCGCGCTGGCCGCGCACACCGGCGGCTGGCCCGTCGCCCGCGGCGGCTCGCAGGCCGTCTCGGACGCGCTCACCGCGTACCTCCAGGACCTCGGCGGCACCGTCCACACCGACTACGAGGTGAAGCGCCTCGACGATCTCCCGCCCGCGCGCGCGTACGTCTTCGACACCTCCCCGGCCTCCCTGGCCCGGATCGCGGGCTTCGGCCGCTACTACGAGACGTACCGGTACGGGGCGAGCGTCTTCAAGGTCGACTACGCGCTGGACGGCCCCGTGCCATGGACGGCCGAGGAGGCGCGCGGCGCCGGCACCGTCCAGGTCGCGGCCGGCGAGTCGGAGATCGGCGCCGCCCTGTACGCGGCCTCCCGCGGGGACCGCGCTCCGGACCCGCCCTTCCTGATCACCGTGCAGCCCAGCGTCGCCGACCCCACCCGGGCTCCCGAGGGCAAGCACGTCTTCTGGGCGTACGGCCACGTTCCCAACGGCTGGACCGGCGATCTCACGGACGCCATAGAGCGCCAACTGGAGCGCTTCGCACCGGGGTTCCGTGACCGTGTGCTGGCCCGGGCGACCGCGGGACCGCCCGAACTGGCCGCGCGCAACGCCAACTACGTCGGAGGGGACATCGCCTGTGGCGCGGCCTCCGGGCTCCAGCTCCTGCTCCGGCCCAGGCTCTCCCTCCGGCCCTACAGCACCCCGCATCCAGCGGTGTTCATCTGCTCGTCGGCTACTCCGCCGGGACCCGGTGTGCACGGCATGTCGGGGCACAACGCGGCCAAGGCGGTGTGGAGACGGCTGCGGGCCCAGCCCAAATGACCCCCCTTTACACCTGGTTGAGAGTTGACGAAAAGGGAAATCGCTGTCGTCTTTGTCACTCCCGTTACCTGGTAGTAGATAACTGAGGGTTCAAGTGCCGCGAGTAAAGTGCGGACATGAAAGATCGGAAAGCGGCTCTCCGCTTCGGATCCCGGTCTGCTGTGCGCCTCGCCGATCTCGCGGAGCTCGTCAGGGCGCCGGCCGCGCTGAGTGTCCCCGGTGATGTGATCGCGGGAGCGGTCGCAGCCGGACACCCTCTGGGCGCCCGCACCTTAGGAATCATCGGGTCGTCCATATGCCTCTACTGGTCCGGTATGGCCCTCAACGACTACGCCGACGCCACCGTCGACGCCGTCGAACGCCCCCGACGGCCGATCCCCTCGGGTCGCGTACCCCGCCGTACCGCGCTGGCCGTGGCGGGCGGGCTGACCGCGGCGGGTCTCGGGCTCGCGGCCGTCGCCGGGGGGCGGAGGAGCCTTGTGGGAGCGCTCCCGCTGGCGGGCCTGGTGTGGTCGTACGACCTGAGGCTCAAGGCCGGCCCGGCGGGCGCGGCGGCCATGGCGGGGGCCCGAGCGCTGGATGTCCTGACCGGTGCGCTGGCCCCAGGGAAAGGGCCGAGGGGGAACGTTTCTGTCGGCGAAGCGCTGCTCCGCGGGGCCGTACCCGCCGCCCTCGTCGGCGCCCACACCTACACGCTCACCGCCCTCAGCCGCCACGAGATCTCGGGCGCCCCCGCCCGCCTGCCGACCGCGACCCTCGCCGTCTCCACGACGACGGCGCTCGCCACGGCGCTCCCCGCCGTGCGCGCCGCGGCCACCCGCACCGGGCGCCTCCCGGCCACCTCCCGCACCTGGCCGGCCGTGCTTCGTACCGGCGTGGTCGCCGCGGGCGCCCTCGCCTACCTCGGCACGTACGGGACGGCCCAGGCGCGCGCCGTGCGGGAGCCCTCCGGGGAGAACGTACGGCGGGCCGTGGGCGCCGGAATCCTCGGACTGATGCCCCTGCAGGCGGCGCTCACCGCACGCGGCGGAGCACCGGCCGTCGCCGCCGCGCTCGGTGTCGCGCACCCCCTGGCGCGACGGCTGGCCCGGCGCATATCCCCCACCTGACCCCACCGAGACCTCGCTGAGGAACCGTCCGTATGCAACCTCCCCCCACCCCACTCAGATTCGGCTACGGCACCAACGGCTTCACCCACCACCGGCTGACCGACGTCCTCGTCGTCCTCGCCGACCTCGGGTACGACGGAGTGGCCCTCACCCTCGACCACGTGCACCTCGACCCGTACACCGACGACCTGACCCGACGCGTGGCCGTGCTGGCCAAACACCTCGCGCGGCACGGACTGGACGTCACCGTCGAGACCGGCGCGCCCTACTTCCTCCACCCCTGGGGCAAGCACCTCCCCACGCTGATGTCCGACGGAGCCGAGCTCCGGGTGGACCTGCTGCGGCGCGCCCTGCGCATCGCGGCCGACCTCGGGTCGCCCACCGTCCACCTCTGCAGCGGTCCCGCGCCGGAGGGGCTGCCGGAACAGGACGCGTGGAAGCGACTGGCCGTCGGTGTCGGGACGGTTCTGGAGACGGCGGAGAAGTACGGCGTGGCGCTGGCCTTCGAGCCGGAGCCGTACATGTTCGTCGACACCGTCGAGCGCTGCCTGGAACTCGCCGAACGCGTCGAGGGGCACGAACGGTTCGGGATCACCCTGGACATCGGGCACGCGCACTGCGTGGAGGAGCGGCCCGTGCTCGACTGCGTGTCCCTGGCCGCCCCGCGGCTGCGGAACGTGCAGATCGAGGACATGCGGCGCGGTGTCCACCAGCACCTCGAGTTCGGCGCCGGCGAGATCGACTTCCCGCCCGTGCTGTCGGCCCTGCGCGAACTGGAGCACCGCGGTCTGGTCTCCGTCGAGATCCAGGGCGGCTCCCTCGACGCCCCCGAAGTGGCCCGCCGCTCCATCGAGTTCCTGCGCGCGGCAGCGTCGTAGGCCCGGCCTCCTGGAAGCCCACCACTCCCGCGACCTCACTGGAGGTTCTCACGTGGTCGTCACACTCCCGCCC